>CASBRB010000297.1 GCA_949127975.1 Oscillatoriales cyanobacterium PMM_0019 | reverse complement strand
TGTAAAGAAAGGGCAACCACAGGGGATTGCCCCTAGGAACCGCTATATTTAGTTATTGTAGGTTGGGTTGAGCGTAAGCGAAACCCAACATTATCATCAGGAGAGAGTTGAGTTTTCGGGGCTACCGTACATACGATCGTTTAGACTATCTGTAGCCCCTACAATGTTGGGTTTCGTTCCTCAACCCAACCTACAACTACTACGAACCGCTATATGTAGAGGCAGTAGTACAGTACTGAACTGTATAGAGCAATCCACGTACAATGGAAATACAACAGGAGAGTTAACCCGATGGTAAATTTACCTCTTGAAAATCGCGTCCGGTATGTTACCAACGCTGCTGGAAAAACCACTGATGTCCTTGTGCCTTTAGACCTCTGGGAACAAATTATCAACGCCTTGGAAGATCCCGCCAGTGGGTTAGCCTGGGTTGATGAGCAAGAACCCAATGCCCAGATTCTCGCTGATCTGCAAGAATCCCTAAAACAGGCTGCCGCAGGGCAAACTTACCCGGTATCCCAGCTTTGGGACGATATCGAAGCCTAAATCTATGGCAGAAGTTCAGTTTACTCAACCCTTCCAACGCCGTCTCAAAGCCCTGGCAAAACGCTACAGCCAGATCCAATCAGATATTCAGCCCATTGTGGATGAGCTACAAGCTGGGAATTTTATCGGCGCTCAAATCACTGGTACTGATGCAACCATATTCAAAGTTCGTGCTAAAAACAGTGATATTCCTACAGGCAAAAGCGGCGGCTATCGGGTTATTTATCAAGTGATTTCCCCAGAAAGCGTCTTACTTCTGCTGATTTACGCCAAGTCAGATCACGGAGATGTCAGCTTAGAAGAAATTGCAACAGCAGTGAAATGGGCTTTAGATTAAGTTCAACCGAAACGCCCTTGGATGTAGTCTTGGGTGCGGGAGTTCGTCGCTTTAGTAAAAATTTCAGTAGTATGACCAAACTCTACCAGATGACCTATACGGCTTTCATCGGTACTAAAAAAAGCAGTATAATCTGATACACGAGAAGCTTGTTGCATATTGTGAGTAACAATCACAACTGTCAGCTTTTGGCTGAAAGTCTGAATCAGTTCCTCAATTTTCATCGTGGTGATGGGATCGAGGGCAGAGCAAGGCTCATCCATCAGCAAAATCTTTGGTTGCACTGCTAGCGCTCTAGCAATGCAAAGTCGCTGTTGCTGTCCCCCAGAAAGCCCCAAAGCTGATTTTTTCAATTTGTCTTTCACCTCATCCCAAAGGGCAGCACTTTTAAGGGCTGATTCAACAATTTCATCTAACTGGGAGCGGGGGTGGCGGTCAAAAATTCTGACGCCGTAGGCAACATTGTCGTAGATACTGCTCGGAAAGGGATTGGGTTTTTGGAACACCATGCCAATTAAGCGGCGCAGGTGGTTAATGTTGACTCGTGGGTGGTAAAGGTTCTGCCCAAAAAATTCTATAGTGCCTTTTACTTGAACTTTTGTTTCTAATTCGTTGATGCGGTTGATGGCTTTGATAAAGGTAGATTTACCGCAGCCAGAGGGACCAATAATGGCAGTTATTTGCTGCTCCAAAATATCCATTGATACCCCATCTAACACTTTGGTTTTACCGTAGTAAAATGATAAATCTCTTACCCGCAGAGCTGGCAAATCAGTCCTAGGTGTAGTTGATTCAATGTCTGAGGGTTTCTGCCCTTGAGGAGATGACTGTAAGTTGGAGTATTTATTATCAGATTCCATTGTTTAGCGTACTAAAGAACGTTTGCGAGCGAATAAGCGGGACAAAATGCTGGTGATACAAACCATCCCTACTAACACCAGAGAAGCTGTCCAAGCTAGTTGGATTTGTTCCGGATAAGGCGAGTTAGCATAATTATAAATTAGTACCGACATGGAAGCTGTGGGACTAAATAAACCATCCGGCCATTTTTGACTAGATAAGGCGGTGAGTAACAGCGGGGCCGTTTCACCCGCTGCGCGAGCTACGGCTAGCAATAACCCTGTGGTGATTCCAGGTAAAGCCGAGGCGACTACAATCCGAAAAGTCGTCTGAAAGCTATTGCCTCCTAAGGAGGCAGAGGCAAGACGCATAGAAGTGGGAACGAGTTTTAAAGCTTCTTCAGTCGTCAGCGCCACCATTGGCAACATTAGTACGGCTAGGGCAAAACCCCCTGCTACGGCTGAAAATTGATGGGTAGTGATGACAACAATGGCGTAAGCAAATACCCCTGCAATAATGGAAGGAACGCTGTTCAGGATCACCGTGATAAAGCGGATGCCACTAGCTATTGTGGAAGTTTTACCAAACTCTGAAAGAAAAATGCCTGTCATTACACCAAAAGGAACGCTCAGGAGGGAAGCAATTCCCACCATTAATATTGTCCCTAAAAGAGCGTTAGCAAAACCATTGGGTACGTCTGTCATTCCCTGTGGAGCTGGTAGAGACACAAATACTTCCCATCCCAAATTAGGAATTCCTTGACGCAGAATCTCTAGCAAGATTGAACACAGGGGAAGTAACGCCATTCCAGTGAGAATAAAGGCAATGCCAGTCATTCCCCAGCTAAATAATGTTCTACCCACTCCTAAAGGCTGGTGGAGTTCTGTCTCTAGGGATTTATCTAATAATGATTTTGCCATTTAACAACTCATTTAATTTATTTTTTTAGTAAATATGTTAACCATAAGCACGGCGATAAGATTAACAATTAGTGTGATGACAAACAGAATTAAAGCTAAATACATCAAAGCTCCAATGTGTAACTTTTCCAGCGCTTCAGCAAATTCATTCGCCAGGACAGATGTAATACTATAAGCCGGTTCTAGCAGTGAAATATTGATTCCGGCTGAGTTACCAATAACCATCGTCACTGCCATTGTTTCGCCTAATGCTCGACCTAGAGCTAGTATAGTTGCTCCTACAATCCCTGAAGCACTAGCTGGCAGTATGATTTTAAATATCGTCTCCCAGCGGGTAGCTCCCAAAGACATAGAGGCATTGCGCAACTCTAAGGGAATTGCCAGTAACACATCTCGGCTAATTACCGAAATTGTAGGTAGGATCACGATCGCTAGGATAACGCCAGCGGCTAGCATACTGGGACCGGATGGCTCGGTACTGAACAAGGGTATCCATGCTAAATGCTTGTATAGCCAGAGCTGTAAAGGCTGCAGTACGGGAATCATTACATAAATTCCCCATAAGCCCACTATGACGCTAGGGATTGCCGCAATTAGCTCGACTAGAGTAGCTAAGGGAGAGCGCACCCATACTGGCAAAAAATTTTCGCTAGTAACTATTGCCACAGCTAGTCCAATGGGAACGGCTATCAATAGAGCGAGTGTTGAACTTACTACAGTGCCGTAAATGAAGGGTGCAGCTCCAAAACTCAGCTCCCCGACATTCCAGTTTTGACTCAGCAAAAAATCGCTGCCAAATTGCGCGATCGCTGGTTCAGCATCCTGGAAAATTATCCACGATAACCATAACAGCAACCCAGCGGTACTGAAGGCAAAAATCCTCACCAGCCAAGTGAACCCTTGTTCCAGCAGTAAATTTTTTGGATCTGCCTGGAATAAGTTGTGTTCTACTTCTAAGTATTGCTTTGCTCGATCGGGATTTGTCATCTATATCTTTGCTTGCTTATCGCCGCATTTCTTAATTGGTAAATAAGCTGTTCACCATTTAAATTGAAAAGGAGATCTAAGCCAGTCAAGGGTTCTAGCCTCTGAAACACCCAGTTTAAATGCCAAACAGCTTACACCCCATCTCTGCAATATTTAGCCAAAAATTACAACTGTTAGTTAAGGGGTGCTAATGCCGCTATTCACCGTCTCGATCGCTTCCTGGGCAACTGATGCGGGAATTTCGGTATATCCCAGGCCATTATTAAATTTTTGACCGTCATTCAGGCACCATTGGATTAGTTTTTTTACAGCCTCTGTTTTTTCAGCGCTGTCGTAATGCTTATAAACTAAAAGCCAGGTAACACCAGTAATCGGATAGCCATCGGCAGGATTGCCTTCAAAAACGCGGAAGTTCGCTGGAAACTTGATATTAGCCAGAGCTGTATTAGCTTCGGCTATAGAAGGAGCAACGAACCGACCTTTTTGATTTTCTACTGAAGCTGCGGGCAGGTTAGTTTGTTTGGTGTAGGCGGCTTCTACATAACCAATCGACCCCGCCGTTTGTTTCACCAGAGCAGCTACGCCAGGATTTCCTTTTCCTTTAAGAGGATTTCCTGGCCACTTAGGCTCTTTTGTAGCACCAACCTGAGTTTTGAAATCATCATTAATGGCGCTCAAGTGGTTGGTGAAGATGAAACTGGTTCCGCTACCATCTGCCCTTACTACTGGTTTAATCCGCTCATCGGGCAGCTCTACGCCAGGGTTATCGGCAGCAATTTTCGGGTCGTTCCAACGAGTGATTTTACCGCTAAAGATGTCTGGCAGTACAGTATGAGACAATTTAAGACCTGACACACCGGGTAGATTGTAAATAACTGCCACAGCCCCACCAGCGGTAGGTATCATTAATACACCCTGTTTTACCTTATCTATCTCAGCATCGTTCATGGCCGCATCGCTAGCTGCGAAGTCAACAGTGCCAGCAATCAATTGCTTGATGCCACCGCCACTACCAATACCTTCATAGTTGACTTGGATATCTGGGTATTTTTTGCTGAATTCAGCAAAGTACCGATCGTACAGCGGTTTGGGAAACGTCGCACCAGCGCCATTTAGCGTTAATGCCTGTGTAATCGCCGTAAAACCTTGTCCCAAGGTAACTGCAACGGTGAGTAATGAAGTTGTAACAACAAGACGAAAAGCGGGTGTGAAGAAAATCATACCTTCAGGTCCTCAAACAGGAGCCTACCAAAATTTGCACATACATCTCCTTACATTAAGACGATTCAATTAAAAGTAGGTTAATTTAAGATTAAGTTAACTTTAAATTTATTTAATCTAAAGTTAACCTATTTTTATATTTGGGAATGTTATGTCATTGCGATCGATACTGTATTATTTCATTGTGAGCGATACTATCAGGACTTACGCACACTGGCATATATAGGGGCAACCACAGGGGGTTTGCCCCTACGAACCCGCTATATATAGAGGCAGTGCGTAAGTCCTGACTATATTATTTCATCGAATAAGAATCCAGGCTGACTCCTGACTCCTGACTCCTGACTCCTGACTCCTGACCATTCAAAGGTGTTCTCTACCATGCGTACAGTATATTTTAAGTTCTGTTACCTTTATGAACCAGTCTTCTTCTGCCACTAACTTCCCTGCGCCCTTACAGGGTTTAATCCGACCCATGCTGCTGATTTCTATAGGACTGCATGGCTTACTCTTACTGATGCCAATACCGTCTCAACCAAAGAATGAAGTCGTCAAGAAAGAAACACAAAAGATAAAAATAACTCAATTACCAACTGTAGCAAGTAAACCTTCTCCCATAGCATCGCTGAACCCTTCTCCCACACCATTGCCTAAAATTACAATTCAACCATCCCCGATAGTTCGTCAACAAATATCTCAGCCAATTGTTCAAAATCCAACGCCTCAGCCTACACCGATAAAATCACCCGTGTCTTCACCGACACCAACTGCAACATCAACTCCAACTCCAACTCCAACTCCAACACCCACCACCCCAGTTTCTACAACACAAGACCCTTTTGCAGATTTTCCTCTCTATCCAAATGCTCAACCCGGTTCCGTAGGTATATTACCAGCAGCAGTTGACAACTTGGCTAAACACACAAGTGATAACCTGCAGAAAGTAGTTGCTTATTTCCAGAAACAACTAGCCTCTAAAAAATTTAGCGTTCAATCTAACATTGAGCAACCAAATATAAAAGTTTATAAAGTTTCTAAAGGCAGCCAGGATCAGTTCCTCCATTTAATTTTCCGGAATAATAACACAGTTATTGTTCTTGCTCCTACTCCTATTCCCGATCTAGACAAGCTTAAGGATACAGAAGTAGTACAACAATCTGCTGAGGAAAGAGCGTTTGACGAAATTTGTCATCAAATTGATGAAGAGTTTGTCTTATCTTCGTCTGACAAAGATATTAACTACCTTATGGATTTTACTAAAATTCCTGATGCGCCCCGCGTTAAATTGGACGAAGGATACCCAACATTAGGTTTAGCTAAGGGTACAACTCCCGAGAAGATACTTTTTTCATTTCAGGGCAAACTGACCGAACGGGGTTTTGTAATATCACAATTAAAACCTTATGGGAGTGTGACTCTCTACAGAATAAGCCATCAAACAAATAAGTCTTTTGTTCGTTATATCAGTATTGTACCCACTCCAGAGGGTAAACTTGCTATTTTTAGATTACAGGATGCTACCAACTGATCTTCCTATCCTGCTTTGATGCTGGTACGGACTAAAGTCCGTACTACGAACCTTTACGAGCTTTACGGACTAAAGTCCGGGCGGGCACGGCGTCGCCGACGCTACTACGAACCTTTAATTTTGGTCTATCGCTAAGGAGACGCGATCGCCCCCAACATCTCGCATTTCACCCAAAAGTTTTACTACCTGTTCATAGGGTAACTTACGATCGGCTTTTAGAATCACTGCCCCATTAGGATTTATTGATAAATAAGATTGCATTTTACTCGCTAACTGTTCTTTAGTTGCTGGTTGATTTTCTAGTATAAGCTGACCCTGTTCATTTAACCCAACTACCAACGGATCTGGAGTTTTTTGTTCAGTAGAACCTGTACCAGCACTGGGCAGCGTGACATCAACTACTGATAGTTGCCGAGTCAATGATAAAGAAGAGAGAACAAAAAACGTCAGCACAGCCAAAATTACGTCCATCAAAGGAACTAAGTCAACATGTGGCATTTCAGTGCCTTTTTTACCATTTTTAAATCGCATACTTATCTTTCGGCTCTCCAACACTTAATGTGACAAATTTTACTAATCAATTGGCTCTCCCCTTGAACAGAGGGAAAACCAAGGCTTTCAAACCTTAATGTTGGGTTTCGTTCCTCAACCCAACCTACAACTATATAACTTATCTATATTTTAGTCGTCAGGCGTTTTTACAGAACTGGGCTGCTCCCAATGTTTCCCTTGCCAGAACTGACGATAAATCAGCTCCAGTTCTGTACCGACCTCTGAAAAATAGTCTACCTGTCGTGCTTGCAAAGTGACAGAGATGCGAAAAATAACCAGTGCCGTAATCGCTACAATCATGCCAGTTGCAGTAGCAATCAGAGCTTCACCAATACCCTGAACAGAATTTTGGGTGCTGGCAGCAGCAGAGTTGCCTAGTTCTAGTTTGCTGAAGGTGCGGATGAGTCCCGTAACTGTGCCCAGTAGCCCCAACAACGGTGCTAAGGCTACCACTGTTTCCAGGAATTTGTCACCTTTACGCATTTTAACAAATTCCTTATCCCCTGCTGATTCCATCGCTAAGCGAAAAGTTTCGGGGTTTGGTTGCTTTAGCTTCAGGGGCGCAAGCAGAAAACGACCTATGGGCAACTTTTGAGCTTGTTTAGCGATCGACTGCGCTTTTTCCAAGTTATGATGCGCCGCTTCTAGCACCTCATGGACAACTCGATCTTCTCTGCTTAACAATTGCAACCAAAACCACCCCCGCTCCAAAGCGGAGGACATGGTCATAATCGATAGCCCTAAAAGTGGCCACATCACCGGGCCACCCTGGATAAACAAGTTGTATAGTCTAGCCATGCAATCTGCCAAATGCGGTAGCCTCTCTCTCCATCAGCATAGCTGAATCATTGATGCTACATGGTTAAGGTAAGGTAATCAAAATAATAAATTATCGTTAAGATTAGAATTCTACAACCACTGCCCACCCCGGAAACGCCAGCGGGGAAATAAAATCCGCATGATGGTTTGAGATGCTACATATACTCCTAACCACACGAAGCTGTAGTTGAGCAAGAACCATTCTAGGGACAGATCCTGTGGCACGCCTGGTAAGCCAAAGATTTTTACTAGCAATGCCACAAATACCGCTTCCCAAATGCCAGCCAGAAGTTGCAAGACTCCTGGCCAATCAGAGTCCCAGCGCAATTTTTGCAGGTACTGATAAAAAATGTCCCAACCTAGTCCAAACAGCGCTAAATATAATAGTACCCAGAAAAAAACCGCACCACCAGGACCGATTATGCCCATACCAAAGGGTAAAGTTATCAGTACGCCTACTGTAGAAAACAGCAATATTCTAGTTTGCCAACGACCAAGTAAAGTGGGAGTCATAAGGATTTGGTGATGGGTGATTAATGACTAAATTAAGGGGAGTGATTTAGAGCCCATTTTAACCACTGACTGAAGGAACTAATAGGATTTAAACGATGAGTAGCAGGGGATCGATCGACCGCCAAGCTATCAACCGATCGCAATGCTGCATACTGCAAACCTAGAAAACTATCAACTGGTGCGTAGGGACCTCCCAGGAGACTAGCACCTGCGGCATACATTCGCCCCGATCGATTTCGCATCTCTACCAGTTCAAAATTGTTAGCAACTACCATTCTCCCTAGGTGATTTAGAGGAAGATTATAATGGCTTACCAAGTCGTCAAGTAGCGGACTACACTTCGCTTTAGCATCAAGACCAGTGGCATCGATGATAAAGTTAGCTAACAGCCGCATTTCCCCTTTAAACCCCTTTTCCTTGATATAGGTAACGACGCCATCTGGATCGCGTTCTACTCGTTCTACTTCACCAAATTCAATTTTGTACCAGCCTTGTCTAATTCCTTCTGCAACTATTCGCCGCCAATCACTACGATCTGCTGTGGTGGTGCCGCCCCAGTCTGCCAGCAGGCTCTGTCTCTGTTGGGGGTCTGCTTTTTCCAAAATCGCCCGTAATTCACCGCCCCATGCGGCTTTAGGCCAGTTAAAGGGTTGAAATTCGTAATGATTCTCGACACGACGCTGGGCACTACCGTATTTGTTGCCTTGAGGTTTGGCCGATCGCATCAAGTGTAGCAGAGTAATATTCTGGTTGCGTTGCCGTGCTTCATAAATCCGTTGTACAATCCGAGAGGCGACAATCCCCCGACCACGAATCAAGACTGTGCCGCCGTTGCTCTCTAAATGCTGGTAAACGTGATTGTGGTCTTCGTAAGCATTTACTACTGACTTAAAATCGTCAGTTTTTTCCCGATAAGCTTGTAAATCAGGCAAAAACTGAATTGCTGGATAGCCGATCGCTAGGTGAACGTAACGAGCTACTATAAAGGCATAGTTGCGGGCACCCATGCGGGAATATGCTATAGCATACCGCCCATCGGTAGTTTTACGAATTGCCCGTACTCTAGCATAACGAAAGATTTGGTTCCAGCCAATCCTCGCTGCCTCCCTATCGATCGAATTGAACACATTGCCAGCACGGGGGGTGTAAGTTTCGGCAAATGTCGGTTCAGCAAATACCTGCCACAGCTTTCTTAACATCTCACCCAACCGCCCCCCAAAGAAGTCGTGCCAAGCTTCCCTAAGAGCATAACTCGGCCAACCCCAAATATTATCAGGACAGGAGTCAGAGTTCGATCGCAGCCTTTCATGCAAAGGAATCTGAGAATTCAGACAAAGTCGCTTGTAACGCGCATAAGGTTGCTCCTCGATCCCCAAAGCTGCAATTTTTTCAGCCTTGACACCAAAAATTCTCAGAAAATCTACCCAAACAAAACTGCCCAACCCAGCCCCAATTGTGGCATAATCAATTTCGTCTACAGGTAGCCCAGTCGCATACAAGTCTTGCACCTCAACTTGCACATCAGCAAACGACGGTGGGGGGAAACTCCCACTTGTTGGGATTACTGGCGCAGGTGCAGGCTGGTTTAGTCTAGGATCGGGCAGATTTGTATCTGGGTTAAAGAGAATCTGGGAATTACCAGAGGGAGGCGATGGTGGTTGCTGTGTAATAGCAGCATAGGTTACAGTTATCTGGTAGGGGCCGATTTGCAAAGTGTCGCCATTAGCAATAGCACTCCGAGTTTGACGTTGACCATTAATAAATATGCCATTGCTACTGTTTTGGTCAATTACCACCACTTGATTCTGTTCCAAGTCAATCAAGGCATGGAAGCGAGAAACCTCCACACTATTGAGGGCTATCCGAGAGACACGACGTCCATTGACTTCAGTTGGTATTTGAGAAAATTCTCTTCCCAAACCAACTGGGACATTTAGCGTGGGTTCTCGCGATTCGCCCGTTGTTAAGTCTTCCCAAGTCAGCCGTATTTGCATGGAACTAGAATTCATAGCGATGGGTAATTAAGAACCATTGACACTTATCAATACGCTTCCGGCCGCCGCCAGTGATGTGCCACACCACGGACACCCTAAAGCCAAACGTGAGTAAGGAGAAGTTTTACCACATTTAGAATTGGAACACCGCAACCCATAACTTGGGGTAGTTTGGGCAGGTGACTGATTGACTGCTACTGGTAACGGCTGTGGTATCTGGGGTGGGGCGGGTGCCGGATTGACTACTTGTGTGACTGAGGATGGGAGGACAATTGTGGCTGGAACCCCTATTTTCGACAGATAAACTGCAACCACTGTCAGGGTCATCTTTCCCAAATTAATGGTGCTACCCTGTTTTAAAGGTACTTCACCCTGGGTAATGGTTTGCCCATCTACAATGGGGGGGTTAGTCGATCGCAGCGATCGCAAGTAAAAGCTGTGCTGCTGCGGGTTAAAAAAGATTTCGACGTGCAACCCGGATACAGTTAGTGTGGGATCGTTTAAAACAATGTCGCATCGGGCCGGATCGCGACCTATCCGCACGGTTACAGGATTTTTGCTAGGCTGTTGGTCGTAAATAGTATGGTTTTTTCGATTATTGTTTTCTGCCCATGTTAAAGTCAATTCGTGCATTACCTATACCCCTTAGTCTTGTTCAGCTAATACTTCACCTAAATATTGCTTTATTCCTAAAAAAACTTCTATTTTTCAATAGAGTATTGACAACTTTAACTAAATTATAATATGATTTCAGCTCTGAGGCGGCTTGTTGTCAAGTATGTTACCTCTATTAGAGGCTAGTTTATCAGCCCAACGAGTTGTCTCTGGCAAACGGTATTTGGGAGTGCAGCGCATTACATAATCTATTGCAGTTGTCAAGCTCACCCGATGCCCACTAGAAACATAGAGTGGTTTGACTCCGGTTCTCGTGCGCAGAACAGCACCGATCGTTTCGCCACGATGCACCAGTGGTTGCCATGCCCCTCGTTCCAATGGTAACTCATTATGCTTGCCAATCAATAAACTCTTAGCTACACCAATTGTAGGCATATCTAGAAGTACTCCCAGATGGCAAGCAATCCCCAATCGACGGGGATGAGCGATGCCCTGACCATCACATAAAATTAAGTCAGGTGTGATGGTGATTTTTTCCAAGGCATCCAGCACAGCGGGAATTTCTCGAAAAGAAAGGAATCCTGGAACATAGGGAAAAGTAGTCGGGCGGAGAGCAAGAGCATACTCTTGTAACTGTAAAGAAGGAAAACTCAGCACAGCGACAGCCGCCCGCGTCACCGCGCCTGACTCTTCAAAGCCAGCATCCACACCAGCAACATACTGAACCGGGTTAAACCGATCCTCAGTTATCACCTCCGAACTGAGTTGTTGCTGTATAGGGAGAGCTTCTTCAACTGTAAGCGGCCAAGAATGTAGTTGCTGTATTTTCATAGTATGTATGATATTGATTGTTTAAAGCGATCGCACAGTTCGGAGTACGGTTCGTAGTGCGGACTTTAGTCCGTACAGTTCTGCGGTCATATTCTACCACAGGCTCCGCTTTCATTCAGGCGAAAAATGCCCACTCTAGGCTCTTGATTAGAATAGTGATGACGAATTTGTGCTACTAAACCTTCTAACTTAGGGTCGAGTAAATAGTTGCCATTATCATGATCGATCGCAAAGCAGTAATTAATTCAATGTCAAAGTATAACTCACCATGTTCACCAAACCAACCCGCGATCATATTCGGCCACAGGCTCCACTTTCATTAAGCCGAAAAGCAGTCAGTTTAACTTCTCCATCAGGATAATGACAGCGGATTTTTTTGACTAAACCTTCTAACTTAGGGTCAAGTAAATAGTTGCAATTATCAGGATCGATCGCAATGAACCAATTGTAATACTGGTCGATGAGTTGGGGACGAATTTCTTCAAAAATATGACGACACCGCCGACCTAGTTCTTCTCTTTTAGCTTGACGTTTCGCCAATTCTTCAGGAGGAATCTTCAACTCTGGAAAAATTCTTCCGCGTCGAACTTGGTGTTTCTGAGGTAATTGAGTCATAATCAATAATATAGTTTTACTTGATTTTACACAATAGAGCAAAGGTTTGTAGTAAGGGCTTTAGCCCTTACTTGGTCCGAGCCGTGCCGACTAGGAACCACAATTCTATATTAAGATTCGGACTTTTCAAATCCTGCCTCTACAATGTTGGGTTTCGTTCCTCAACCCAACCTACAATCCTACAATCATACCTATAGCCTTCTGATTATGGTCATTATTCGTTGGTAATCAGCTCTGTTTCCTTGTTGCAGAAACAGGTTGGCTGCCTGCTGAAAATCTTTGATAGCACCCTGCTTATCGCCACGCTCACACTTCGCAATACCCCGGTTACCGTAAGCGGCGGCTAATTTAGGATTTAGTTGGAGCGCTTGGTTATAATCTGCTACAGCTCCAGAAATATCTCCCTGCTGAAAACGAGTCAAACCCCGGTTATTGTAAGTTTCGGCTAAATTAGGATCTAGCACAATTGCCTGGTTATAATCAGCTAAAGCTTCCCGAAACTTTCCCTGTTGGGCATGAGCCAGCCCCCGGTTATTGTATGGGGCGGCAAAGTTAAAATTTAGTTGAATCGCTTGGTTATAATCTGCTAGAGCTCCAGAAATATCTCCGCTAGACGCACGGGCAAGACCTCGGTTATTATAAACTGTAGCTAAGTTAGGATCTAGCTGTAAAGCTTGGTTGTAATCAGCTAAAGCTCCTTGGTAGTCTCCGCGCCTAGCTTTATCCAGTCCACGCTGGAAAAACTTCACCGCACTCTGTAATGTAGCTACTGCTGGAGGGTTTGCTAGAGGCAAATAATTATTAATTCCAATTCCCAGAACAAAACTCACCGTACCAGTTCTAATATCCGGTATAGCTCGTCCATTAATACCCACCACATCACCCCTATCATCTAGTACCGGACCACCACTCATTCCTGGTACAGCATTAATGGTATAAACTAAACTATAACCATCAGTAGGTTTTTGCAGGCGACTGGAAATGTACCCAGTAATAAACTGATAAGTACGTTCTGGAATAACGGGACCAGGATCGGCCCAGCCAGCTACATAAACTGTCATTCCCTCTGTTAATTGGTCAGAATTGCCCGAAAAGCCAACTTGGTAACTTTGGGAACTGCTAAAGAGCAACACGGCTAAGTCTACCTCAGGCACTCGTCTAATCAAGCTAAAGTTAATTGCATATCTCTTGCCGTCTGGAGTCTGAACTGTATAGTTTCCTGGCTCCTGCACTACGTGCCAATTGGTGAGGACAAAATATATATTTTCTTTGCGATCGATAATTACACCAGAGCCAGTATTTTGCCCATCAATCCGCACCGTAATTTTTTTGGCAATAGCGTTCACCTCCGGTCCTGATAAACAAGACGCGACTTCAGGGGACACCACTATTGCCGCTATACCAATCAGCGCTGCCGCAATTTTACCTTTCACCAATTACCGAGGTTGAGAAACTTCTCTACATTGACGTAAGCTTCACCATCATGGTAGAATATGGTTTGATTTCCACTTAAATCAATAGCTCTCCCGGCGGCACGGGCACGGAGATTCAGCAACCGTTCCAGAACCAACTGGGGATCGATTCCCTGCTGGAGAGTAACTAATACCGCATCGCTGTCACAATCACCGCCTTGATTATTAGCAAGGCATAACACTGGGTAGCCCTTGACAATTCCAGTTCTGATAAACCTCAATTTGCCGTTGTCATAGAAATTCTGGAACCTGGCTGACACCTGCTGGCAGCGCCACTCGGAGGTATAACTGCTGCTAAAATAATCAGAAATCCAGCGAATCATGGGAATATCTCCCCGTGACGTGCTAGCAATGGTGGCGGGTACACCGTCAGTAGTACCGCAGAAGAAGGTCGTGCCTTGAGCATAGCTAGATGGGCTGACGGTAGCGGTAGCGCCTAGGGCGACTGCCAGTCCAGTCAACAATCGGGCAAAAAAATGAATTTTCATCGTAAAGTTGCTTAACAATTTTGTTATACTCCTGATCTCAATTTTATGCCAGAATCAATATTAACAAAAGGGCTGCAACTAGAACGATACTAGGTAACAGGAGGACGCGGTTTCCCGGCGAGGGCAAACGCCATGAGTAATAAGCTGGGCGAAATTTTAGACAAAATGCTGCTCAAGCACTTGAAAATTGATCACCAAACTGTTGGCAAGCTAGTTAATCTGGTTTTGTCAGAAGTTAATTATACGCCTAAAACCCAAACTTCTCAAGCCATTGACCTTTTTGATATAGGGCAAAAGCTGAGGAAATTGCAGCTATATGTAGAAGCGATCGCTACATACGACAAAGTAATACAACTCCAGCCAGACTGGTTCCAAGCTTGGAATAACCGAGGCGTGGCGCTCGATGCGCTGCAACGCTACAGCGAAGCCATCGACTCTTTCGAGAAAGCAATTGCACTCAAGCCCCATAACGCTGGAGCTTGGTATAACCTAGGCGTCGCCCTACTAGCCCTGCAACGCCACAGTGAAGCCCTCGCTTCTTTCGACAAAGCGATTCAACTTAAGCCTGATAAAGCAGGCACTTGGTATAACCGAGGGATAGCGTTAGGAAATTTACAGCGCTACCAAGATGCGGTTGCTTCCTTCGAGAAAGCAATTCAACTCAAGCCTGACAACGCTGAAGCTTGGTATAACCGAGGTGTAGCCCTAGCTACAATGCAACGCTACAGCGATGCTCTAGCTTCTTACGAACGAGTAATTCAACTACAGCCGAGCCACTCTAAAGCTTGGAATAACCGAGGAGTAGCGCTAGAAAATTTACGACGGTACGACGAAGCGCTGGCTACATATTATAAAGCAATTCAATTCGAGCCGGACAACCAAACAGCAATCAAAAACTGCAATCGATTGCGCGATATCTTGGGAGATTGAAGCTTTTACAGATAGCATTAACGATCGATCCACCAAATTTTGACATTCCTGTCATCACTACCACTAACTAATGTATGCTTATCCGGGCTAAAGGCAACGGAAATAACCGAATTGGAATGTCCAGAGAGAGTGCGGACTTTTTCTCCAGAATAAATATTCCAAATATGAATACTTGTTTTCAAAGTACCACTAGCTATAGTCTGCCCAGATGGGCTGAAAGCGACGCTATTAACTGGGGAATAATTTTCAGATAAAGTGCGGAGTTTTTCCCCAGTAGAGACACGCCAAATATTAATAGTGTTGTCCCAACTGCCACTAGCTAAAGTTTGCCCATCCGGACTAAAGGCAACGGAACGCACTAAGTCGGTATGTCCTTTAAGGGTGCGGCTGATTTTTCCAGTGGCTAGATTCCAAATATTAATAGTTTTATCCCCACTACCACTAGCTAAAGTCTGCTTATCCGGGCTAAAGGCAACGGAATAAACGCTGCCGGAATGTCCCGTCAGAGTGCGGACATTTTTTCCAGTGGCTAGATTCCAAATATTAATAGTTTTGTCACTACTTGCACTAGCTAAACTCTGCCCATCCGGGCTAAATGCGACGGAATTAACTGTGCTCCTATGTCCGTTGATAGTGCGAATAAGTTTTCCAGAGGACATATTCCAAATATTAATATAATTATCATCACTCCCACTAGCTAAACTCTGCCCATCCGGGCTAAAGGCAACGGAATTAACCGTATCGGAATGTCCAGTCAGAGTGCGGATAAGTTTGCCAGTAGATCTATTCCAAATTTTGATAGTACGATCGCTACTGCCACTAGCTAAGGTTTGCCCATCCGGACTAATGGCGACAGAACGAACCCAATCAGAATGTCCAGTCAGAGTTTTGACTTTAGATGGGGTGCTAGCGATCGGTGTCTTAGTTGGGAGTGAAATCGGCTGACTGGGTAAAGAATACTCTGTAGTTTTAGAGGGGAGCGATCGTTTGTAAAATGATACATATTTCCCTAATGCTATAATTAAAATTACTGCAAGACCCAATAACACTTTATTTCTGTCCTGGGCAAGCCCAAATTTTATTTTATGGGGCGATTTAGTTGGCGGTTGTTTAAACTTAACGGGTTGCGTCGGAGTCAGCTCAGGTTGCCCAGAGGCGGTAGATTGCAGGTTGCGCCCTGGTTGCGGTAACGGTTGTTGCACCAATTGATGAGGCGGAAAGGGATCTCGTCCCCCCAGTTGCGCCGCCCTCTCACACCAGGGACAAGTTTTCAGATGTTCCCCATACCGATGCTGTTGATTAACCGCACAAGTAACCAGAGCATTTTCTGCCCCTTCCAACGCCGTTACCCAGGCTTGAGCATCGGGGCGGGCTTGTGGCTGATGATGCCCTTCCTCAAAACAGCTCAGGAATAGCTGTTGCAAAGTTGGATGCAGAATTTCAAACGGTGGTGCCAGGGGCTTCCGGCGATAGGGTACGGGCTTGCTACCGTAGGGAAAATGCCCCTCTATAATCCGCTGCTCTTTAGGCGGTGGCTCACCATTCCCCTGAAACACTCCTTCAAAAGGGTGCGTACCTTCCATCAGCAGTTGGAAAATCAACACCGCTAGCCCAAATAAATCTTGTTCCGCCGTGCGGAGTGAGGTGCAGAAAGTCTGCTCCTGAAGTTCTGGCGGTGTGAATTCAGGTTTACCCACTGGGCAATGGTATACCACATCTTTTTGTACATCCCACACCTGAAACGAATCAGTATCTAACAGCGTTACCAGCGCCGTCTTAGTAACAAAGATATTCGACTCATTAATATCGCCAATTACATAGTTACAGGCATGTAAAGCGCTGACAGCTGTAGCCAGGTTCCGGGCGGTGCGGTGCAAATATAAGTAATTAAATAATGGATTGTGTTGCAGGCGATCCTTTGGGGTGTAAAATTCATGGATAGGACGCACCTGTGTTACCCTAGGCATGATGAAGCCAAGGATTTGCTGGCTGTCGTAGGTAGCAATTAGCAAGTCAACTGGCCATGCGATCGATTTATGTCCGTGAGAGACGGCGGGATCTTGAGGCGGGTTGGCAAACATCACCCGGAGTTTTTCACCGCGATCGTCAGTCAGCTTGTTTGGGTGGTAAACTTTTGCTACCAGTGACGGTTCTTGCTGAATTTTATAAACTGTTCCCTCTCCGCCACTGCCTAATTCAGTGCCTAGGGTAATTAGTTGTCCGTTAGAGAAGCGTGTTAGCTGCATATTTATAAATTTACACCCAAACGGTATAGTGAGATACAAAAATCTGCATAACGAAAGGCTCTCCCGCCTATGTGTATAAGCTTAATTTATCACTACACAGCCGGGAGAGCCTTTCAGTTTGGGCGATCGCGAAGTTATACATCCCACATTCCGCACCCCCAATGGGGGTGATGGTCTTGTAGTCTTGTAGGTTGGGTTGAGTCTTGTAGGTTGGGTTGAGGAACGAAACCCAACATTTTACTCATTGGTGGTGGGCTGATGAATGATGTTGATATAATTATCTTACCTAGTTGACACCGAAAGAAGTTCGGGAGCGTGGTAGCCCCGTATTTTAAAATCGGGGCGGAAACGCGACACGGCCTGATTTATCAGGCTTCAGAGTTATTAAGTTTTGTAACGAAACCCTGGCAGACATTCTAGATTTTTAGTAAATTATATCTATAAGTGCATTATGCACTAAAAATCTAACGCCTTTACCAAACTCTTAGAGCTGCAATTGCTGAAGAGTTGGCGTAAATATTGTCTATTCTAGCTTGGAATCGACTCCTGTTATCAGGATGGTCAATTCAAGGAATCTATTTAGATTCAGGGACGGAGCCGTTCCGGCGGGCGATGAAAAGGCAAATATCATCATTAAACTGCGAGCAAGTAAGCGCGTCTGAAAGCAGGTGGCTGATTCCCCCTCAGAGCAGTTCGTCCGGTAGCCGAGGATTGTGCAGCCAGATAGCCATTCCTTGTGGTTTAGGGCGAAAAGCTGTATCCAACTCTTAGCCAGAATCCCCGTCTCTTTAGAGCGGGGAGTTGGCTCAATAAAGGGTGCTTTTCTGTTTGCTCTCTAGCGTTAGTCATGGAAAAAACCTCGCGTCCCTCGTCTATCTAGTTTAGCTCGATCGTCTTTACCCTCCAACAGGTTTCGAGCCTGGGGCGCAGGTTGTGCCATTAATAGGTTTAATAGCAGGGGCATTTGGTTTTCTCTATTAGGAATGTCAAGTTTTTTTACAAAAACTTGACAAAACAGCCAGAGGTTAGAAGAATAAAATTAAGACTATACTTGAAATTTAGGAATGGACAAAAGTCGAGTTAATACCGCAGAGTTAATTCGCAAACAGATTGAGGAACGGGGAGAAGGCTACTGGCGATACTCTGATTTCTCCAATCTGCCGCCGACTGCGGTGAGCAAAACTCTCTCACGGCTGGCGCAAGATGGGGTTTTACAGCGAGTCAGCAAAGGACTCTACTACCGTCCCCGCCAGACTAGATTTGGTTCCAGTCGCCCCTCTCAAAGCGATATCCAAAAGCTACTGACAAAACATTCCTTGCATCCGGCTGGATTGAGTGCTGCTAATTTGCTCGGGTTTACGACTCAAAATGCAATTCAAGGTGAGTTTGCTACTTCAGCCAAGAGTATACCCCGCACCATCATAGGTTCTCGCGCCCTAGTACACACCTGTAGACCCCTTTCATGGAACCATCTGGAAGCAACTGATGCAGCAATGCTTGATTTCTTAAGGTCTAGGGGCAATTTGAGCGAGTTGTCTCCCACAGAGACTAAGCGAAGGTTGCTAGACTATTTCCTCCAAGGCTCGCGTTTTGAACGATCGTCACCCTGTTTTAAATTAATACCTCAGGACTTACGCACACTGGCATATATAGGGGCAACCACAGGGGGTTTGCCCCTACGAACCCGCTATATATAGAGGCAGTGAGTTAAGTATTATATCTATAATATCACCGAGCATCTAATACTGTCCTAAATTTAATATTTTTTTAATAAGTTCACCATCACAAATCCGGTAGGCTGGTAGCTCCGTCAATTCATTCCAACTTTCTCCCAATGGGAATGTTGGGTTTCGCTATCGCTCAACCCAACCTACAATAACTACAATAATTGACAAACGTTGCCAATAACAAAGTTAAATCATCATCCGTTCGTTCTAGTAGGCGCGGAGACTGTAGAAACGCCCTCAACTTCTCCCTCGCCTGACTTTCCTCTTTTGTCTCTACAATAAAGCGAAATAATGGTAAAAAAAATGGCGGGTGGGGTGTACCTTCAGGCATTTTTAGAGCTAGCATTTGTAACCCGTCTGAGAGGATGGCAAGCTGGGCTGGGTTGCCGTGCCAAACTACAAGCTGTGCCTTTTCTACTGCATTAGGTGAAATTAAAAATGTTGTCTCGTTGATGTATTCCCCACTCTGAGGCGTAGTAAGTGCCAGCACGTTTCCTTCTTGCCCTACCACTGCTGTACCATCCCCCACTTGAGCAACTGCCACTAGCTCTGATGTTGCTACTACCACAATCAATGTGCTGGCTAAGTCTCTTACCAATACCTGACGCACAGTTGATTCTGTCTCAACTGCTATTTTTGCTGCTGACAGAGCCTCAGTCAAAAGCAACTTCCAGCCATCATCGTTTTGGGGTACACCTTGCGCCATTAGTCTTTCTATCTTTTCCACAGCAGCACCAGCAGCAATCTGTGCGCCCACTTCCCCCAGTGCGGCTGAGCCTGCACCGTCAGCCACTGCTGCGATTAAAACTCCCTCTGGCAATATTGAGTAGGCATGGGCATCTTGACACGGTTGCCCTCTTTCCTCATGGCTGGTGCCCGTCACCGATACTGCTACCACCTTCACTAAACTTCCGCCCATCCTGCTGGTGATTGCAATGGCACCTGCTCGGAAGTCTTGGAGTGGGAAACACTCTGCATACTAGCTGACAGCCAGAGGAATAATTCTCGGAAATTTAGCCCTTTTAGCTTCACCGGAGTACGCACCACAATTTGGCTCAGGCGCGACATATTAGCACTCTCGACGCCGACTGCGAAGAAGGCAATGCCTTTGTTAGCTTCCTCATCCTTGAGCCGTTGCGCCCCAAGTTCTACAATCTGATCTAGTTCTCCCGTAGGTTCACCGTCAGTAATCATAAACACCCACGGGCGATAATAGCTGATGCCATTGGCTCGATACTTGGACTTGCGGTTTTGAATCATGTCCAGCGTCAGATTAATCCCTGTACCCATGTGCGTCAATCCTGCCGCCGTTAACGTTGGTGGCTGAAAATGATCTGCTGTTACAAAGTCTTGAACTATTTTCACGTCGCTGTCAAAGGTAACAATTGCTACTTCGATTCGTTTCTTAGCCAGGTTGTCTTGATTTAGATTTTCTCTAAAGATTTTTAGTCCATCATTTAAGGCATTAATCGGTTCGCCAGACATCGAGCCAGAGGTGTCTAGCAGCAAAACACAGGCGCAACGTGGTTCTGGGTTCTCGGCAAATTCTACGGCTTCGTCTAGGCTCTGGGATTCAGGCATATTGTTCTGGGGGTTTTAGCAGAGGCTTATTATACAACATTTAATCCAATTTTATCCAAATATTGACAAATTAACAAAGCTTCATATAATAACTACATTAAATTTGCGTAAGTCCTGTTACATTGACTAGAATGACTCCAAACAAAAAGCAGATTTTTTTAAGACTCATTCCCTGAAGTCGGGAACGACGTTAGACAAAATACTGAAAATACTGCGAAAAAGGTTACGGTTGATTAAGTGCCTCTGACGGTTCTCAATCAGCCATCGAGTAGAGGTTAAATACAAATGGGGCAAGTTGACGATCTACCTGAAAACTCTGATGCTCTAGAGCCTAGTGCAGCAGAAGCAATACTTAGGACAGTGACGACTGAGCTTGAGAACCTCAAGCAAAGTCTCATTGTCGATTTGAATCAAGACATTGAACGACTCAGCGCTGAAAAAAAACGCTTGAGCGCTGAAATCGAAGGGCTGCACGCCCAGCGTCAGCAAGAGGTTGAGCAACAGCAACAGCTACTCAAGCACCTAGCTCAAGGGTTGGCAAATCAGTTGCAAGAGCAAATGATTCAACACCTACAGCAACTAGCAGATAACCCAGAGTCACCGATGAATAGCTATGCCGGGATGCTGCCGACATCCTGGGTGAGTGAGTACAACGAAAGTGCTTACCGATTAATCGCATCCTTAGATACTACCATCAGGACGGCTTTTAACACGCTCCAACAAGACCTTAACAGCTATCAAAGTGCCCTCTCCCAGCAACTCGGACACATGCATAGTCTAGAGCAGCAAGGAGAGGTGATTCTAGAAACGTTGGTTAATCGTCTGACTAGACAACTGCAAGCCGAAGCCCCTAAGCTGCAACTGCCACCAACAGATACATTGGTTGCAGAGCCACCCAACCAGCCAACTACTCCAAACGGCGTCGAGCCGCCTGCTGCCCCACAACCACTGCCACTCCAGCCTAAAAAGCAGCTTTCCCAACTGCAACTGGGTTTTTTACTGGTTATGTTTTCCACTGTAGCTTTGTCGCTGCATAACGTGGTCGTCGGAATTGTTTTCAGCCCCAGCCAAATATTTGGGAAGTTACCGTTGGGAGGATTCATTCATCCTACTTTGGGCAACTCGCTGTTGATTTTATGGATGCGGATGATAGTGGTGCTGCCACTAATGGCATTCGTATCTATGCGCCTCCATCCGCCTGTATGGACTGATATTAAGAGGTTTTTCACAGCTAGAGACAACCGTGCCATTGCCCTTGTGGTAGGAAGTGGTTGCTGTCTGTTTTTGTCCCAGGTGCTGATTTATATTGCGATCGGAGATATTGGTCCAGGAATTGCGGTGACAATTCTATTTATGTACCCAATTATCACTGTGCCGTTAGCATGGTTACTATTTGCCGATCGCCCTACTGTGCTACGCTTAGGAGTTATGGTTACCATTGCTTTAGGTATTGTCTGTGCGGCGCTTCCTAAAATTTTGTCGAGTCACACTGTCGCTGAAACGGGAGTGTTTGAGGTGGGAGTTGCTACAGCTATAGGTTCTGGTATCGCCTTTGCTTTCTACCTGATTTTTATGCAGCTCGGCTTTAAAAAGCTTCACCCTGTACCCGTCACCCTAATTCAATTTGTCACCATCTTTTTCTTGACAAGTACCATCTTGATCTTGCCCTTCCCGTTAAAAATTGAGGTTGTGTCTCATCAGGAGCTACCCTTGATCTTTGGCGGGCTGATATTAGGTGCTTTGACGCTGTTGGGCTATCTATTAAATAACTTTGGCGTTCGCTTTCTGGGTGCAGCCCGTGCTTCCATTATTGCCTCGAGCGGTCCCGCTCTGACAGCACTTTTGACTGTTGTCATCATTCCAGGACCAAAAACGTATTTACAGCAAACGCAGATTATTGGGATTGTATTGGTAACTGTGGGGGTACTTGCCCTGAGTTTTGAACGGATGCTGATTCAGCGCCAAGCTCCTAAACCAGTAAGAACGTAATGAGGACTAAAGTCCTCACTACGAGCCTTTTTTTAGGACTTTTTCTCGTTCCCAGGCAGAGCCTGGGAACGAGAAAATAGCGGGTTCGTAGGGGCAAACCCCCTGTGGTTGCCCCCTATATATGCCAGTGTCCGTATATCCCGATCCCATTTTTGATATATAGCGGGTTCGTAGGGGCAAACCCCCTGTGTGTGCCCAGTGTGCCCACTCTGCCTAAGTCCCGATCTTTGCAAGAAGATTGTCTGCACCTAGGCTTTCTTAGGCAAGGATCTGACGGAGAGAGTGGGATTTGAACCCACGAATAGTTGCCCATTACAGCATTTCCAGTGCTGCGCCTTCAACCGCTCGGCCATCTCTCCAGGTTATTTAGCTGTTAGCACTCAGCTTACAGCTTACCATATATTTAGCTTTACCTTCAACTTAGGACTTACCCACTGATAACGTACCATTTAACCTTGAAGATTGCTCGCGCAGGCTGCTCGCAACAACATAATATCCGTTAGGCGCGTAAGTCCTATATGTATTATAGAGTATGTTGCGTCAATTAAGCTATGCCCCGTTGCTATACCGTTAAAATTCACGATCGCCAGAAAGACACCTATCACGTCGTAGAAGTGCCCGAAGACAGATATATCCTACATAGCGTGGAAAATCAAGGGGTCGAACTGCCTTTTTCCTGCCGCAATGGGGCTTGTACTACCTGTGCCGTGCGTGTTATTTCAGGCGTTGTCCACCAACCAGAGGCGATGGGCATTTCTCCTGAACTGCGCGAAAAAGGCTACGCCCTGTTGTGTGTTAGCTATCCCTGCTCTAATCTGGAAGTAGAGACGCAGGATGAGGATGAAGTCTACGAACTGCAATTTGGTCGCTATTTTGCCAAAGGTAAAGTTTGGTTTGGACTGCCCCTAGATGAAGACTGAGAAACTTGCATCCTACTGTAGGTGGATTTTTATCTGCTGTCTGTTGCTTATGCAGGGTTGCCAACCAGGAGCAACCCCCGGTACTATAGTCCAGATCGAGCGGGTTGTCAGCGGTCAAAGTTTCGAGTGGGTGGACAGCAGCAAGCAACCACCTAGATTAGAGCGGGTGCGGCTGATTGGCATTGAAACCCCCGATTGGCGACAGCGGCCTTGGGGACCTGAAGCAAAAAAACGCCTGGAGCAAATGATTGGGAAAGTCAAAGGGCAACAAACTGTCTTAAAACCCGTTTTACTAGAATCGGATGTGGAAACAGTAGACCGCTTTGGGCGCAGGTTGGCTTATGTGTGGAAAGATGGGGTGTTGCTCAATGAGCAACTGGTAAAAGAAGGTTATGTGCTGGTAGTGTCCCTCACGCCCAACAAAAAGTATCATTCCAGGCTTGTCCGCGCCCAAGAATACGCCAGACTTATGGGAAAGGGCATTTGGAACCCTGACAACCCGATGCGACTAACCCCTACGGAGTTTCAACGTCAAAATCAATGAGCAAGCATACCCCTGAACAGTTGCAAATTTTTCTAGATATTGCTACGGAAGCCACCTTGGCAGCAGGTGCTATTGTACAAGCTTATTTGGGCAAGTTAGAAACAGTACAAGAAAAAGGACGCCCAGGTGACTTAGTCACCGAAGCCGATAAACACGCTGAATCTGTAATCCTAGAAGTGCTGCGACGCCATTTCCCTCACCACTCTATCCTGGCAGAAGAATCAGGGCAACTAGGGGATAGCTCCGCTGAGTACCTCTGGGCGATCGATCCCCTTGACGGTACGACTAATTACGCTCATCAGTATCCCTGTTTCGCTTGCTCGGTAGGGCTACTGATTGACGGTATTCCCCAAGTCGGTGCCATTTTCGATCCCTTTCATCAAGAATTGTTTCGCGCTGCTAGCGGTATAGGAGCAACCCGCAACCGTCTTCCGATCAAAGTATCTCAGACATCGGAACTCAGCCAAAGCTTGCTAGTCAGCGGATTTGCCTACGATCGCCGAGAAACCACAGATAATAATTATGCGGAATTCTGTCGCCTCACTCATCTAACCCAGGGTGTTCGCCGTAGTGGTTCAGCAGCCCTAGATTTGGCTCACGTTGCCTGCGGACGTCTGGATGGCTACTGGGAGCGAGGAATCTCCCCCTGGGATATAGCCGCCGGGGTGGTACTGGTGGAAGAAGCGGGCGGCAAAGTCACTGCTTACGATGGCAGTCCTTTAATTATTCCTTCTGGTCGGATTCTGGCAACTAATGGTAAAATTCATTACTCACTCAGCACAGAACTTGGGCAAATTACTCCCTTAGTAAGCTTTTAACAGCACCATTACAGGCATTTGCCCCAACCAAAACCAAATTAATCTATTTTCCTGTGCCAATTGTGATGTACAATTCCAAAAATATGACCATACTAGAAGAAGCACAGCTTTCGACATCAAGTTCGGACTCTTAACTATGTCTTTTAAAATAGAACAAGGACTATTTAAGTTTGATTTTACTGACCACCACGCCATTGTAGGGGTTCCAGTTGATGCCAGCCCATATGAAATCCGCCAACGCTATAAGCAAGTGGCTCGTCTCCTGCATCCCGATAGTTCCCAATCCGAAGGCACAGTAGACAAAGAGTTGGCAGAGCAGATGTTATCGAAGTTGGTAAACCCAGCTTATGCCCAATTGTCTAAGGAGCGTAATCGGATGGAACAGATGGTGATGCTGGGGCATTTGAGTAGGCGTCTCCTCAGGGAAGAGGCTTCCCTAAACCTACACAGCGAAGTCGCGCTTCAGTTAGCCCAAACTAGCAACTTAGAAAAGGATTACAAAAGCGCGTTGCAGGTACTGGCAAATAACCAGTATAAAGACTTCGATAAAACCTTAGATACGATCGCTCAAATTAGTGAGCTGAATTTAGTTTATTTGCTCGGCAAAGAAAAGAAAGGTGAAGTAATCAAGCAAGCTGTTACACATGGAAGCAGTAGCATATCCAGTGTTACTGAAAACGTTGCTAACCAATCGGTAGTCAAGGAAAATAAACCTGTTGAACAGCCAGCATCGCCCGCAGATCCGTATATCCACCGGGCACAAGACTACATTGGCAATAATAACATTGCCAAAGCTATTTTGGAGTTACGGGATGGCCTTAATTTAGATCAAAACAATAGCACCTGCCATAGTTTACTGGGAATAGCTTATTTGAAACAACATCAGGCGACAATGGCTAAGGTACACATTAACAAAGCCTTGCAATTGAATCCAAAAGATCCCATAGGGTTAGAGGGCAAACAGATACTAGATAAGCTGGCGGCAAGAGCCGCTGCTAGTAAAACAACGACTCAGCATCAGTCAGCTCAGAGCAAGCCAACTGATAATAAACCACCTGAGGAATCTGGCGGTGGCTTGTTTGGTGGCTTCTTTGGTGGTAAGAAAAAGTAATGGTTTATCTCATAAGAATCCAGGTAACTACTAACTCCTGACTCCTGACTCCTGACTCCTGACTCCTGACTCCTGACTCCTGACTCCTGATTCCTGATAAACTAAAAACAACTGCGTATCAATTTTAAGAGAAAGAATACTGTGCCCCACACCATAGTTACCGATACTTGTGAAGGCGTCGCCGATTGCGTAGATGCCTGCCCCGTCGCCTGTATTCATGAAGGTCCAAGCAAAAATGCTAAGGGTACTGACTGGTACTGGATTGACTTCGCTACCTGTATTGACTGCGGCATTTGCCTGCAAGTATGCCCAGTAGAAGGGGCGATTCTTGCAGAAGAACGCCCAGAGCTGCAAAAAACACCCACCTAGTTATTAGTCAAATTACAAAGAAATAAAGATCGATGACTAATGATTCTACTCCGTTTTTAGAAGTTGAGGATGTGTGGGCTGGATATATCAAAGACTTGGATATCCTGCAAGGAGTAAATTTCAGAATTTATCCGGGTGAATTAGTAGCCGTAATTGGTCCTAATGGTGCCGGAAAATCCACCTTGGCAAAGACTATATTTGGATTACTGACCCCCCATAAAGGCAAAATTACCTTCAAAGATAAAAATATTGCTGGCTTAAAGTCAGATAAAATTGTCCAGCGGGGTATGTGCTATGTACCACAACTCGCTAATGTTTTCCCATCCTTGAGCGTGGAAGAAAATCTGGATATGGGCGGTTTTCTCCGGAAAGACTCACTAAAACCCCTGAAGGATAAAATTTTTGCTACATTCCCAGTTTTGGAAAATCGTCGCCGCCAGAAAGCGGGTACTCTCTCAGGAGGAGAACGCCAAATGCTGGCAATGGGAAAAGCTTTGATGCTGGAACCGAGTCTATTGCTTTTGGATGAACCTTCAGCAGCCCTATCACCCTTGTTAGTACACAACGTTTTTGAGCAGATAAAACAGATTAATCAAGGGGGAACGGCGATTATGTTGGTAGAGCAAAATGCTCGGAAAGCATTAGCAATGGCACACAGAGGTTATGTGCTGGATACGGGGCGCGATCGATTTTCAGGTCCAGGTTCAGAATTACTCAATGACCCCAAAGTAGCAGAACTTTATCTAGGAGCAACTAAAGCCCACTCCTAAGCCGCGTAAGTTGGGTTGACGTTAGGAAACCCAACATTACTTAGGACTAATGCTATAATTGTAGGTTGGGTTGAGGAACGAAACCCAACATCACCAGTGTGGGTTTATTAGGACTTACGCACTGCCTCTATATATAGCGGGTTCGTAGGGCCAAAGAGGGAGAGGGAAAGGGAGAGGTAAGAATTCACCCAATCCCAGTCCCTTTCCCTTACCCTTACCCTGTGTGTGCCCAGTTGCCCCTATATAGCAACCTCCAAGGCGGTTGCTGTAATTTGTAGGTTGGGTTGAGGAACGAAACCCAACATCACCAGTGTGGGTTTATCAGGACTTACGCACTGCCTCTATATATATAGCAATTCCATTTGAGATGTAAAATTTTCTTACTCCCCTCTCCCCCTTTGGGAGAGGGGTTGGGGGTGAGGGTATTTTTATAAATGATTTAGACTTGCTATAGCGGGTTCGTAGG
>CASBRB010000296.1 GCA_949127975.1 Oscillatoriales cyanobacterium PMM_0019 | reverse complement strand
TACCCACATCTTCCGAAACCCTGTATTTTGGGTTTATAAAGTGAGCCCTGCCAGTGCTAAATTGCCCGCACTTCGTGCCGCTTCGCTAACACCTTGGGCCCCTCTCCCAAATTGGGAGAGGGGAGTAAGAGTCAGATTTTTTGCTCTTTCTCCCCTTCTCCCTTGATGGGAGAAGGGGTTGGGGGATGAGGGTGAAAAAGCCCTGCGAGTGTTCCGTAGAAGCTCGTTTTCTCACTCTAAACATGTCCAACTCCAGCATAAAAATGTGGGTAAAGACAAGGGCTCTGCCTGGGAACGAGAAAATTCATATCTCGCGCCGACAGCTCGAAAGCCAAAGGCAGGGATTTTCAACTTCTATTTTCTCGACGCCACCAACCCCGTACCAATTTTATTTCATCATAGGTGTAACTCGAACCCAGGTATTCGCAAACCTGTGTTAGTGAGCCAACACCGACGGCTTGCAGGGCTTGCCAAATTTTCTTCTGACGCTCTGGCGGTACTAAACGATTTAAATCTACTGGCTGATTCATCTCAATCAATTCAGCCAAATGATTGGTAATGGTGGTGGGACGAAGATTACGTTTTTCGGCAATTTCTTCCACAGTAAAATTTTGCTTGAATAAGTCCAGGGTGAGTAACTGGGTGTAAGAGGGTGAGGCTATTTCAATATCATCGGCTAATGAAGTTTGGCTTTGGCGTTGATGTGGCACTTCTACTAGCTTCTGCTCTTGGCAATAAGCTCGGATTTCGGCAATAAACTGTTTGCCGTACTGGGCAAGTTTGTGGGCACCGACGCCGGAAATTTCCTTAAATTCTTCTAAAGTTTGGGGTTGTTGCTGTGCCATCAGCCTGAGAGTGGAATCGCCAAATACCACATAGGGTGGAACTGATTGTGCATCTGCTAGTTGTTTACGCAAGCTTCGTAATTTTTCAAACAGCATCTCCACCTCTGCTGCTTTCCGAAGTTCGTTTTCTAAGTTTGACTTGGCTGTAGCAATAATATCTGGCTTGGGGGTAGGCACGGCAATAGAAACTGAACGCTGACGCTTCATTACTTCCCAACTGCGGGGGTTGAGCTTCAAAATCGGGTAACCATCTGTTGTTTGTTCGACTAAACCTTGGTGTAAAAGCGATCGCCCCAGCATTTTCCACTCATCTACACTTTTATCTTTCCCAATCCCATAAGTAGAAAGCTGGTGATGACCATTTTGTAGAATTTTCTGATCTCCGGAACCCCGCAGCACATCAATAATATAATTCATGCCAAACCGCTCCTGGCACCGCGCCACACAGGAAAGAAACTTCATCGCCTCAATTGTCCAATCTTCTACTGGTTTCGATTCAAGGCAGTTATCGCAATTGCCGCAATTTCCGGGAAAATGCTCTCCAAAGTAACTTAATTGAATGGTGCGGCGGCAGTCTGTGCCTTCGGCATAGTTTATAACTTGACGCAACTGTTGACTAGCAATTTGCTGCTCTTGGGGGTCTGGTTTTTGCTTAATCAAAAACTCAATTGTCTTTCTATCGCCATAGCCGAAAAATATCGTACAACGAGCAGGTTCTCCATCTCTGCCAGCTCTGCCAGATTCCTGATAATAGTTTTCTAAGTTGCGGGGTAAGTCATGATGAATCACAAAGCGCACATCTAGCTTATTAATCCCCATCCCAAAAGCAACTGTCGCTACCATTACCTGGACATCATCGCGAATAAAGCGGGTTTGATTTGATGCCCGCTCTTCGTTACTCAGTCCAGCATGGTAGGGCAGGGCTTTAATCCCGCTGTGCTGTAACTTAAATGTTAATTCATCTACCTTGTTACGGCTTAGGCAATAGATAATTCCTGAACTTTTGCTCTGTTTAATAATTTTCAATATCTGGTTATAGGTATTTTTTTGCTTAGGCTGTACTTCATAGTAGAGGTTGGGACGGTTGAAACTGGCAATGTGGATATTGGGTTGTTTTAGTGCCAACTGTTGGATAATATCTTGACGGACGCGCTCAGTTGCGGTAGCGGTTAGTGCCATGACAGGAACATCTGCGTAGCGGTAGCGCAATTGCTGTAATTGGCGGTATTCTGGGCGAAAGTCGTGCCCCCATTCAGAGACGCAGTGGGCTTCATCTATGGCAAAACCAGCGATGCCGATTTCATTCTGCACTACATCCAAAAAAGGTAGGAATCTTTCTCCTAGTAGGCGTTCTGGGGCAATGTAGAGCAGTTTGGTTTTACCCTTGAGGATGGATTGTTCGCACGCCAGCACCTGCTTATAGTTCAGACTACTATTGATAAACGCTGCTGAAATACCATTATCCCGCAACGCTTGCACCTGATCTTGCATCAAGGAAATCAGCGGCGACACCACTACCGTTAATCCCCGCTTGAGCAGGGCTGGTAGTTGAAAACACAGGGATTTTCCGCCACCAGTGGGCATGATAATCAGTAAGTCACGGTTTTGCAGGGCGGCTTCGATAATCTGCCTTTGTCCAAGGCGGAAGCTGTCATAGCCAAAGTAGTGTTTGAGCGCCTGTTCCAGAGCGGGAAACTGTGGCATATTTGATGGAATATTCACTGATTATTGTTGATTTTTGCTGGATAATGTTAGTTGTCAAGTTGATTTAGCAAAGTAACCGATGCCAAAAGCAATCTGGAATGGGGCTGTTTTAGCCGAGAGTTCTAGCACTGAAGTTGTCGAAGGCAACCACTACTTCCCGCCCGACTCCATCAACAAGCAGTATTTCACTGAAAGCAACACCCACACGAGTTGTCCCTGGAAAGGCACTGCCAGCTACTATAGCATTCAAGTAGATGGGCAAGTCAATAAGGATGCCGCCTGGTATTACCCAACTGCCAAGGACGCCGCCAAAAACATTCAAGGTTATATTGCTTTCTGGAAAGGCGTCAAAGTCGAGGCTTAGAAGAAGGCTTGAGGGGAGGTGGGGGAGCTAGGGGGATTTCATCAATCACCCATCACCCATCACCCATTAAGCGATATCTGGAGGTAGGTTGCTGGGGTGGGGCAAGGGAGCTGCTCGGTAGTTTTGCAGTTGTGTCTGAATTACAGATTTTACATCTTCCCGACGCACTTCTGTACCAAAGTCCAGATTACCGGGCGTTTCAAAAAAAACTATGCTATCAACCACCTCTATTGCTAGTAACTGAAACAAAATGTGAGTCACTGGCACTGGTAAGGCACTGAGCTCTGGAGAAGGCATCACTTGGAAGGCGGCTGCGTCTTTCAGGGTGGGAAAGGCGTAAATCACCTTTTTTTCAGTTTCCGGTTGGGTGCGATTGCTTAGTGTAGTCATCACCCAACCTCGCTCTATACTTTGCAAAATGTAATACTCGTAATGTTGCAGTCCGGAGGCAAGCTGCTTGAGTACGGGTGCTATAGCCTCTACTACTTGGGGAGTATTACCGTCTTGGGGAGCGTTGTTAATGAGAACTTGAATCTGTTGAGCTAAATTCATGTAGAATTAGTGAGTGCTAAAGACATGATGACTGCATCAGGTCTGAGGAACCCGAAATATTATATGCTATCTCTCATAAGCAATTATAGGGAATATCTACTAAGGCGTGGAGGCAATATATCAACTGTTATTCAATGAACTGCAAAAGGGGACTCGTGCTCCTGCTCAAAATTGCCATGAGATAGCTGAGCGTTTAGCTGCCGAGGTGAACCGGATTTGCAAAGAAAGTAAGCGCATTCAAGCTTCCGGAGAGGTTGAATCTTGGGCTAAAACTTTGGCTAGGCATCGCCTGACGCAATGCCTGCACTATTACCAGCTAGGGTCCCATCGGGGACGGCTAGAATTACATAGTACCCTGAGTGCGATCGTATATCGCTACATTAGCCCCTCTGCTAGTCCGTCGAGCTACCAAGCTCGGCTGATGTTAATTGAAGATTTCTTACAGGGATTCTATACCGAATCCTTAAATGCCTTTCGCAGAGAAAATGAACTCGCTCCCCGCTATCGCCCCCAAACTTTGTTAGAGCTGGCAGAATTCATGGCTTTTACCGAGCGCTACGGCAAGCGACGTATTCCCTTACCCGGTGGCCGCAGTCAGCAACTAATTATCCTGCGGGCGCAAACCTTTTCCCAGCAGCAACCCCCGGAAACATCGGTGGATATGGAGCAGGTGGCTGAGGGGGTATCACTAGAGTCAGACTCTACCTGGAATGACGCTACCGTAAAACAGGTAAGGGAAGTGTTGGTGGCTAGCGAACCCGAATCGGCGGAAGCTAGTCTCCGGGAGACGGTGATTAAGGAATTAATGGCTTATCTGGAAGAACACCAGCAAAATGATTGTGCTGACTACTTTGCTCTCCGTCTGCAAGATATTCCCGCCAGTGAAATTGAAGAAATTTTACACTTGACGTCTAGAGAGCGCGACTACTTGCAGCAACGCTTTAAATATCATTTGGTGCGGTTTGCCCTTTCCCATCGCTGGGAGCTGGTTCACCAATGGCTAGACGCAGACTTGGAGCGCAATCTTGGCTTGACTCCCCAACAGTGGCAGGCGTTTCAGGCTCAATTGGGCTCGGAGCAAGTTAAATTATTACAGTTAAAGCAACAGGGACTCATCTTATCGGCTATAGCTCAAGCACTTTCTTGCACTGTCACCCAGGTGGAAAAGCGTTGGTTTAAGCTGCTTGAGCTGGCTTGGGATATTCGTAATAGTTCAGTATCCGGATCTGGTGCATCGAAACATGAATAGTGACTTGGATGATAACTCAGAAGCCCTAATCAGCCAATTACTGACCTGGCTGTCACAGGATTCTCTACCCAAATCCGCTCTATCGGCAGATTGGGAAACGGAAACTATAGACCCTTTGGATTCAGAAGAAGTGAACGTTCCATACTCTAGCACCGATAAAGCGATGACCACTAGCCAACCAACTACGGGCGGGTTTGACCCCAAAGACACCGCAGCCAGCCCTTCGGGGGCCATGTTCATGATGGGTTTCAATGGAGAAATACCGATCGTGCAAAATCGTTTTCAAGCGCTCATGAAGCGTCGGTTGCAAGAAGAAATTGAACTTCACCTACCCCTATTCCCCTGGGAGAGGCAATTTACCGCCTACGACGCTGAAGTTACTAGCCCTGTAGCAGATGCCGGGTTCCAATTGTGGATACCCCAACTAAATAGCCTCAATTTGCCAACTTCCTTACCAGAAAGGGTATTAACCCAACTGCTAGCCGCCTGCACCCAAGCCGTGCAAGCTCCATTACAACTGGGAGCGAAAATGGTGCATGCGGTAGAAAGCCTATTCCCAACTGAGTCTGAGTCATCGCTGAACCAATTAGCTGGCTTGGTGTTGCTAGAGCTGACTCGCGGAGAAAAACCAGATCCAGTTCTGAACTACGAAGCCGCTACCGCTGAACAACAAATGGCTCTATCATTACTGGCGGCTAGAGAGATCATCAATGCCCTGACACTGTCGGTAACGCCGACAAGTAAGTTAAAACGGCAATGGCAAACTACCGCCGGAGAGTTAAGTCTACAGGCGGAATACAAAATAAGAAAGCAGGTTTCTCCGAAAATGTCACCCCTCGGCACTCTCAAGGTTCAGAGTCGGTTGCCCAGAGGTGGCAGTTTGACTCTTGCCACAGAACTTGCATCAGCATCCGCATCTCGTACTTATTCAGGCTATCTCAGTGTCGAATCGTTTGATGTTCAACCAAACCAAACCTATTCCCTGGAAATTCGGCTTCCAGACTTCGATCGCGAACCTCTGATTTTTGCTATAGAAGTTAAAAATAGCGATCGGTAAACTGGTGATGCCTGGCAACAAGCTATAATTGTTGCCAGGAATAATTGCTTAATCATGTCTAACTCTTCTGGCATCAGGGCAGATCGGCGTCTATCAGGTTTAAAGCAGTTTTTAAAGCGTCTGGAGGAATTGCCTCGCCCCCAGACAGAAGACTCAATACTGCTGAGGGTTCTAGTACAGGCGTTGGTGATAGTGGGGATTATCGCTACGGACATCGCCGCTGAGACAACACTGAGTTTGTGGGCGGTGCCGCTGAGCATTGTCGGTGCGATTTGGAGTTGGAAGCATCGACGCGATCGCAATATCACCATGAAGTTTATCATTGCCATTGGTATGCTGGGGGCAATGGCGCTTTTCTTCCACAACCTGCTTGATAGCCTCAACGATACCCGGATAGTGCTGGCAGAATTATTAATAGATCTGCAAGTTCTGCACAGCTTTGACTTGCCCCGCCGCAAGGACTTGGGCTATTCAATGGTAATTGGGCTGATTTTAATCGGTGTTTCGGCTACCCTAAGTCAGACTTTAGCTTTTGCACCCTTTTTGTTAGTGTTTTTAGCGATCGCACTACCAGTTTTGGTGCTAGACTACCGATCGCGCCTTGGTTTACTCGCACAAGAAGTTCTGGGAACACGCCGACGGAAAATGTCGCTCTTCGCTGCGGATCTTTCTTGGCGCAGGCTGGGGTTATTAATGGTAGTAATTGTGGCCTTGGGGTTAGGCATTTTTGCCGTTATGCCCAGATTTCCGGGCTACAAGTTGCGGTCATTTCCGGTTAGTGCCCCGCTACACTATAAAAATTTAGAAGGGCGCAGCATTTTTAATCCGGCTTATGTGAAGAAGCCCAAGGGCGCTGGCAAAGGGATCGACAACGGCACTCAGCAAGCCAAAGATAAAGCACCGGGGGAGATGGATGACACCTTCTACTACGGTTTTGACAGCAAGATTAATCAGAATCTACGGGGAGCGCTAAAACCTAAAGTAGTGTTGCGTATCCGCTCTCAGTCACCTGGATTTTGGCGGGTAATGGCATTTGACAAATACACTGGTCAAGGATGGGAAATATCTCGCAATGAGCGGGTGCAAAAGATTTTTCGCCCTGGTTGGTCCAATCGGTTCTACCTTACTGTACATGGAGCGATCGGTAAAACCAAGGAAGTAATTCAAAGTTACACGGTAGTGTCGGAGTTGCCGAATCTGATCCCCGCCCTCAGCTACCCGAATTCAATCTACTTTCCTACAGAACAAATGAGTGTGGACACTGAAGCTAGCTTGCGAGCGCCCATCCTGTTGACAGAAGGACTCACTTATAGTGTAATTTCTGACGTTCCCTACCGCGATGTTACTGCCCTTCAAAAGGCACAAACTAACTATTCTGAACCAATTAAGCGTTACTATTTACAAGTCCCCACCAAAATTGCTGGGAAAGTGCGGCAACTTACTCAGGACATTATCGCCCGTTCAGCAAAACCGCTCACCTCACCTTATCAAAAAGCTCTTTACCTAGCTCAGTACCTGAAGCAGCACTACTCTTTACCACAAGATCCTTTAGGACTGCCTTTATTAGCAGAAAATGAAGATTTAGTAGAGGCGTTTCTGTTTAAGTACAAACAAGGCTATCCAGACCACTTTTCCACTACACTAACGGTGATGCTACGTTCCATTGGCATCCCAGCACGCCTGGTGGTAGGTTTTGCTCCAGGAGAGTTCAACCCCTTTACTGGGTTGTATGTTGTCCGCAACGTCGATGCTTATGCGATGACGGAGGTTTATTTCCCAAATTACGGCTGGTTTAGCTTCGATCCTATTCCCCAACACCCGCTAATTCCACCTTCAATTGAGAAAGACCAAACATTTGGGGTTTTGGGGCAGATCTGGAAATGGGTAGCTGGTTTGTTACCTCCGCCCATTTCTGCTTGGTTAGATAGAGTGTTTGCCATAACTATCGGTTGGATTGCAGGTGCTCTTGTTTGGTTTTTTGCTCTGTTTTCTCAAGGTTGGGTAGGCTTGTTTACTGGGCTAATTATAGCTATAGGATTCGCATTTTTATGCTGGTTGGCTTGGAACCAGTTTAAGCAGTGGCGCTATCGTCGCTGGTTGGGAAAACTCCCTCCTATGGAAAGTATTTACCAAGAAATGCTCGCTACTTTACGCTCTCAGGGATACCCCAAGCACCCTGCTTATACTCCCTTGGAGTATGCCCAAATGTCACGACACTACCAAACACCTGCATCTGCCCAAATCATTGAGGAAATTTCACAAGCCTATGTCAGTTGGCGTTATGGGCGTCAAACTCCCAATATTAAGCAGTTGCGGCAACGCCTGCAAGAGTTGATTAAAAACACTCAAAAGTCAGCAGTTAGCAATCAGCTTGCCAGATTTAGGAATCGAAGCAGGAAAACAGCCGCCAAATAACGATC
>CASBRB010000295.1 GCA_949127975.1 Oscillatoriales cyanobacterium PMM_0019 | reverse complement strand
TATCGCCGCAGTTATTTTCACTTTCAGTAACCTGATGCAGGAGTTTCCTCTAGGGAATCGGGCAAGTAACTTAGAAATTGCGATTACTGGCTACGAGATAGCATTAACTGTGCGCACCCCCAAAGATTTCCCCACGGATTGGGCAGCGACGCAAAATAATTTGGCAACTGCTTACAGTGACAGAATCAGGGGAGACAGGGCAGATAATCTGGAGCAGGCGATAGCTTATTACCAGGCAGCATTAACTGTGCGCACCCCCAAAGATTTCCCCACGGATTGGGCAATGACGCAAAATAATCTGGCAAATGCTTACAGAAACAGAATCAGGGGAGACAGGGCAGATAATCTGGAGCAGGCGATAGCTTATTACCAGGCAGCATTAACTGTGCTCACCCCCAAAGATTTCCCCACGGATTGGGCAACGACGCAAAATAATCTGGCAACTGCTTACAGTGCCGTTGGGCGGATTGAAGATGCTCTCGCCTGTTTCAGGTTAGCCTTAGAAATCAGAACCCCAATTACCAATCCGATAGATTGTCTCCAATCTGCACGTAACCTGGGCAATACAGCCTTCAATGCCGGAATGTGGGCAGAAGCCATCGCAGGATATGAAACTGCCATTGACGCAGTAGAAGTAAGTCGCACTTGGGCTACATCTGACTCCCGCCGCCAAGAAATTATCGCCAATGCCATTGGCGTTTATGAGAACATGGTGCAATCCTGCATCAACGCTCAGCAACTAGACATTGCCATTGAATATGTAGAGCGTTCCCGTTCTAAACGTCTGGTAGACTTAATGGCGAGTAATGACTTGTATGCTGGTGGAGATATCCCGCCACAAGTACAAGAGTATTTGCACCAGTATGAAGAATTGCAACGACAGATTGACAAACAACGTCCCGATCGCACATCCGATGATAACAGAGAAGCGAACGCACCAGTAACTACATTTCGCCATTCTCGTGCCGCATGGGAAGCCAAGAATGAAATTATTAAAGAATTAGAAACTCAAAAACAGCAAATCTGGGAACAACTGCGCCGCTTAGATCCTGTTATAGCAGGAGGAATCCAAGTTACCGCCCCCAACTTAGTCGAGATGCAGCAACTAATCGACAACACTCATACTGCCATCCTCAGTTTCTACACCACCACTAACGACACCCATATCTTTATCCTCCGCCACCATCAACCCCCCCAGATTCACACTTGTACTTCCCAAGGGCAGGAAACTTTCCAAAACTGGATTGACGACAACTGGTTACAGCCCTATTTGAAAAATAAAGCAGCATGGTTAGATGGGATGAGCGAGTTTCTCGCCCAATTGTCTAAACGGTTGCAACTCACCGAGTTGATAGCTCAACACCTGAATGGCATCGAAGAAGTTATTATCATACCTCACCTGCTTCTACATCAGATTCCCTTTGGTGCCTTGCCAGTAGTCGAGGGAGAGGATAAATTTTTTGGCGATGAATTTCTGATTCGGTACATCCCCAATTGCCAAATTTTGCAATACTGCCAGCAGCGCGGGCAACTCGAACAACTCGTTTACGGTACAGTAGAAGATGCAGACGGTACACTTCCTGGTGCCAGTTATGAAGGAGAGAAAATCGCCCAACTCCATAATATTACTGAAGATAAACGCTTAATAGGTTTCAGCCAAGCCACCGTCAGCAAATATCGGCAACTAGCATCACAAGTGCAAGTGCTGCACTCCAGCAATCATGCCCAATCCCGTCTGGATAATCCCCTGGAATCTAGGCTCCTCTTGGCAGATGGTACAATTACTCTGGGACAATTGCTCACACCAGGCTGGCGACTGCCCCATCTATCCGATGTATTTCTCTCCTGTTGCGAAACCAATTTGGGCGTTACCCGGATAACAGATGATATTTTAACTCTCGCCACAGGCTTTCTGTGTGCGGGTGCTAGAAGTGTTTGTTCTACCTTGTGGGCAGTTGATGATTTAGCTTCCGCCCTATTCTCTATATTCTACTACCAGTATCGCCAAAAAGGGAGCGATCGGCCGGAAGCATTAAGGCAAGCTCAACATCAACTCCGCACCCTCACTGGGGAAACCTTGGCTTCTCAGTATGAGCCAGAATTAACAGCTTATTTGGTTGCTCAAAAAGAAGAAGCAGAAGCAAAGCTTCAGAAAGCTAAGAAAAATCTCCAAAGGCTATATAAGGGAACACCAGATTATCAGCGCTGGCAACAGGAGTATGATAGGTGGAATGGGCGGGCGCATCGCATTTTTACAATCAAAGAAAACCTCAAATCCCTCTGCCAACAACCACTGCCTTTCGCAGCACCTTTCTACTGGGCTGGTTTTATTTGCTCTGGTTTGCGCTGAAATAGGCAGAAATGAAGGAGGGGCAACCACGGGGGGTTTGCCCCTACATGAGGGCAACCACGGGGGGTTTTCCCCTACATGGCAACCACGGGGGGTTTGCCCCTACATATCCGGGCTGGTGAAATTGATCGCTCGCTCGATCTCTCCTACAATTACTCTATATAAAGCAACCATTATTTCCCACCCTACAGCATCTATGCACCCACTGGACAGACAGCTTAACCAACGGCTTAAACTGCTATTTGACAGAGCCAAAGCATCTCAAGAAAGTAGGGAATGTTACAAAATTCTTGACGAAGCGCTGCAAATGCTTGCACAAGAAGCCCAAAAGTACCCATTCGGTAGCCAGGAACGCCGAATAGTGATAACTTTGTTATCGGAGATTATGCTACCAGGATTATGGGATAAGTTCTTAACCCCACAGGAAAGAAGCCAACGGCTAAAATCCACGGATGATGTAGCTCGGCAAAGACTGGGGGGCGTGAAGAAGTCCCTAAGTGCTAAGTATGGTAACTTACCAATCAATCCCAGTTTTAACTATTGCTGGGATGAAGCTCTAGGTAATACTCAGAAAGAGTTTTTAAAGAAAATTGATATTTATCAACGGGGTGTTGATTTCGTTTTATTCGATAAGTGGCAAAGTTTTCGCAAACAGGTTGCCAAGTTATTACCTAAAGATGAACTTACCTTGACTCCTGCTTGTCAGGACTTTATTCAGGCAGTCTTTGCTTGGCAGCGCCGACTTGAAAGAAGGTTGACAAAACGGCAAGACTGCAATCCTGCTATTTTACAAAAGTTAACTGAAACTTGTCAAACCTTTGGTAACGCCATTCTGCCAGCGGCACTCCTAGGGGATACGAGACTAGATGAAGAGTGGCATAAATTTTGTGATGAAGCTAAAAGATATTATCGACCTAAAACAGTGTGGAACTGGTTCGCCATGTTGTTAATCTACCGATTTAAGGATATAATTATAAGGGAAGGTAGAATCCAGTTAGAGGCGGCAGATGCACCAGTCAATGCTGCCGAGCCCGAATCGGGCAGCAAGTGGGAAGTAATTACCAAAAAAATTCCCAAACGGGAAAAACTTAATCAAGAGATTTTAGAAGTGATCGAGGAAGACCGTTATGGTATTTTCGATAGTAAGCACATAAATAAACAGAATTGTACCGATATTACTTTTAGAGCCATTACTTTATGCAAAAATCGGCAACCGCCACCCAACTTGACAGAGATTCAAGCCCACTTCGACAATCGAGTTAATGCCCAGACAACCATCAGCCCTTTTTATACCCGTTGTTTAAGGTATTTTAAACCAATTCTCAAAGAATTTACCAGTGAAGACACTTCCTTGCCTTTGCCCCCAGAGGTTTTACAACAAATTGAAGACGATTCCGATGGTAAGTTTGAGAACAAGAGAATGTCCAAAGATTCCCCGGTTACATTTCGTTCAACAATCCAGACAAGAAGAGAGGTGACATCATGGAAATTAGCTGCCAATAAGTTGAAGGTAGAAGTTAAAGATATTATAGGCTTTTACCTTGACTGTCTTCATGAGTTCAAGCTAATTCCTCCGGATAAAACTAGGACTCGCCGAAATAACCCCTTAGTCCAACCCAATCCTAACTTAGGAGATAACTAACCATGCGTTACACAGAGCAACGAACGATGTTTACGGTAACATTAACCCCAGAAGCCTTTCGCATTGCTAGAAAGTTTCAAAGTCAATATGATGAACCAGAGAAAGCGCGACAAGTTTATCTCAACATATTGGCTGTATATGCAGTTGATTTTTACTGCGACTGCATGGGCATCGAAACAGATTTAGAAGCCAGCGATAGCTTGGATATAATCACCCAGAGCTTGATGGATGTAGCTGATTTGGAGTTGACTAACCTAGGTAAATTAGAATGTCGCCCAGTCTTGCCAAAAGAACCAACTTGCTACATCCCATCAGACACCTGGGAAAATCGCATCGGCTATGTAGCAGTCGGGATAAATGAAGAAGATAGACAAGCCACTCTCATCGGATTTTACCCAGCAGTAAATCCTTTAGAAATGACAGAGCAAGTTAGTCTTGACGATTTTCAATCCCTATCATCGCTTTTAGATCATTTATCTCGACTGGAAACAGCCATCAAATTTTTTTTCAGTAACGATGAGGTAGCAGTTAAAGTACGGGAAAGATTAGATAGTGAGCCGATATCAGAAATAGCAGCTCAACTCGATCGCATTTATCGCACTTACGACAAAAATGACTGGAAATATGCCGTGCGGGATCTGTTAGCAAGTTATCTCACTTCCCAAAAGGGATGGAGAGGTGCTACAACAGTTCTTGACAGAGAAGAATTTGATGAGTCCCAGCAGCGTGAGTTTAGAGATTTGGCTGAAGAGTTGCTAGAAAAGTTAGGTGAAATTTGGAGTGAAGACGAACCAGAGGAAGAAGATATAACAGATACTCCCACTCCTACACCAAAAACAACCCCATCCCAGCAACCCGCGATAGTTTCTGCAACGGTTGCACCAATTGAGGGGCTGGTGAATTTAAGCGAATGCTTGCAAAACCCCCAAAACCTCCCCAAGTATAGTTTCCAAACACTTGAATCTTATTTGAGGAATCGCGACGAAATACAAGCTTTTAGATTTGCCACCGCCCCTCGTTCCCGAAGAGCAGAAACGGAAAATGCTTTGATGAGCATGACTGGAGTTAGAGAAATCCAACTAGCAGAGCATCTTTTAGCCTTGATGCTTGGATGTCAACAGGATAGCGCGAACAGTCGGAATGATATTCTGGTACGATTGTATCCAACAGGCAACAATACATACTTGCCACCTGGAGTGCAAATGATTGTACTGGATGAATCTGGAGACATTTTCCTAGAAGCTCAAGCACGCAGGGCGGATAACTGGATTCAACTAGAATTCAGAGGTGAACCGGGAGAACGCTTTAGCATTAAACTAGCACTTGCAGAAGCCAGCATTACTCAGAATTTTGCGATTTAAATTTCAAGTTTCTACGGGTGCAGCAATGAGCAAGTTAGCTATCTTAAGTTTGGGCAATGGCAATTGCGAGCAGGGGGTGCAGAGCGTTACCCTACAGGTTTGGCAAAATAACAACATTTTGCTTACCAAATCTGTAGGAACTTTGCCCCCAGCACCAGACATTCCTCAACTTTACACTAATTAGCAGTCAAATTATCGTCAGATGAATTTAAGGTTTCGCGGTGAAGAACCAAACAATCCTCCGAACGAAGGAAAAACTCGACTAGAAGCCACACCGGGGATTACTAATTTTTCGATGAGGAATATTGAAAATGCGGGTGATGATTTAAAGCAACGCCTGAATGAATGGCTGAGGTTTGATGGTTTTTTCCGTATTTGGCAACGGTTGCTGATGAATGTGAGGCAAGATGAAGAGATAAGGCTAATAATTGAAACAGAAAATCCTCAACTGAGACTTTTACCGTGGCATTTATGGGAGTTTGTTGAGAGCCATCGCAAAGCAGAAGTAGCCCTAAGTGCCCTTGAATTCGATTGCCCATTTAGAGAAACACCTATTCCCAAAACACAGGCGCGAATTTTAGCAATTTTAGGAGACAGTACCGGGATTGATATTACTACCGAGAGCAGAGAGTTAGAAAATTTACCTGGTAAGCCAGAAACGATATTTCTTGTAGAAGAGTCTTGCGAAGAAGTATACGAGAAGCTGTGGGATACCAAGGGATGGGACATTTTATTTTTTGCTGGACATAGTGTTACAGAAGATGCCGGTACAGAAGGAAAAATTTTTGTGAACCGCAACGAATTTGTAACGATTAGTAAATTAAAACAGGCATTAACAAAAGGAATTGAGCGGGGATTAAAATTAGCAATATTTAACTCTTGTGATGGGTTAGGGATAGCTTCTCAGTTAGCTTCTTTTAATATACCCAACGCGATCGTCATGCGGGAACCCGTCCCGGATTTAGTAGCGCAATCATTTTTGAAGTATTTTTTGGCAGCATACTCACGCCCGGAATCTCTATATTTAGCAGTACGGGAAGCAAGGGCAAGGTTGGAAAGATTAGAAGATAAATTTCCTTGTGCAAGTTGGTTGCCAGTCATTTTTCAGAATCCCGCTGAAGAAGTTGTCAGTTGGCAAAACTTATGCTCACCCCCAGGCTCTACCTAGGAAAGACTGGGACAGCTAATGCCGCTAGTAGAATTGTAGGTTGGGTTGAGCGGTAGCGAAACCCAACATATACATTATTGTAGCACACTGGGCATATATAGGAGCAATCCCCTGCCGACCGTTGCCCTATATATGCCCGTTAAAGATCCTCTGGGGTTAGACCTGTGTTTTTAGCAATTTTTGCTAGCATACGTGGGCCGATCTCATCTCCATCGTGAAAAGCGAACGTTACATCAAACCAGTCTAGTCGTTCAAGTATTTTGTGAGAGCCTGATTGTCGCTTAACGCTCCACCCGATCCGGATTAATGCTGCTAATACGCGCTTGGCTTTGGTTGACTTGAAAATCATGAGTTGGGGGGATTAATTTTAACTTTAGCAGTGTCACCAGTCAAACCTAGTAACTATAGCAATTCCATTTGAGATGTAAAATTTTCTTACTCCCCTCTCCCCTCCTGGGAGGGGCGGGGG
>CASBRB010000294.1 GCA_949127975.1 Oscillatoriales cyanobacterium PMM_0019 | reverse complement strand
GATGTACCCTTGTCTATCCTGCAAACCTTCTTTGATTCCGGGACAACAGCCAGGATACCAATTATTACATTGAACCGCATCTCAGTAGCAGAACTCCAACAAACAATTGACCATATTCTATTGCAGCACCCCGATTGGACAATCGGAGCTGTTTGTCGCGAGGCAGTCTTCGTCAACCGCTCAGAGAAAAACCTGAACAAGGATTACAACACCAACATCCAAAGCCTAGTGCGTAATCCCAAACTGGACTTGCTGATAGTCGAGTACGGGGAAGATATCTTAGAAAGAGACGGCATGTTTTACTACGGTAGCAATATAGTAGTATTGGATAGTCCAACGGAAACAGAAATGATGCTAACGCGGGATATTTTCGACGACTCTACCATAGTTATAAAGGAAGGAAATAACGTCTCAATCCGACACAAAGGCTTAATAGAACAGTACAGGCTCGGATCGGAAGAACCCTTTACTCGTGTTTATCTCAAGGAAATTGGAACTATCCTGTAATAGCAACGTAAGGGCGAAACTTGTGTTCGCCCTCTTGTGCGTGAATTATTTTTTTGTACAAGCACAGTCATCAATTATTTGCCCTCCTCTGCGCCCTTTGCGCCAACCTTTGCGACCCTTTGCGTTAAAAAAATTAATTATATTCTTCAATTCACCCTTTTAGGAGATGTGGCATAGTAGATTTCACCACGCTTCATCAGTCAACCCATCCCCAGTTGTTACATCCCAATCAGAGTCAACTTCAAGAGACGCCTCCCGGTAAGCCTCCTCTAGTTCCTGGTTCCGCAACAACTCCAATGCTACTTCAATGACTTGCGATCGCGATTTGTATTGATGGGTGGTTTTGTAGTTTTCAATGAACTGCACCAGCGACGGTGGTAAGGAAATCGCCATTTTTTCTACCTGCATATAAATATTTTTGGATGATATATTTCTATTTTAGACGGTTAGAATAAACTAATATATTTGTTTACGGTTCGTAGTGAGGACTTTAGTCCTCATTCCCAACCTTATTCGTGGATGCTGCCATCAGGCATAATTGCGCCAGTGAGATTTGCTTGCTGCCACTGTCCTTTTTCCATATATGCCCCACGTAAGCTAGCTCCACTTAAATCTGCCCCACGCATTTCTGCTACATTCAGATTAGCGCCCCACAAGTAAGCTCCCCGCAAACTTACTTTAGTCAAGTCAGCTTCACACAAGCAAGCCATGTTCAGATTAGCCCCAGTTAAGTCGGCTTGACTCATATCAGCGTAGGACAAATCGGCTTTACTGAGATTTGCTTCACATAAGTCTGCCTTAGAAAGCGACGCCCCACTCAAGTTAGCGGCATGTAAATTCGATCGCGATAACAGTGCCACACGGAGCTGCGCTGAAGCTAAATTTGTAGCTGTGAGATTAGCTCCGCTCAGATTAGCGCCACTCAGTTTAGCATCACTAAGATTGACCCCATCCAAGTCTACACCATTGAGATCCACTCCATTCAAGTATGCCCCACTTAGTTTCAGCCCATTAAGCAAAGCTCCCCGCAGCAATGCGCCGCTCAATCTAGCTCCAGTGAGGTTAGCCCAACTCAGGTTGGCTTTCACCAGGTTAGCGGAACGTAAATTAACACCACGCAAGTCAGAGCCACACAAGTTGACTCCGGACAAATTTGCCGATCGCAGGTTCACCCCAGTTAAAATTGCGCCACTGAGTTTGGCTCCTACCAACAGCGATTTTACCAGGTAGGCTCCTTGCAGGTTTACTTTTGTCAAGTCTGCATCTGTTAGTTTTGCCTCGTTTACCTTAGCAAAACTTAGATCTGCCCGGTACAAGGATGCTCCAGTCAGGTTGGCTCCCTTAAGGTTTGCCCGACTGAGATTAGCAGATGCCAAGTAAGCCCTTGACAAGTTGATTCCTGGTAGGTTTGCTCTTTCCAGGTTTGCCCCAACTAAATTTACCTCCGTAAAATTCCTTTCTCCCGTAGCATAACGTCTCAGTAGTTCGTTAATATCCATCACTACCCCCACTACGCCTCAAGTATATATCTCTAGTTATAGATTGCCCAAACCTATTACGGGAAATGCGTTAAGTTTTTCTAAGAATTTTTACAAATACAGTACTGTAGCAGCTAAACTACTTATGGTGGGTGGTGGGTGACGCGCTTGAGCTAACCCACCCGCAGTCAAATGGCAAAGGGGAAATAATGATGCTCTAATCGTGGCTGAATCCATCGGGCATAATAGCCCTACTGAGATTGGCATTAAGCAGATTAGCCTGATTTAAGTTGGCTTCAATGAGAACTGCTTCAGTTAAATTTGCCCCTGTTAAGTTGGACCAACATAAGTTTGCCCGGAATAACTTTGCCTTTGTCAAGTCTGCTCCCCGCAGAGTTGTCCAACTCACAGAAGCTCCCCTGAGGTTGGCTTCGGTGAGAATGGCGTTTGTCATATTAGTGCCACTCAACTTTGCCCGACTCAGCTCAGCTCTAGCGAGATTAGCTTCACTCAAGTTGGCTCCATGCAAAATGGCATTACTCAAGTTGGCTACCTCCAGATTGGCGTTCATGAGTATAGCATTAGTCAAGTTAGCAGCCTCTAAATTAGCTTCTTTTAGGATAGCATGGGTCAAGTTAGCCCGACAAAAGACACCCTCACTCAGGTTGGCTTTAGTAAAGTCCGCTCCTCGCAGAGTAGCTTCATTGCTCAAAGCCCGGTTCAAATTGGCTCGACTCAGGTTAGCTTCTGTTAAATTGGCGGCACGCAAGCTAGCATCACTCAAGTTGGCTGACTCGAGATTGGCTTTAGTCAGTTCGGCTCCAATCAGGTTAGATTGACTCAAGTTTGCACACAAGGTTGCTTGTGTCAAATTCGCCTCCCGCAAGTTGACACCTAGCAATAAAGCTCCAGTCAAGTTAGCCTTGCTCAAGTCCGCTCCCCTGAAATTGGCGGCACTCAGTTCAACTCCCCTCAAGTCAGCTCCCCGCAAGTAAGCATCGCGAAAATCCCTTTCGCCCGCAGCATATCGCTTCAGTAGCTCATCGGTATCCATCAGTGCTAGCCTCGCACCCTCTGGTTAATTATCATATTGAATTTTCTAGTATGATGAACTACTCACCGGATTAGGATGTCTTGGTAGTTGGTAGATTCTATGCCTCATAGTAGCGCCACCATACACGGGTGCAGGCACTTTTGCAAGAGGTCTAAGAACTTGGATCGCTAAATTAGAGATTATATTGGGTATTTTGATAATAGTTGACACAAGGATACAAAATGTCAAACAACTTCAGAAGTTTTGTAGTTACCCAGGGTGCTAGTAGAACGCCCAACCGGGCTATGCTACGTGCAGTTGGATTTGGTGATGAGGATTTCACTAAACCTATTGTCGGCGTTGCCAACGGCTACAGCACTATCACCCCTTGCAATATGGGGTTGAACGAGTTGGCGAAGCGGGCAGAAGCGGGGCTGCACAACAGCGGAGCCATGCCTCAGATGTTCGGCACGATTACCATCAGCGACGGCATCTCGATGGGCACAGAAGGGATGAAGTATTCCTTAGTGTCGCGGGAAGTAATAGCTGACTCCATTGAAACCGTCTGTAACGGGCAAAGTATGGATGGGGTGTTGGCAATTGGTGGTTGTGATAAGAATATGCCAGGAGCGATGATGGCGATCGCCCGGATGAACATTCCTGCTATATTCGTCTATGGTGGCACGATCAAACCCGGACATTACAACGGGCGCGACTTGACGGTTGTGAGTGCCTTTGAAGCTGTGGGGCAATACAGCGCAGGCAAAATCGACTCTAATGAATTACTCCAAGTAGAACGCTTTGCTTGCCCAGGTGCTGGTTCCTGCGGTGGGATGTTTACAGCTAACACCATGTCTTCAGCTATTGAGGCAATAGGCATGAGCTTGCCCTATTCTTCCACAATGGCAGCGGAAGATGCAGAAAAAGCCGAAAGTGCCGAAAAATCTGCCTTAGTTCTGGTGGATGCCATCCACAACCAACTATTACCGAAACAAATTCTGACTAGGAAAGCATTTGAAAATGCTATTTCTGTAATCATGGCGGTGGGTGGTTCCACGAATGCGGTGCTGCACCTACTAGCTCTAGCACACGCCGCTGGTGTAGAACTATGCTTAGATGACTTTGAGACAATTCGCGCCCGCGTTCCCGTACTCTGCGATCTTAAGCCTAGCGGCAAGTACGTAGCAACTGATTTACACCGTGCCGGTGGCATCCCGCAGGTGATGAAAATGCTCTTAGTGCATGACTTACTGCACGGAGACGCCCTGAGTATTACTGGTAAAACCATTGCTGAAGTATTGGCAGATGTCCCAGATGAGCCATCGGCTAAAGGCGACGTAATTCGTTCCTGGAGTAACCCAGTGTATCCCCAAGGGCACTTAGCCATCCTGAGAGGAAATTTAGCTACTGAAGGCTCTGTAGCCAAAATTACTGGCATCAAGAAACCTTCAATCACCGGTCCTGCGCGTGTTTTTGAATCTGAGGAAGCTTGCTTAGATGCGATTCTAAAAGGGCAGATTAAAGCAGGGGATGTGATTGTTATCCGCTACGAAGGGCCAAAAGGTGGTCCGGGGATGCGAGAAATGCTTGCTCCCACCTCTGCAATTATCGGTGCTGGATT
>CASBRB010000293.1 GCA_949127975.1 Oscillatoriales cyanobacterium PMM_0019 | reverse complement strand
CGGTAAGCCCAGAAAACAATAAAGACCTTTACTCTAACTTGGAAAACTGGACTTGGTGGCTGTTATTTGCTGGTGCGACGGCAATGACTGTCTTTAGCGGCTACTTGATGTATTTGCTGGCTTTTGAACTCAAAACGGTGTGTATCTACTGCATCGCCTCAGCAGCTTTCTCATTTAGCCTTTTGGTACTGACATTAATCGGTCGCCCTTGGGAAAATATTAGCCAATTATTCTTCGGGGCGATTGTTGTTGGCATGGTGGTCTGGGTTTCTACCTTGGGTGTTTATGCCCAAACTAATTCAGTTATAGCAGAATCCAACTTAACCCCTGTAAAAGAAGATCCCTCTACACCCTTCGAGCCCACTACTGAGCCAGTACCAGGATTGGGCTGGGAAATTACCCACCCCTCTAGTGAAGCTGAAATTGCTCTAGCTAGTCATTTAAAAGAGATAGGCGCTAAAATGTATGGCGCTTACTGGTGCCCTCACTGTTATGAACAAAAACAGTTGTTCGGTAGAGAGGCATTTAGTGAGATTAATTATATTGAGTGTGCCTCCGATGCGCTTCATTCGCAGACAAATCTATGCAAGCAGGCTGAAATTAAAGGGTACCCAACTTGGGAAATTAATGGTAAAAAAACGTCAGGATTGCAAGATTTAGAGCAACTAGCGAAGTTATCTGACTATCAAGGTCCGCGCAACTTTAGGTATTTATTTCCCCATTCTTAGCTGAAATTGAAGCAAAAAGCTGTTGAGGACATATGTAGGGGCAATCCCCCTGTGGTTGCCCCTATATATAGCAAGTCTAAATGAGTTGTAAAAATACCCTCACCCCCAACCCCTCTCCCAAAGGGGGAGAGGGGAGTAAGAAAATTTTACATCTCAAATGGAATTGCTATAGCCTGGGTAAGTCCTGTTACATATTTGAGAGCAAATCCTTATCAGTAGCTCGGTATTTTTTGATGGAACTTTGGGAACAATTAAATAGACAACTGATATACAAAACAACTTATGGATAAACTTGCCGTACCCAAAATGTCGCAAATATGGGCACGCTTGAAGCAATCGATTTGGCAAGAGCGGCGGGTACTGATTACATCTTCAGCTGTCGCTGGCTGTATGATTATCCTTCGCCTGACGGGAGTATTACAGTCATCGGAGTTGGGGGCATTAGATCAGTTATTTCGCCTGCGTCCCCCAGAGTCAGTCGATCGGCGCGTTGTGATTGTCGCTATTACTGAGTTAGACATCAAACAGGCAGGGTCTTGGCCAATATCGGATGCAGTGATGGCGAAACTGCTCCGTAAAATAAATGCCTTAAAACCTGCTGCCATTGGTTTAGATATTTATCGCGATTTGCCCCAAAATCCAGGTCATGCAGAATTGTTGCAAACAGCAAAAGCCATACCCAACTTGGTTGGGATTGAAAGATTGAAATTCAAAACTGAAAGCAACTCAATCGTTTCACACCCCTTCTTTTTGAGCCAGCAAAAGACAGGATTCAATAATTTCCCCTTGGATGTTGATGCTAAGGTGCGTCGCAGTTTCCTGTATTGGCATGTAAATGGCAAAGCACGTCAAAGTTTTGCCCTCAAAGTTGCTTTAGCTTATCTCCAACATGAAGGCATTACTCCTGAAGCAGCAGCAAGTAATCCCAAATATTTGCAGTTGAATCGAAGTATGTTTCGACGCTTTGAGGGTAATGATGGTGGCTATGTGCAAACTGAGGATGCAGAATACCAGGTTTTAGCTAATTTTTTCTCTCCAGATAAGTTTCGCACTGTGTCAATGTCAGATGTGATGGCAGACAAAGTGCCGCCTGATTTGATGCGCGATCGCGTAGTTTTGATTGGTTCAAAGGCAAGTAGTTATGGGGATCTTTTCTATACCCCTTATAGCGATAGCTTCCTCAATTCAGCACAGCCCTTTTATGGCGTAGAGCTACACGCCAACTTTATTAGTCAGATCCTGAGTGCTGCCATTGATGGACGCCCCTTAATCAACGTTTTGCCTAAACCAGTAGAAGACTTGTGGATTTTAGTCTGGTCTTGCTGTGGTGCTAGCATTAGCTGGCGATTACGTTCTCCGCGAAAGTCAGCGGTGGGTATTATTGTAGCTGGGTTAGCCCTCGCAGGTAGTTGTTACCTCTCCTTCATCTTTTTTGGTGACTGGATACCACTTATTCCTCCCCTGTTGGTAATGGTAGGTTCTGCCGCTGTTATCACTAGCCATCTGGCTTACCAGCAGGAAGAGTTAAAACGATCTCAAGAGTTTTTGCAGAAAGTAATTAATACCATTGCCGATCCAATTTTTGTCAAAGACAAAGAACACCGATGGATGATTTTAAATCAGGCGTACTGTAAATTCATCGGCTATCCTCTGGAGGCGTTAATCCAAAAAACAGATTATGATTTTTTGCCTCAACATGAGGCTGATAATTTTTGGCAGCAAGATGAATTACTTGTCCAAACAGGTATAGAGCAGGAAAATGAAGAGGAATTTACTGATGCTAGAGGAAAAACTCACCTGATTGCTACCAAAAGGTCGCTCCACCAAGATGCTGCTGGTAATGTCTTTTTAGTCGGTGTCATCCGAGACATCACAGAGCGCAAGCAGATGGAAGAACAATTGAAGCGAACCACAGAAGAGTTAACTCGTGCTAACACCGAACTCCAACTTTCAGGCGAACAGTTACGTCATCTTGCCTATCACGACTCTCTGACAGGTTTACCTAACCGTCAACTGTTTAACGAACGCCTAGCTGAGTCTGTGGAAACAGCGCGGAACAATAATCAACTGGTTGCCCTGCTTTATCTTGACCTGGATGGCTTTAAGCTGATTAATGATACCCTTGGACATGAGATAGGCGACCAACTGCTAAAAATAGTGGCACAGAGGCTCAAGGGGTGCTTACGTGGCAGCGATACCGTTTCGCGGCTGGGTGGGGATGAGTTCACAGTAATTCTTCCTGGGATTCGTCAAGTGGACGGTGCTGCCATAGTTGCTGAAAAGATTTTGGCAAGCTTGTCTACACCTTTCGAGCTGGAAAAAAATCCTGTCACGGTGACGGTTAGTATTGGCATCAGTGTCTACCCCCTCAATAGTGAAACGGCGGATGCCTTAATTAAAAACGCCGACGATGCTATGTATAGCGCTAAACAGCTAGGTCGGAATCGATATGAATTCTTTTAACACCACCTTGGGGT
>CASBRB010000292.1 GCA_949127975.1 Oscillatoriales cyanobacterium PMM_0019 | reverse complement strand
TTTATCGCAGCCTGTTAAAAGCAGAAACAGGATAGCTATCTGGCAAATTAAACGGAAGTCGTATCTGTGTTTCATTACATTAAACTAGCACAATCATCTGTATTATACTGCGTGCGGGCTACTGAGCCGTGTTGTGGCTGCAGGAATAGTAAAGCCATATTTCACGAACACAGAGCTGGCTTGCTCGCTCAGCAGAAATGCGACAAACTCCTTCCCTTGGGGAATATTTTTGCTGCCTTGGAGTACTGCTATGAGATAGGTAACGGGGGAAGGTGGGAGTTGGGAGAGCTGAGGGAGCAGAAAATACACATTCTTCTGGCGGGAAGGGAGTATTTATGACCGAGTGGAGTATACTTGCAAATAATCATTTATCAGGAGTATTATGTTTTACAATAAATCGGTATTTGACAAACACTGCCTCAGCTTCAGGACTTTGCAAAAATTGGATAAATTCTTTAGCTTCAGATATATGCTGGCAGCCTTTGAGTATTGCTATAGGATAAACAATTGGCTCGTGGGAATTTTTAGGTGCGATCGCCACAATCTTTATTTTATTTGACTGGATCGCATCTGTGGTGAACACAATGCCTGCATCTGCCTTGCCATTTTCCACATAAGTTAGTACTTGTTTGGAATCTTTTACCATAACCGTTTTCGGTTCCACTATGTCTAAAATTCCTAGAAATTTAAGAATTTGTTTCGCATTTTTGCCAGATGTTGCAGTATTTGGATCGCTTAAAGCAACTTGCTTGACTTGAGCGCTAGCCAAGTCTTTAAAGTCAGAAATGCCTGTAGAATTATTTTTCGAGATTAATATCATTTTGTTGCTCAGGATGTTTCGACGAGTATCTGCTAGTATAAATCCTTGAGACTCCATATTATCCATTCTCTGGATACTACTAGAAAATAAAATATCAACCTTGGCTCCCTGCTCGATCGCCTTCTGCAGAGAATCGCTATTGCCAAAGTTGTCAATAATGGTAATATTCGGCTTTTCGTGGCTATAAATTTTGTTAATATCTTCCATAGCGTTTTGCAAAGTGGTACTAGCTGAGATGGTTAAGGAGACAGGTTTTGCCTCTTTAGTAGCCCCGCCACAGCTCACCAAAGCTAGAGACAAGATAACTATCGAGCAAATTGACCGGAAGTAAAATACTTTTTTCATTTTTAAGAAAAATCAACCCACTTGAGTTGGTTCGCACCTGCTGAGAACCCTAACTTCCGGCACGCTTATGTTAATATATATGGCATAATAATGTCAATCACCACCCAAGTGTGGACGGGAAATGAATTTCCGTGTCGCATTTCATCCACTGCATGAAGATACGGGTGGCTTTCATGCTCCCGGACTTCTTTAGGTAAGACAGATGACAACTACACATATTATAACTCCATCCCTTATTGCTATTGCTCAACAAACCCGCCAAGCTTCCCGGAGTTTGGCGGTTCTCTCAACCGATGCCAAAAACCAAGCAATCGAAGTAATAGCTCAAGCTTTAGAATCCGCCACCCCTGATATTTTAGCAGCAAATGCAGCAGATTGCGAAGGGGCTGAGGCAGGGGGAATCCCCAAAGCCTTGTATGCACGGTTGAAATTAGACGAAAATAAGCTTAAGGGTGCTGTAGCTGGCGTGCGAGATGTAGGACGTCTCCAAGATCCCGTTGGTGTGGTACAGATTCACCGCGAACTGGATGAAGGGCTAATTATGAAGCGCGTTAGCTGCCCTTTAGGCGTATTGGGTGTGATTTTTGAAGCTCGTCCTGATGCAGTGATGCAAATTTCGACGCTAGCTATCAAATCTGGTAACGGGGTAATTCTCAAGGGTGGACAAGAAGCAGTACGCTCTTGTACCCAGATAGTAAAAGCTATTCGCCAGGGATTAGCTAAAACTGAAGTCGATCCCAATGTTGTTCAACTGCTGACTACCAGAGAAGAAACTCTGGAACTGTTGAAATTAGAGCAATATGTGGATCTGATTATTCCCAGAGGCTCTAACTCGTTTGTGCGGTTTGTACAGGATAATACTCGCATTCCGGTGCTAGGTCATGCGGAAGGAATTTGTCATATATATGTAGATGAAGCTGCTGATATTGACAAAGCGATCGCTATTATAATAGACGCCAAAACTCAGTACCCAGCCGCCTGCAATGCCATTGAAACGATGCTCGTTCACCACTCGATCGCGCCAAAATTCCTGCCACTGGTTGCCGATGCCTTGCTAGGGCGCAATGTGGAGTTAAGAGGAGATGAGCAGACATTGCAGATTCTAGACATAAAACCTGCAACAGAAGCCGACTGGGTAACAGAGTACAGCGATTTGATTCTTGCTATTAAAATTGTAGATTCATTAGAAGAGGCGATCGCTCACATTAACATCTACGGTTCCCGGCATACTGATGCCATTGTCACAGAAAACCCCAAAGCTGCTGCCACATTCCTCGCCCAAGTCGATGCCGCTGGGGTATATCATAACTGTTCAACCCGCTTTGCTGATGGATTCCGTTATGGCTTTGGGGCAGAAGTGGGAATCAGCACCCAAAAAATGCCACCGCGTGGTCCCGTAGGCTTAGAAGGTTTGGTGACTTACAAGTATCAAATTACAGGTGATGGTCATATTGCTGCTACCTACACTGGAGCCAATGCTAAACAGTTTACTCACAAAAATTTAGGGAATTGATATCACCCCTATGTGGCAATTGCCAATGGTACATTGGAATTGATTAAAACTGCCGATCCTATGATACCGATCGCACCTGGTAATGTTGGGTTTCGCTACCGCTCAACCCAACCTACAATCACAAAGCAGAATCAAAAATTTGTTGGGCTGTCAGGTTGAGTTGGGGGAATATTAGACCCCCCAGCTAATTCGCCAACAGCATCTTAAAATTCCTAGAACTCATCGGTTTGCCGTTCTTTGATGATTTGCCACTGGATTTCTTGAGATTGCGTTAAGCGTGTCACTGACTGTACAAGAACCTCTACAGCCGCATCATTTCGCGACTGATTTTCACCCAGTTTTGCCAATAGTCTCGAAGCTTCATTTTTGAAGCTATCTAATGTATTGGCTAAACGGTCTAACCGTTCATCTGTCCATTTTTCAGTCATTTTATCTTCTCCTGCTGCTCAACTCTCTACTACTTTCCACTCATATATTTTACTTTAAAACTGTTAAAGGGCGAGCGCCCTCTTTGACATCTTGTACCTTTCCCGATAATTCGCCAGGGATTAAAATCCCTAGAACTCATCGCCAAAAACACGCTGTTAAAATTCTACGGCTATTTTATCTTAAAGTTGAGCTGTGATGATTTGATTAGCAGTCAGCTTCAATTCAGGAAAAGTTGGAATAAAGACAACTTCATCACCTCGGTAGATAGCCTCATCGTACAAGCCTTCCACTAGGGTTAAAATTGTCACCCGCTTATCAACTGGCTTTTTATTTTGGTTAACTTCAGCCCAATCGACTAAAATATAACAGGAAATGGCAAGGATGTTGTACTCTGCTCGTTTTTTGCGATGATCCGTAATTTCAGTACCAGTGCTGACTACTTCCACAACTAGCAGGGGGGGTGACTCATCCAGTTCAATTACCGCTTCTCGATTGAGAAGTCCTTTCCATTGTTCAGTAGGTACTACACATAAATCGGGGACTCTTGAAGTATCGCGTCTGCCAACTTGCGGCACCCGGACGGCGATCGCTCCGGGTCGGATAACCCAATCTTGCTTTGTCCGCTCAATTTCAGCATCAATCCGCCTATATAAAAAGTCGATGATTTCACCATGCATCCCTCTAGGTTGCCCCACCGCTACCAGTACCCCCCTTTCCAGTTCATAACGGGTGTCAGTTCCATCCTCATAGGTTAACCATTCCTCAAAGGCAACTAACTTCGGTGCTGTAGTTGTAGCCATAGCAATATTTTTCATTAGCTGAATGCGGGTTGAAAAATCTGTTTTTTATCTCGATGTTCTAAAAAATTGTGAGCTTTCATGATTTGGCAAAGGCTAACATCTGCTTCTAGTAGGCAGGCGTGACCGCTATGAGGTAGCACTACCGTTTGAGCATTGGGTAGACAGCTTACTAAGTATCCAGCTTCCTCTACCGAAGGCAAGAGATGATCGGCCCCACCAGCAATTACCAACACTGGTTGAGCAATCTTACAGAGTTGGGTTTCATCAACGTCAAACTCTCTAACCAAAGATACGCGCCACATGGCTGTTTTTTGTGGTACCGATCGCACGGCATCCAGAAGCGCTTGCCGATCGGTTGGTGCTATCCTACCCAAGGAAGCTAAAAACATTAATATTGCCACTGAGCCGAGACGATAGAAAAACTCAGGCACCCAGTAAGTTAATTGCGAACCCAAGCGCAGACACAACTGTCGATTAAACGAAGAAGCTGGGTTAACCAGAATTAGTCGATCGAACAACTGGGGCACTTTTAGCGCTACCTTCATCGCCAAACATCCGCCAAACGACTCCCCACACAGATAAACAGATCGCTGAGATTCTTTTGCCAATTCACCTTCGATCAGAGCCACCACTTTATCGGTAAGTATGTCCCAGTTGGATAAATCAGTAGGTGGAATCGCCAGACAGCGGACATCAAAAGCTTTTTCTAAACCTGCCGTTTGCGCTCGCAGGAGTTGCCCGGAGCCATCCATCCCTGGGAGGAACACAAAAAGTGGATAATCTGGATTCAGCTTGCTAGGGGTAAGGAAACACGGATAACTTGTTACTTCTGCCATCATTCAATGGATAAACTTCTAACTAGCCTTACGGAGCAAACTGCCAATTTCTTCATGACAGTAACTCGTGATCTCGGCAACAACGGTTTTCGCTTGCTTTCCTTGATATTGTTCCCGTTGGGATGGGGTAATCCACCAAGGACGCCCAATTAGGATAGTAGCACGGCGATAAATAACCAGTGGATGCCAGCCCGGTTGGTCGAATAGAGGCTCTGAGGGATCGAAAAAGCTAAATAGCTTTAGTGGTAAAGCCGAATTGTTAGATTCTTCAATAGAAGCGATCGCCACCGGCAACACTGCCAAAACCGGAACTGGGGCACGCAGAGCCAGATGGGCAAATCCCCGCTGAAACTTGCCCATTGAGTTGGGTGGTGTCAAACTTACCATTGGCGGTGCCCCTTCTGGGAACACACCGACTACCTGCCCAGACTGCAACAACCGAATCGCCTGCCCAAAGAAAGAATGCTGCCGATGTTCCGGTGCGTCTAAGGGAAAGGCACCGACTTTTTTGACCATGTCCCGCAGTACCGGAACTTGCCCCATATAGTGATGGCAAGCAAAGCGAATTGGACGCCCTACTGCTGCCATCAGCACGGCTGCATCAATGACGCTGCGATGGTTACTTACCACAAGTACAGCACTTTCAGTGGGAACGCGGTCTTGATTTGAGACAAACATCCGCGTCCCTGTCGCCGCCAGCAGCCAGCGAGAAATCTGTAGTGGGCTATTGTCAGACATGATTGCTTTGGTGTATCAGCCTTCTTTATTCTATCAATTAACATCACTTTACTTTTGGCTACGCATCTCTTAAGATAGAAATTGGGCTGGTATCGCAGCGCTCGTTAACGACCGTCGGAGGACAGCCAGGTAAAATCAGTTAATAAGGAATGTTGTTAGTAAGGATAAGTTTTTTAAATTCCCATTCATTACAATTGAACGATCGTACATTTGCTTATAATTAAAATATAGCTAAAGCAAAGCCGATAAAATTGCCACAGCACTTCCCCACTCTGCCTCAGGAAAGAGGAGACTCCTAGAAGTTCTGGGAGTTAATTATTTTTAATTCTCCTGGATGCTATCGGGTCGCCATTTTCAGTGGCAGCGCTTTCGCTGGGTAAGTTCATTCCACCGGATTAGCAATTTTTAGCCGTTTTAGGGGTAGTTTTTTGCTTTTTATGAGTTACAATGACAAATTTGCTGTTACAACGCCTCTATACTATGTAAACGATTTACCCCACATTGGCAGTGCCTATACGACTATGGCAGCGGATGTGGTGGCGAGGTTTCAGAGAATGCGAGGCAAGTCAGTTTTGTTAATTACTGGCACAGATGAGCATGGACAAAAAATTCAGCGAACAGCAGAAGGATTAAAGCTCGCGCCCCAAGAACACTGCGATTTAGTTGCCGCTGGGTTCGAGGTGCTATGGCAAAAGCTAAATATCCAGTACGATCGCTTTAGCCGCACCACATCTAGCCGTCATGCAGCTATAGTTAAGGAATTTTTCCAGAAAGTTTGGGCTAAAGGGGACATCTACCTTGGACAACAAACAGGCTGGTACTGCGTATCCTGCGAAGAATTTAAAGAAGAACGTGACTTGCTGCCGGGACACCGTTGTACACTCCACCCTAACCGGGAAGCCGAGTGGCGAGATGAGCAAAACTATTTCTTCCGGCTATCGAAATATCAAAACCAGCTCTTAGCCCTTTACCAAGAGCGGCTAGATTTTATTCTGCCAGCCAGTCGTCGCAATGAAGTACTAAGCTTTGTCAGTCAAGGGCTGCAAGATTTCTCGATTTCACGGGTAAATTTAGAATGGGGCTTTCCGATCCCAGGCGATCCCAATCACACGATTTACGTCTGGTTTGACGCCCTGCTAGGCTATGTTACAGCTTTGCTCGATCCGACGAGCGAACCCACCTTGGAAAATGCTTTATCCAAGTGGTGGCCGATTAATCTCCACCTGATTGGCAAAGACATATTGCGCTTCCATGCCATCTACTGGCCAGCAATGCTGATGTCAGCAGATGTGCCCTTGCCAGAGAGGGTGTTTGGGCATGGGTTTTTGACCAAAAATGGGCAAAAAATGAGTAAAAGCATTGGCAATACCATCGATCCCGTAGCTTTGGTCGATCGCTACGGTGCTGACGCCATCAGATACTACTTTCTCAAGGAAATTGAATTTGGACAAGATGGAGATTTTAATGAAACGCGGTTTGTGAATATTGTCAATGCGGATTTGGCAAACGATCTGGGCAATTTGCTCAACCGCACTTTGAAAATGGCGCAGAAGTATTGTGATGGTCAGGTTCCAGCTTGCTCAGATGAAGACATCCCAGCAGATAACCCCCTGAAAGCACAAGGCTTAACTTTAGGTGAGCGAGTAGCTCAAGCTTACGAGTCCCTAGCCTTCAGCGAAGCAGCTAATGCCATACTCACTTTAGTTAGGTATTGTAACAAATGGATCGATGAGCAGGCACCGTGGGCATTATATAAACAGGGGCAACAGCAAAAAGTCGAACAAGTCTTGTATGCAGTTCTAGAATCGGTTAGACTAGCAGCCTACCTCTTATCACCGATTATTCCGGATATCAGCAGTGAAATATACCGACAATTGGGCTACTTAACAAACTGTAACGACAAAACGCTGATTAATGATACCTTACCATTTACCACCCAAGCAGCTTGGGGTGTACTAGCGGCCAAGCAAACCCTAGGCGAACCAAAACCAGTTTTTGCGCGACTGGAACTGCCTTAAGCAGTTTTGTCGTCGTAAAAACCAACAGCACCAGCAGCCAACCGATGGTGCTAACCGGGAAAAAGGAGGCATGAAACGTATTTTAGATAAAAACCGAGGATTAACAATCATGTTGAATCATTTAAATAACGATTCCGTGTTTACACCAGAACAAGTTTTAGAAAATCGCGGGCGTGTAGCAATTTTCATCGACGGCTCAAATCTTTTTTATGCAGCACTGCAACTGGGGATAGAAATTGACTACACCAAGCTACTGTGTCGCCTAACCGCTGGCTCTCGACTGCTACGCTCCTTCTTCTACACAGGGGTCGATCGCACCAATGAGAAGCAACAGGGATTCCTGCTGTGGATGCGTCGCAACGGCTACCGAGTAATTGCCAAAGACTTAGTACAACTGCCAGATGGTTCCAAGAAAGCTAATCTAGACGTAGAAATTGCTGTGGATATGATGGCTTTAGTGGGTTCATATGACACAGCAGTGCTAGTTAGCGGTGATGGAGATTTAGCTTACGCGGTGGATGCCGTTAGTTACCGGGGTGTCCGGGTGGAGGTAGTAAGTCTGCGATCGATGACTAGCGATAGTTTAATTAACGTAGCCGATCGCTATATCGATCTCGACACTATCAAAGACGACATTCAAAAAACATCCAGAGCCAATTATACCTACCGTCCCTTAACTGGCTTCGGCTTCATAGAGGAGCAACAACCAAGCTAAAAATTACTTGTCATTAGTCATTAGCCTTAATGACTAATGACAATTATTGCAGACTTCAGCATGAGCACTCAGAAGAACGCTTCCTTTGCGCCCTTTGCGTAAACCTCTGCGAACCTTTGCGTTAAAAATATTTAATTCAGATGACCAAGGTTAAAAGAACACTTACTCGTGCCCTTTCTCTTTTGACTTTGGCAATATGTATAAGCTGTAGTAGCAACAGTTCTACAAAAACCAAAGTGCCACCAGAGTCTGCCGGGGCAACGACAACAGAGGTAGGTCTAGTTTTCGATAATGTCACCTTAGATCAGGCGGATGAAAAAGGGCGTCGGGCGTGGACAGTGAAGTCGAAGCGGGCAAGCTACAGCCAAGATAAGAAAACAGCTCGCGTTGAGTATCCAACTGGGGATATATACCAAGATGGAAAATTAGTGGTAAGGGTTAGCGCTACCGAGGGGGAAGTGCAGCAGGATGGTCAAAAAATTTTTCTCAAAGGTCAAATAGTAGCTACTGAGATTCGCAATGGTTTAGTATTGCGGGGAGAGGAGCTAGAGTGGCATCCTAAAGAAGACCTTTTGATTGTCCGCAACCACTTAACAGCAAACCATCCCCAACTTGTGGCATCAGCCAAAGAAGCAAAATATTCTACCCGCACACAGCAAGTGCAATTATTCGGTGAAATAGTGGCGACATCAAAAGACCCCACTTTGCAATTGAAAACAGAACATCTTATCTGGCAGATTAACCAGGATCAAGTGATTGGGGATCAACAGATCCACATTGACCGTTATAATGGTGAAACGGTGACAGACCAAGTTGTAGCTTCTCAGTCTGAGGTACACCTAAAAACTAAGGTAGTAACACTTAAGCAAGATGTCAATGTAACATCAATAGACCCTGCAATTCAGATTACTGGCACCCAGGCTACCTGGAATTTAAACACCCGAACGGTGGTATCAAATCAGCCAATAAAAATTTGGGATAGTAAAGAACAAGCGACTTTCACTGCTAACCAGGGTGACGTTGATTTGCAGCAAAAAGTAGCTGTTTTGACTGGCGATGCCCAAGGTGTAGCCAGTCAAAATCAGACCAAACTCAAAGCCGATCGAGTTATATGGGAATTCCCCACTCAAAAAATTGAGGCTTTAGGCAATGTCAGTTATCAACGAATTAACCCGCCCTTAAACTTGAAAGGTGCTAAGGCAGTAGGAAAACTGCAAGATCAAAGCGTTGTCGTAACTGGCAGCAATGGTAGTGGGGTGGTAACAGAAATAGTTCCTTAATTGTTAGCATAGGTAGGGGCAACCACAGGGGGATTGCCCCTACGAACCGCTATATATAGAGGCAGTGCGTAAGTCCTGAACAATTGGCTATCTATTAACTGAATTTGCCTGGACGTTACTAATAATTTCATTGCGACTAACGTCACCGAGTTGTTTATTAGGATCGACTGTAGCCGCAGTGGGGGTAATTGCTAGTGGTGGAGTCAGTGCAGCACCCCACTGGTGGGAAAGACTTTGCAGCAACTGATCTTGCTCAGTCCGGAAAACTGGCACATCCTTGCCCCAGTTCATAATCACAAACCAAACTAAGCCCTTGTCCCGCGTCGGCATGACTCCAGCTAAGGCACTCACGTCGTCTAAAGTTCCAGTTTTGACAACCGTAGCCTTGGGAATGTGCCTTGCTTCGAGAGTCCCCCGGCGATCGTGACCTGCAACTGGAAACAAGTCCCCAAGAGTCATCTGGTATGGCTGCAAATAGCGTTCAATGGTCATGAGCATGGTGCAGACGGCGTGGGGCGAAATCCGGTTTTCTAAGCCCAATCCTGAGCCGTTAACCATTTGAATTTCCTCTAGAGGAAATCCACCAGCTTGAGCCGCCAAATGAGACACTACTTGGGCACCTCCTAAAGAGTTAGCCAACATCTGGGCCATTTCATTGTTACTGTAGATGTTCATCTCTCTAATAATTTGCGCCAGAGGCATAGACTGGTGACGCAGCAGCAAGGATTGTTTAGGGATGGGGAAACTGGCCACTTTGACCTCCCCAGAAATGACAACAGTAGGACGAGGCATTTTAGTGGACAGCTTCTGGTACTGGTTGGCGGCGACTTCTGGCCAGGCAGCACTGTTTAATCCGAGCTTTAGCAGTTGACCAGAAACTTCTGGCTTGAGCTTGTAGTTCATGTAAAAGTCACCGCCAATGACCAAATTGCCAGTGACGCGACGGATACCTATCTGATTAAGGGCGTGCCCTAGGGCGATCGCTTCCTCCCAGACAAAAAAAGGATCGCCGCTGCCGATAACCACCAGATCGCCCTGTAACACCCCATTTTTTATCGGTCCCGTGGCACCAACCAGGGTTTCAAACCGATGAGTTGGTCCCCAAGTTTTCAGAGCAGTCAGAGTGGTGGCAATTTTAGTTAACGACGCCGCAGGCACGGGAGTTGTACCCTGGTGATTGGTTAGCAGTGCTGTTCCCGACTGCATCCAAAGGTGTTGAGAATCTGGTACCATCCCTACTGTTGATAATGAGTGGAGGTATTGCTGCACCCTGGCTTCAACCACTGAGTCTGAGCCTGTAGGTAGAACAAATAAAGGTACACCCTGCCATGCCAGGAGTGCGTCGGCATTCAGATTAGTCGGTTTTACCCCAACCATCTCCAGCCATAAAGCCAACAATCCAGAGCTAAAAAGTTGCAGCATCTTCGGTTCGATATTCTATATTCCGGATATTCTTTATTTTGAGTGAAAACCTTCTGCTAAAATTTTTAAGGTTTCTACAAATTTGATCAATGGGCTCGACTCGCGCACGGATCGCAATAGACGCTATGGGTGGGGATTACGCCCCCACCGAAATCGTTGCTGGAGCTATTAGGGCACAGGCGGAACTGGACGTTGAGGTTTTGCTGGTGGGCGATCCTCAGCAGATACAAGCCTCGATCGCACAACATAGCAGTTCTGAACAACTGGAAATCGTTCCTGCCCAGGACACGATTGAAATGCACGAAGAGCCTCTGAGTGGCTTAAAACGCAAGCCTAACGCTTCGATCAACGTAGCTATGCAGCTCGTCAAGCAGAAGCGGGCAGATGCGGTAGTTTCAGCAGGTCATTCTGGCGCAGCTATGGCAGCCGCCCTGCTGCGGCTGGGACGAGTGCCAGGAATTGACCGACCTGCCATTGGTGCCGTTTTCCCGACACAGGTAGCTGGAAAACCAGTGCTGATACTTGATGTCGGCGCAAATGTTGACTGTCGTTCTAAGTTTTTGGAGCAATTTGCCGTTATGGGGTCGATTTATAGCCAGTATGTACTGGCTGTATCTGACCCGAAGGTGGGACTGCTCAATATTGGAGAAGAGGCTAGTAAAGGCAACGAACTGGCGCTTCGCACTCACCAAAAGCTGCAAGAAAATCCCCAAATTTCGTTTATCGGCAATGCTGAAGGTCGAGATGTCCTCTCAGGGCGCTTTGACGTCATTGTGTGCGATGGCTTTGTGGGCAATGTTTTGTTAAAGTTTGCAGAAGGTGTAGGTGAAATAATCCTGCAAATCCTCAAAGAAGAGCTACCACAAGGACTGGGAGGCATTTTAGGTACGGCACTATTAAAACCGAACCTGAAGCGGATTAAGCAGCGCATCGACCACGCCGAACATGGAGGTGGTTTACTGCTAGGAGTGGCAGGAATTTGCATTATCAGTCACGGTAGCTCTCAAGCTCCGTCAATATTTAATGCGATTCGCTTGGCTAAGGAAGCTGTAGATAACCAGGTTTTAGAGCGAATTGTGTCCGGCACTAAAACCACGGCTGCTCAAACTACTGAGGTTGAGTAATGTTGATTGAATCAGGACTAGGCATCGCAATTACGGGTTCAGGATCGGCCCTGCCAACAGCTACGATCGATAATCACAGGCTGGTTGAGTTGGTGGAAACTTCGGATGAGTGGATTACGACTCGGACGGGTATTCACCAGCGACGGTTGGCAACACCACAGGAATCGTTGAGTGCCCTAGCTACCCAGGCAGCGTCGGCAGCGATCGAGATGGCCCGAATTACACCAACTGACTTGGATTTGATTATTTTGGCTACTTCGACGCCTGACGATCTCTTTGGCAGTGCTTGTCAGATTCAAACCCAATTAGGGGCATCTAGAGCAGTTGCTTTTGACATAACAGCAGCTTGCTCTGGATTTGTCTTTGGACTGGTTACTGCCGCTCAGTTTATTCGCACCGGAGTTTATCAAAATGTGCTGCTCATCGGCGCTGATATTCTCTCGCGGTGGGTAGATTGGACCGATAGGAGTACCTGTGTGCTGTTTGGCGATGGGGCTGGTGCTGTGGTGTTACAGGCTCACTCAAGCGATCGGCTTTTGGGTTTTGAACTGCGCAGCGATGGCACCCAAAACAACTGCCTCAATCTTTCTTACCAACCGCAACCCAAAGAATTGATTCCTGGCGTTTCTATTGGTAAGGGCACTTATGCGCCGATTACCATGAACGGCAAAGAGGTTTATCGCTTTGCTGTCCAAAAAGTGCCGGAAGCGATCGAAAAAGCTTTGTTTCGCGGCAACAAGAGTGTTGATGAGATAGACTGGCTAATCTTGCATCAAGCCAATCAACGCATTCTCGATGCTGTTGCCTTGCGCTTAAATATTCCTGCCCACAAAGTAATCAGTAATATGGCTCGTTATGGCAATACCTCTGCTGCTTCCATCCCGATCGCTTTGGATGAAGCCGTGCGACAGGGTAAAATTCAACCGGATGATATTATTGCTACCGCTGGTTTCGGCGCTGGGCTGACTTGGGGAGCGGCTATTTTTCAATGGGGGCGATAGGATTAATAGTTATCCGCGTCAGGACTTACGCAGTGCCTCTACATATATCGGTTCGTAGGGGCAATCCCCAAGTGGGTTGCCCCCTATATATGCGTAGTTCATAAATTAGATCCCTGCGATCGGACGGTTGGCTAGGCGACGCTACCGGGTACTTCATCGTTGTAATTGCCGCCGAAGTGGGGCGTCTTTTTGAGTTCGCCGTCGAGTTCATTGATTTAATACAGACGACAAGCCACATCGATCGGTGTTGGTAGTAACATATATAGTTAGTACTTTACTACAAAAGATCTCCGAGCGCGAAGAACCCAATCACGGAGCCTGAATCATGCAAATCACGATTGACCTTCCTGATGAATTAGTTCAACATTTCAACCACAATCACCTGGCTCGTGAAATTTTGGAAGCTTTGGTTGTGCAAGGCTACCAGACAGAAAAAATTACCAGCGCCGAAGTTGGGCGCATTCTCGGTCTACCCTCTCTCTGGGCAGTGGATGCCTTTCTCAAACAGCACAATGCTGATTTGCACTACGATGAAACCGACTTAGAGCGCGATCGCGAAACCCTTCGCCAACTCCGCGCCAAGCAAACCCCTAGCACCCCATGATTGTCGTTTCCGATACCTCACCCATCAACTATCTATTGCTCATTAACCAACTCGACTTGCTCCCTCGCTTGTATCAACAAATCATTATTCCTGATGTGGTGCATAATGAAATGCTTGATTCGGCTGCGCCACAAGTCCTTCAGCAATGGATTGCCAATCCTCCCATCTGGCTCACGGTTCAAGCCGTTTCCGCGATTGATGAAACCCTCGGAGCCCTAGATCCAGGAGAACAAGCCGCCATTACCCTGGCTCAAACGCTGCAAGCAGACTTATTGATCGTCGATGAGCGCCTAGGACGACAAATGGCACGCGCTCGCGGACTTCACATTATCGGCACTCTAGGTATCTTAGATGATGCCGCTGCTCAAGGTTTGATCGATCTTGCCGAAACCATTGCTCGATTGCAACAAACTAACTTTCGCGTCTCCCGTCGAATTATTCAAGCATTGTTACAAAAGCCAATGAATTAGCCAATTAAGGCTAACACTAAATATGAATTCAGTCTCAGACAAGTCAACAATTGATTGACTAGGTACTCTGAGCTTTTTATATTGCGGTAGTGAGATAATAGCATCCTCGCGATCGGTGTAGGAGGAGCACGCCTCATATCGACATAAAACCAGCGTTTTTCGGGGGAATAACGCTTGGGGTTGGGTTGGTGCGTTACGCTTCCGCTAACGCACCTTACTGGACTGCTTCAAGAAAGGCAGTAGATCGAACTCTTGACGGATATCTAGGAGCGAGCGATCGAGCAAAGGTTGAAACTCTAAAAAAGGCACTCGTTTTTTGCGGTTGCGAGTCTTGAACCAGATTGAAATTAGCTCTGGAATGAGTGGAGGAAGAACCACTAGAATCGCTCCATAGAGCCAAAGTATGCCCTTTTCTCTAATCATGTCATCGTACATAACGTCAACGACAGGTGTATTCCTCATCTTACGGAACCGTTGAAACGTACACTCACTTGTCCACCAAAACAATGGTAGAATCTTTAGTTCGTCGTACATCCCTGTGTCACAACCATAAATCACATGACCGACATCATGAGCGAGCAAGATTTTGGCAAATTCAGGCGGCTGAGTATCGGGAGGAGTGATGTGAGGATTGAGCGCGTAGTATTCCTCTAAACCCTCCCGAAGGGTTTGAGTGCTGGCTTTGTCAGCGTAGCGAGGGCGTTGACTCATGATTTCTGTTTCGATACGAAACTGTATCGTAAATTATAATAGTATTTATGGATGATGCCAGTAAAAAATCACCTGGAAGACCTCGAAGTGCTAAAGCTCATCAGGCTATGCTGCAAGCCACGTTGGAACTACTGGCGGAAGTTGGCTTTGAGGCGATGAGTATTGAAGCGATCGCTGCTCGTGCTGGTGTAGGAAAGACAACCATCTATCGACGCTACAGCAATAAAGAGGAGTTGGTTGCTGATGCCATTGAGAGTATGCGGGAAGAGGTGCTAATTCCTAATACGGGAAAACTTTGGAGTGACATTGATGCACTCATCGAGAACGCTGCACAAATTACACTTACCCCGCTGGGACGACAAAGCGTCGCCATGATTATTAGCAGTGCATCAAGCAACTCTGGGTTTGCTCAAATTTACTGGACCAAATACCTGCAACCTCGAAGACAAGCCTTTGCCGTCGTCATTGAACGGGCAAAAGCAAGAAGTGAAATTCAGCAGGACTTAGATCCAGGTTTGGTTTTCGATGTAATGAGCGGCATTATGCTTTACGCCTTAATTTTTCAGCCCACATCTGAATCGTGGACAGTATACATCCGTAGTGCCCTAAACCTGCTGTTCAAAGAAACAGCTAATTGACTTGTGGAGTGATTATGATTAAAATATCGGATACAGTGGGGCTAGAATATGGGTATGGATAATTTGGTAGCTTACAATTCACCAGAAGAATATGTAGCAGCGATGCGAGTGGCTTTGTGGGACGCCAATCGTCCGTTGGCTATCCGACTAGCGAAACTCGCAATCAAGCACTTCCCAGAACACGAGGAAGTTCAAAAGTTTGATTACGTTCTCAACCCGCCACCACCTAGAGTTGTTCCCAGCACTCCAGAACGGCGTCAAAGAGTTTTAGCAGATAACCAATGGATTAGGCAGCATCGGGATGAATATAAAAATCGCTGGGTAGGAATCCGTAATGGGGAGTTAGTAGCTGAAGCGGGTTCTTTAAAGGAACTAATTGAACTCGTCGGGGATGATAATAACAAAGACGTACTCATAACACCAATTTACTGAATGTTGTTGCTTTTTCCGTCGGGCGAACCTTTTGCTACTGGGGCAGTTGGGTATCAATATTTTCCAGCTACTCCACGCGAAACTACAAACCGAATGATTCTTAGAGTTGAAGTGGGCGGTCGTCCAGTTGAAGCTGTAGTTGATACGGGCGCTCCCTATGCAATTTTACCACCATCTATTGCCAGTTTTGGCGGTTTTAATCCTGCTGTTATTTTGGGGCGGGAAAGGATGTTAATCAGGGGAATGTGGTTAGATGGAAGCATAGATAGAATTCCGATAAAATTAGTGGCTGAATTCGGAGAAGATCTAGAGCTAGTAGCTACAGTCTTTGTGCCGGATAGAGAGGATATCTGGGGGGACTTTCCGGCTTTTATCGGGTTGAGCGGCTTTCTTGAAAGGATCAGATTTGCTGTAGATCCCAACTCGGATACGTTCTATTTTGGTTCATTGGCATCAATTATATAACTTTGACCTTCAAATATCTGAAGCTCTAATCACTCTCTTTGCTGTTTGCATCTTTAATTAAAGGATCTAAACGCCTTTATCAACGTTTAAAATAAAATTCCCAAGCTTTGCCTCGGAACGAGAAATAAATCCCCCTGAAAGGTTCTTTTAGGAACAGGACTTACGCACACTGGGCACACTGGGCACACACAGGGGGTTTGCCCCTACGAACCCGCTATATATAGCAAGTCTAAATGAGTTGTAAATTTTTTTACTCCCCTCTCCCAGCTCCCCTCCTGGGAGGGGCGGGGGGTGGGT
>CASBRB010000291.1 GCA_949127975.1 Oscillatoriales cyanobacterium PMM_0019 | reverse complement strand
TTTCAGTCCAGTCAGATTACAATCAACAGAGAAATCTAAAAATCTACAAATGATAGAATTAGAAAAAATTGTAGCTCGCGCTCGTTCCATTGGCTGGGGAGCGTCAGACATTCTCAGGTCTTACTATCGCGGTACCATCAACAGAGGCGACTTAGAAATTACAGAAAAAAAGGATGGTCCTGTCACGGCAGCAGATTTAGCAGTCAACCATTACATACTGGAAAACCTACAGGCGTCTTTTGGTGTCGAAGACTTTGGCTATCTGAGCGAAGAAACCTACTCTGCTCAGAAACCTATGGCTTTGCCTCAGCCTTGGGTATGGATTATCGATCCCCTGGATGGAACGCGAGACTTTATTGACAAAACAGGCGAATATGCCATTCACATAGCCTTAGTACACGAACAACGACCAGTGCTGGCAGTAGTAGTATGCCCGGAAGTTGGTAAATTGTATCATGCCATTAAAGGCGGGGGCACATTTGTAGAAACCCGTGAAAGCCCACCAACAGCAGTGCGAGTGTCTGAGCGTGACAAAATTGAGGATTTGATCCTAGTGGTGAGTCGCACTCACCGGGATCAACGGTTCAATCAGCTATTGCAACAGCTACCTACCCACAGCCAGCAGCCAGTAGGCAGTGTGGGGGGCAAAGTTGTTGCTATGGTAGAGCAGAAAGCAGACCTTTACATCTCTCTTTCGGCGAAATCTGCACCTAAAGACTGGGACATGGCAGCACCGGAATTAATTCTCACCGAAGCTGGAGGGCAATTCACCCATGTAGACGGTACACCTTTGAAATATAATCACGGGGATGTAAATCAGTGGGGTTGCTTGGTAGCTAGCAATGGTTACTGCCACCAAGCCCTCTGTGCCCAGATTGAGAAGATACTCAAGGAATTAATTTGAACAGGACTTACGCAGACTCCGAGGCTACAAAATTTCTACCTGGGCAAAAGATGCTGCCGAAGTCCCACACCTGGATTGATGACAGCCGCCACCTGTTCAGGGGACAACTCACTCATAGCCTGCTCTAGTTCGTCAATTGTACAGCTGTAACCGGCTTGCTCAGCCATCTGCATAAAGGCTGTTTGATCGGTTATAGCTTTAAATTTTTGTTGTAATTCCTGATCTTCTTTTACGGCTTTAAAGAATCGGGCGGCGTTTTCCTGTGCCATGACAGTAAATCTCCTGTGAATGTGCGATTTTAATGAAATAATTTTAGTCAAATAGCCAATTGGAGGCGACATCGCTGCCTAATGGTAGCGACTAGCACTTCAACTCCCTACTACTTATGATCGTAAATCTTTTCCGCTAAAAAGTTACCAAATGTTGACAAAAGTTAAAACTGCCGTTATCAATCTTAACTTTTAACAATAGCATTTTGAAAAATGTCGTAATAATAGCAGATTTTCATCTGCATTAAGTAGGATAATTTAATATAGCCTAATACCCACAAAACTCTACCAATGGAAAAAGCTAACGCATCTATCGCACGGAAATGTCCCAAATGCGGCTGTGAGAGTGTTTCTCGCTCCAGACGCAGAGGGATGGTTGAGAAAACTATTTCCCTCTTGGGGTTTATGCCTTACCGCTGTAGTAATTACTACTGCCGTCAAAGATTTTTCTTATTCACTGTGCCCAAGTTGCAGGCCGATAAGACTACCAGCGAATAAATCAACTACCTAAAGAGAGAAAAGAAGATAAATTTCTTTTGCTCAAGCTTGGCGTTCGGCAATCACCGCATAGAAGGGATCGCCCCCAGAAACACCAAACCACTGTAGAAAATTAGGAGCAGAGGAAGTCCGGGCAATCACCTGTGGTGGACTGAATCCGGGCACAGACTGAAAATAGCTTTTTACTAGCTCAATGCGGCTGGCTTCTGAGCTTTCCCGCCATGCTTGAATTGCTTTTTGAACAAACATCCGATTGGAAAAGCTAATAATGGCTAGTCCACCGGGTTTGAGAATACGGTAAATCTCGGTAAACACAGCCTCTGGATATTGCAAATATTGTACTGAGACAGTATTTAGGACAGCATCAAAATCCTCATCCGGCAGAGGTAATTTGGGATTTTCGTTGAGATTCTGGATAAAATAGTGGTTGAGCCGAGGGTTACGAGCCAGTTCTTCAGTATTCATGCCGTGGCCTTCAATATGAGCAAATTGCATTTCGTCTGGAAGATGGGAAACCCAGCTACTCATCATGTCAAAGATGCGGGTATTAGGTTTAAGCTGTTCGCGGTAAAGCGAGGTCAACTGTTGGATGAACCCCTCGTCTACGTGCGTAACAAGGCGAGGTAAAGAATAGAACAGACTGTCTTCGGTATCGTCTAGCTTAGTCCGTTGATGGGGTCGAAGCTGCATAGTATATTTACCTATATTTTCATAAAAGTTCGTAGTGAGGGCTTTAGCCCTTACTGAGGACTAAAGTCCTCACTACAAACTTTTTCTTGGAAATTAGTTCGTAGTGAGGGCTTTAGCCGAACGTCTACTGATTCTTTCCACCACCAAGTGGAGCCGTGACGAACTCGAACCATAGAAGACAGTTCTATTCTGATTCGTTGGCGAGTTGCAGCACTTCTGAGTAGAGCCTAGAGCTAACTCGAAAATTAGCGCTCGCAATCAAAGCATCTATTACTGGACGAACTGATGGAATTAGCGAACGCCCCTTAGCCGCAAGCAGAACACCCATAATTCCGGCGATGCGTAAACCACGACGCTTGGCTTCGGCGCGTCCAAGCCGTTCGTCAATCAGTAGCTGATCGGTATTGAGTTCAAGTGCCAGAACGATCGCGTTAGCTTCACCAGGGTCGAGATTGCTATCATGCTCTAAAATGATTACTTGCTGCTTATCGGTAACTGAGCGAATCTCAAGCCAGTTAGCCGCTTGAACCGCCTGTGTTACAGGATGATTTGCACCATTGGCAAGCAGCTCTTGATAGACAATATCTGGAATAATCACAGTGCCGAAAAGCTGCGGTAACAGCCAAAAATAATTGACAACAACCAGGTTACAGATCGGTGAGGTATCGCTGACAACGATCACAGTAGTCCTAGTTCCCGCAAATTTTCGACATCTTCGTGGAGGTCTTCAACATCGTAGTGGATGTAAAGGTTGTGGCTGGCAAGCAGTGCTTGAAATTCGAGTTGGGTGATACCAAGAACGTGACTGGCTTTGCCCAGGGACAATTGTTCACGCCCAAACAACAGCAACACCAATTCTTGCAACAGTTCAGCTTCAGATAGACCAGAGGCTTGAACCAGTTCCGAGGGAATCACCAGGCTCATGGGATGAAACCTATTAATGAGAAACTGCTCTGAGTATAGCATTTTCTTGGAGATTCGTTCGTAGTGAGGGCTAAAGCCGAATGGCGCGTAAGTTTTGGGTCTGATCACTATGGCTCAAATCTCCCGACACGTTCTGTCACTGTTTTATGAACAATCATAGCCAGTAAAGCTAGATAAAGTTTACGGCGATTCTTAGAAGAGTCAGCTAATAATTGACGAGTTTATCATT
>CASBRB010000290.1 GCA_949127975.1 Oscillatoriales cyanobacterium PMM_0019 | reverse complement strand
GGATTTTGGATTACTACAAAAACAGGACTTACGCACACTGGAATATATAGGGGCAACCACAGGGGGTTTGCCCCTACGAACCCGCTATATATAGAGGCAGTGCGTAAGTCCAAAAAAAAAATCCAACTTAATGTCGGCAGGGGTCTCCCACTATACCCGCCAGGGTTAGTGGGAGGGGAATGCCGACCAGAATATAAACATGAGCGCAGCGAATACGATTTAATAGTGTTGAGTTGACTGCTGCTCAACATATTTTTTTTAATTGTTCGATGAGTTAGCCCCCACAACTAGCCACAAAGTAAGAACCAGTCCAGCAATTCTGGTTTTCTATAAAACTGACGCAAATAATCTTCTTGCCTCCTTTCTGCATTATTCGGCTAGATACGGTGCGTGAGGTTAGCAATGAATTTACTAACCTGCACTTGTGGATGATAGCGAATCAACAGATGTACGTGGTCACTTTCCCCGTTAAACTCAAGTAACGTACATTCCCATTTCTGGCAAGTATCGCTGAAAATCTCGTGCTTTGAAGTCGTGTAAAGCTTTATTAATGACTTTGCGCCGATACTTTGTTACAAAGACCACATGAGCGGTAAGCAGATACTTAGAGCGAAAACCTTTATCGTAGGTACTTGACATTGAAAGCGGTAAGTGTTATGTGTTATATTGGCAGTATGATTCTAACCTACTGCTACCGAATCCTACCAAATGACGACCAAGTTGCCACAATGGAAACTTGGATGGAATTGCTTGGTCGTCATTGGTCGCGACGTGTAAAGGCACGTATTTAGGGTATGAAAACCCCACAAGATTGGAGAGCCGTCTCTCCCAGAAAAGCCCTCTTTTCTGTTCCCACGTAAAGGAGTCACTGACTCTGCCTACCTTGGAAATAAGTAATGAAACCAAGGGAATGCAAGGCACGAAAGCGTGATTACTGTCAGCCTAAAGATGGTAAAAATGCCAGGGAAAGACCAACATGGTTAACGTTAAGTGAATCATCACAAGTTCCGTAATGGCGTTGTGGAGTGAAATAAGGCTGTCACACTCCGACCAAAAGGTAAGTGGGTTGGCTGTTGTAGTTCGATGGACAGCAGCAGAGGGTCTAAACTCCCACCGGAATATTGGTGAAACCTAACTTGGTCGAATATCAAATACGTGAAACACGGTAAGCCCTATAGGTTCTCAGTAATATGGTCGATAAACTGAGTAGGTCAACCGCAAGGAAGACGGAACTATCTAGAGGGTATAGGATGCCAGAAAAAGCGAAAGCCGTCAGCCGAAAGGCAACAGGCAACTGGACGGATAGGGGTTCAAGATTTGCCCCACATTGAAAGATGGCAGACTTCTGGCTGGTGTCCAACGATAAATCAAAGTAAGGGAATCGAACCAATCGTGGAAGATAGAGTCATTAATGACATCGGAGCGAAGGAACAGCTAAAAGACTGGGAATCCATTAATTGGAAACTCGTCAAGAAGCGCGTTAGAAACCTAAGACAGAGAATTTATCGTGCAACTGTGAACGGTCAGTGGAATAAGGTCAGAAGCCTTATGAAACTGATGCTACGCAGTTACTCTAACCTGCTACTGTCAGTGAGACGAGTCACCCAAGAGAACAAAGGCAAGGGAACGGCTGGTATCGACGGACAGACCGCAACAAACCCAACCCAACGGGTAGCTCTGGTTCAAGAAATGCAGGAATACACCCTATGGAAAACAAGCCCAACTAGAAGGGTCTACATTCCAAAAGCAAACGGAAAACAAAGACCGTTAGGGATACCTACAATCAGAGACAGAGTAGCACAGGCAGTAGTTAAGAATGCCCTGGAACCTAGCTGGGAAACTCGCTTTGAGGCCAACAGTTACGGATTCAGACCAGGTAGAAGCGTCCACGATGCAATAGACCAATGCCATTTAAGGCTAAGAAAAGGGAAAATTGCGCCATCCGACCTATGGATACTGGATGCAGATATCAAGGGAGCATTCGACAACATTAGCCATAACTTCATACTTGAGGCTATTGGAAAAATCCCAGGTAAGGAGCTAATCAAACAATGGCTAAAAGCAGGTTATGTGGAGTCTCAGATATTCCATGAAACGGAAAGCGGTACGCCTCAAGGAGGAATAATCAGCCCCCTTCTGGCAAACATTGCCCTAGATGGCATTGATCACCTTCTGGCGGGATTCCATAAGATAAGGATATACCAATCCTCACCCAAAGCCAAACGCCAGAGAACAACTAAACAAAAACTCGGCAAATACGGATATATCCGATACGCCGACGACTTTATCATTACCGCCGAAACACTCATAGATATCGAAGAGATTATTCCCATCCTAAAAGAGTGGCTTGCAGTAAGAGGACTCGAACTGAATCAGGACAAAACCAAAATTGTTCATATTGAACAAGGTTTCAATTTCCTGGGGTTTCACATCCGACAATTCAGTGGCAGTTGTTACACTTTCCCGGAGAAAGGAAAAGTATTAGCCCTCCTTCAAAGGCTAAGAAACTGGCTCAAAAATCATAAACACACAAGTCAGGAAACTGTCATCGAATACCTAAACCCTATCCTGAGAGGATTCGGAAACTACTACAAGCACAGTGCAAGCAAACGGGTGTTTAGCTACATAGATGACCAAATCTGGAGAATGCTCTGGAGATGGTGTAAAAGAAGACACCCAGGGAAAGGGAAGAAATGGATTGCTAGAAAATATTACCGAACCATTTTGTTGGTTATGCCATACAAATAAAAAATAAACAACAACAACAACAACGGGGCTTTTTTTACAAATTGTTAAGATTTAGCTACATACAGTAAAATACTGGTTATAATATAGCCATGACGTTAGAGCTACAGAAAGGCATCGACCCCAGGACAGGGGAAGTAGTGTGGGTAATGTTGGACGATGTGAACTACGAAATCGTAGAGCCAATCCAGCGATACCTGACCTCTCTGTGTGGCTCCAAATCCCCAAATACAGTAGAGACGTATGGATATGCCCTAAAATCGTGGTGGGAATTTTTATCGTCAAAACAATTAGATTGGCGAAAAATTGAGTTAGGAGACTTAGAAGATTTTGTTTACTGGTTGAGAGTTGGGGATACGAGTAAGGTAGTGTCCATGAAACCCATTACTGCTCAAAGAACTGAAGGAACTATCAAGTTAGCAATTAATGTTGTCACCAACTTTTATAGGTATCATATAGCTATTAAGACCATTGAATACCAACAGTTTGACCGATTAATAGCGACAACGGGTAGAGGTCAAAAAGGACTGCTTCAAGGAATCGGGAAGTCTAAACTAACTAGAGAGAGGCTGGTTAAAGTCAAAGAACAGAAGAAGTTTCCAGGTTGTCTGACACAAGCAGAGATTGAAACTTTAGTGAGTGCTTGTACTAGATTAAGAGATAAATTAATTATATTGACACTGAATAGTACAGGAATGAGAAAAGGGGAATTATTAGGGTTATGTCATGATGATATTGGAGATTTTAGTGATTATACAATTAAAGTAGTGAAAAGGGCTAATAATCCAAATGGTGCAAGAGTTAAAGGAGCAGAGAGAGTTATTCCAGTGCCGAAAGAACTCTTAGAGATGTACAACGACTACTTAATTCACGAGTATCCAGAAGTAGAGTCAGATTATGTATTCGTCAACATCTGGGAAGGTAGTGTAGGAGAGCCAATGAACCCCAAAGTGTTAAATACAATGTTCTCTAGGTTATCTAAAAAAACTGGAATCGAAGTTTATCCTCACTTGTTCAGACATACCTACGCTTCTCGTTTATTAAAAGCTAATTACCCACTAGATCGTGTAAAATATTTATTAGGTCATCAAACTATAAGAACCACGTTAGATGTTTATTCTCATCTAATTAGTGAAGTTAGTAAAGCAGATTTGATGGCAGTAGTCGAACAGCAAGAGGTAGAAGAATGACATTAAACGAATCAGAGTTAGCGCCAATATACCAACTATTTCAACATCAAACACCAGAACTGGGAGTCTTATTAAAGAATCCGTTATTTAACAAAGATGTCTGGTATACCATAGAAGACTTGGGATTGAAAGTTGACGAACATCATAAAGTGTTAACTTTAGATTTTAGCGGAATTTTACAAGACTGGTTAAAGTTGTTAGTAAAACTGTATATATTAGTGAGAAGCCAACAAAAATTAAGTGCCATGTATATAAGAAACGATATTTTATATCTAAGAAAATTTTCTGAGTTTCTTAACCAGCAATCAGTGTACTCCCCATCACAGATAGACAATCAAGTGTTTGAGGAGTTTGATTATTATCTAAACTCTTCGGGGGTATCACCGAGAACGATTGCTCTAAACTATGTGACTTTAAATAATTTTTTTAACTTATGTAGACAAGAGGGTTGGATAGATATTGACACTTATTGGTTTGATGGAAAGCGGAAAGGAATTACTTACCCCAACAATGATGAAATTGACTATATCCCAGAAGAAGTTTGGAATCAGTTAGACCAAAACCTCCATTACCTTCCCGAACCAATACAACGAATGGTATTAATCATCAGAGTCCTGGGATTGAGGATAGGAGAGATATTAAATCTACCACTAGATTGTTTGAGAAAGCGAGGCGAACAGTGGCGAATCAGATTGCTAACAGAGAAGTATAAGACTGAAGATGAGTTACCAATACCAGTTGAGTTAGTAGTGGTGATTAAAGAACAGCAGTCGTATATTAGAGAACATTTCGGAAGTAGTTATAATAACTTATTTGGTAGTAATGATGGTGGGAACACTGGAGAGTATAGGCCAGCACCTAGAGTAATGAAATGTGATGCATTTAATCGTTGGTTAAATAAGTTAGCTAAATCACATAATATTTGCGATAAAGATGGAAATATTTGGACATTTAAATCGCACCAATTTAGAAAGACTGTAGGTACAGTAATGACTAATGCGGGAGTCAGAGATTTAATTATTCAAAAATATCTCAGACATCGCTCGCCTGATATGCAGAATTTCTACAAACGTTTACTAAAAGAGGTACTAGGGGATGAATATGAAGAATTAATGAAGGAGAAGAAGTATGTCGATAATACTGGTAAAGTAGTTGCTACTCATAAACCTAATAATTCCGTAACTGAGCTACTTCGTCGCAAGATGTATCAAATAACAACTCAGTATGGAGAATGCCATCGTCCGAGTTTAAAAGATCCTTGTCCGACAGTTAATGCGTGTTGGCGATGTAAAGACTGGCAGACATCCACTGATGATCTATGTTATCTTAAAGAAGATTTGAAACGAGTTGAATCCGAATTAGAAATAGCTGTAGAATTAGGTATGATTCGCCAGCAGCAAGGTTTATCAGATGACCGCGATAGTTTAATTGTCAGGATTAAAGGTTTGGAGGAGAACCATGATTGATATTGATTGGAAAAAGGATTATCATGGTGAGTTTGTTTGCCCTAAATGTAATTCATTGGGGATGGTTCCACAAGGAATCCATAAACTTAATAATAAGAAACAGTTCTTCTGTAAGCATTGCCGTAAGTTCTTATCGGATTCTATAAATATTGATATTAAAGCTGTACAAGATCCACTTAACGATTCAGTTATTTGGTATACAAATTACAGGATAAAATATTTTGTTTGCCCCAAGTGTGAAGATAATAATATGTATTTTTCCTACATAAATAAACATAATAAAAAAATATTTCTATGTAAAAGTTGTAAAACGAGAATTTATGACTATATAAATCTTAAGTTTAGTAACTATAGTAAATATAGCAACGATAGCCCACCATTAAAACCTTTTGTATTTCAAGATGATGAATGGGATTTAAGATCTTTAATTATGGAGTTTAGTGAATACGAAATATTTGATGCCAACATAAATTTTAAAGCATTTGAATTAGACTGGTTTAAGCAGTTAGTAAAGAAATACATTCATTTTTTATGTAAAACAGGGAAAACAACTTCTTTTGGAGCAATTGCTATTCATGTATCTGGACTGAGGAGTTTTTCAACTTACCTAACTCAAATAAAAGTAGAAGGATTTAATGAAATAAATAGAAGTTTAATGTTGGATTATTATAACTATAAAAAGAAATTAAACAAAAGTCTATTAGGAAGTTTACGTGATTTTTATAGGACGGGGAATATTCAAGGTTGGTTTACGGTTGACCGAAATATTATTCAAGATAGAGACTACCCTAAAGTCCGTAGAGGAAATCCAGACCCTATTTCTGATGTAGTTAGAGAGCAGATAGAAAGAAACTTACACCTGCTACCAGAACCAATTGCTCGGATGTGGATTATAGTTTTTTTCACGGCTATGCGACCTAATGAACTAGCATTATTAAAAAAGGATTGTTTAGTTCAAGAGGGTAGTCATTGGAAGGTTGTTTGGCAGCGTAAAAAAGTCAATGATTATCATGAATTACCCATAAGCAGAACTATCGCTAAAGTTATTCAAGAGCAGCAATAATATATTGAAAGCTTATGGGGTAAGGATTGGGAGTATTTGTTTTGTCATTATCGAGGACTTGATGAAAATGGCTTGACTCATCCGAACTTAAAGCCAGTTAGAAAAATGATTCCACAATGTCATGCTCCACTCCAATTAGCAATTCGTTATTTAATTAAAGAACTTGATATTAAAGACGAAAATGGAGAATTAGCTAAGTTCAAAGTTCGTTTAGTCAGACATACTAGATTAACTCAACTATTTGAACAAGGACACGATCTAGCAGTTGTCAGTGCTTGGGCAGGACATAAACATTTAGGAACTACTGGCACTTATTACACTCATGTAAGTTGTAATCTCATTGAAAAAGAAGTAGGACATATTCAGAAAGCACTATTTAATGCTGATGGTAAACCCCTACTCTACGAATCTTTTCCGAAATCATTTTGGGATAATCCAACTGCCCATCAACTTGAATTATCTAGCGACCATATTAACACCCCAATTTATGGTTATTGTGGATTACCATTATCCGAACGCTGCGATAAATTTAGGGCGTGTTATACTTGTCGCTTTTTCGTTGCCGTTCCAGAGAAATTACCTCAATACATCAAAACTCGTGATGAACTGAGGGGTAAGGAATCCAGAGCTTTAGCTAATGGAGCAGATATCTTAGTCGAACAATATGGGAGACAAGCAGACCAACTTGATAAAATCATTAGTAGATTACAGGAGAAGTCATTGAATGAGCAGTGATAAGACAAAAGAAAGCCGAATTGAAACTCTGAAAAAGACTCAGGAAGCGAGGAAAGAAGATGCACTGTTTAAAGTAAATAAAGCTATCGAACGTCTTCAAAAGATAGGTGCAAAGATTAACTTTCAAACGGTTGCTAAAGAAGCCAATGTCAGCGTTCCCTATTTGTATAAATATCCAGAGTTAAAAGCTAAAGTTGCTCAACTACGCTCGGAACAGACACAGATGCCACCCAGTCCGGTTATCAAACCTCCAGTAACCGCGAAGGCACATTCTCAAGTAATCGGTCGAATCAAACAGAGAGTTCGTCAGTTAGAGGAAGAGAACAATGAACTTAAAAGAAAGAACGAATCTCTAACGGGACAAGTATATCGGGTTCACCACTTACAATCTCAAGTAGAACGCCAGAAGGAAATTATTGAAGACCTCCAAAGTCGCTTAGAAGAATCACAGAAACAGTTGTCAACATATAAAGTAGTTCCGATTAATGCTAATCTAGATTCAGATAATGCTATAATTGATATCGATAACGTCAAGTCTAACAGTAAAAGTAAAGATATCCCTGAATCAATAAAAGTCAAATTATCTAGTTTAGGAGTTGAACTTAACAGTAGGTTAAAGAAACTAATTAATGCAGCTACAGAAGAATCAGTATTAACTGCCCTAGATGCTGCTGAAGAATATATCAAAACTCATCAGGTAAAAAACCTTGGAGGTACGATTGCTGATGCGATTAAAGATCGATGGAAACCATCTCAAATATCAAAACCTAATAGCAGCCAAGCTGAACCAAGCATTTCTCCTGTATCGGAGTCAGAATCATCAGACGAATTAATAGACTTATCACAACTAAAGTCACTATTTAAGGGATTAAATAATGAGTGAAGCACCAGAAAACATAGCAGCAGAATCAGCGATAATCGGTGGAATTATTTTAGACACTAACGCTCTAGATAGAGTGATAGATATCTTAGTTCCAGAAGCTTTCTATATCAATGCTCATAGTCAAATTTATAAAGCGGCACTAGCACTGAATCAGGTCAATAAGCCAATAGACATAATCACAATTACTACTTGGCTTAACGACCACCATCAATTAGAGAGAGTTGGTGGAACTGATTACATCGCTCAATTAGTAGACCGTACTGTTTCCACTGTTAATATTGATTTATTGGCAGAGTTGGTGATGGAGAAGTACCAACGTCGTCGTTTACTTGAAGTGGCATCAGAGATAGATGAATTGGGAAAAGATACAACAATAGAACTGCCCACTGTATTCTCAGAAGTAGAGTCGAAAGTATTTAATTTAACTCAGAATAAGAAAGAAAAGTTTCAACCTCAAACTATTGGGGAATGTTTACCTGCTGCATTTAAAAGTTTAGAACAAGGTTTAGAGCCAGGATTGAAAACAGGGTTAATTGACTTAGATTCGTTAATGGGTGGATTACAGCGAAAAGATTTGATAGTAGTCGCTGGCAGAGCATCAATGGGGAAAACTTGGGTTGGGTGTTATCTAGCTAATCAAGTAGCTCACTATCACCAATTACCTGTAGTTTTCTTTAGTGCCGAGATGTCGAAAGAACAACTGGTTAAGAGATTCTTGGCGATGCACTCAGGCATTGATTCTCAAAGATTAATACAGAATAAAGTCTATAAGAGAGAATGGGAAGCATTATCTAGTGCAGTAAGTGTGCTATCAGAGTTACCGATAATCATTGATGATTCTCCGGCTGCACTTCAGAATCCAATGCGAATCTGTTCTGTACTTCGTCGTCTGAAGAAAGAAAAAGGAGAACTTGGGTTAGTAGTTCTAGATTATATTCAGAAGTTAGGAGACAGGGCTGCTGGAAATAGAGCGCAAGAGATTGGTAAGTTCTCAGGAGCCTTCAAAGATATCGCTAAGGAATTTAATGTTCCCTTTTTAGCGCTAGCACAGATTAATCGAGGCGTAGAAAGTCAATCAAATAAACGTCCCACTATGGCTGATATTAAGGATAGTGGTGACATAGAACAGGACATGGACCTTGGGTTACTACTTTATCGGGACGAATACTATAACCCCGACACGTCACATAAAGGTCAGATGGAAATTAACGTTGCTAAAAATCGCAATGGAGCTACTGGAGTTTGTGTTGTGCGGTTCAGCCCTGAAACTGGGAATTTTCGGAATGTCACTAAGGAGAAGGTGTCTTAATTCTTCATGCTCCCGTTACGTCATGCTTTCTCGTAACTTGCTGTATACTGGACTTACTCGCGCTAAACTTTCTGTTCCATTAGTAGTGACACCCCGGGTTCTAAAGTGTCCCGCTTTAGTACGGTAGCGGTCCGATAAGTGTGGGTTGTGGAATAGGTACAAGAATTAATAACCTAAAATCACTAGATATAACCTCTCTTCCTGCATAACCAAAATTGCATTTACCAGCAACAAATTTTCCTATATGCAACCCATTATTATAAGGTGCTTGACATACTGGTAAAGGGTATCCATTCTCAATTCCATTAGGAATTGAGGAGCCAGCTGGAAATTGTATTCCACTAATCGGTAGATACCACATTGGTGCATAATTATTGGGAACTGTTGGGATTGAGTATGAAGTGCCTCTAATTTCTTGCCCTCCATATCCATAGTTACAATAATTAGCAAATAATTTCCCCGGATGGATGCTGCCATTAGAATGTTTGGCTAAACATACCCATAGTATTGCTCCATTAGAATCATGTCCTCCTGCAATAGGAGTTCCTGCTAGAGCCATAGATGGAAATACACTGGAAAAAGCAAACGTTGTTCCCCCAATAAAAAAAGCAAATATGCCGCGAATTAAAATCTTCATTGTTACCCCATTCTGTAGATGACTAAATGATAGGGGTCTTGGTTATGCGCCTATTTAACTACTACTCAAGCCCCTTTTATTAAACAGTAATAGAAAGTTGTTTTTTTGGCATCCGTAGAATTACTTATTTATTAAGCCTACCTTGTAAGTGGAAATACTGAAGAAACCTAACCCCTGCCCCAAGTGGAACTTGTGGACAAAGGTGTCATGGCTGCATCGCTTACTGGCTCTGGGGTTTCCAGACTTTGTGGAACTTGTGGACTTATTTGGACTTTATCAAAAGTGGAGTTCTCATTTACCTCATTAACCACATCAACCACTACTACATCAATAGGTAGTGTAGTTTAGTTTAAGTGAGGTTATAAACAACGTTCATAGCAGACAGGTTCATTTTAATTAGCACCTGAGCTAGGTTTCGATTAATCCTAAAAGAATCCAATTTTTGAGCTACTCTCCGACCGCAATGAAATGAGGGCGGGGAGTAGCCTTCTAGGGAAAGATGGGGGGAGAGCGCGAGAGGGGGGGAAGAAAAACTCAGCGGCTTGAAGCTAAGGTTGTCTTCCCCCTTCTTGCAAGCTTGGTACTCAGCCAGGGAATGAAGAACTTTGACTAAGATTTATGTGCTATCCTAGAAATCGAAAGAGTTGGTCGATTTTTTGTTGTATAAATTTTCTACGACAATTAAAGCCTTACCCAGTGGTCGTTGTGTACGTTGTGTATTACATAATCTAGGGTTAAAGGAATTTCTTACCACATCTGAAGGTGAGACAGTACCAGTACAGCAACATTACAGACGCGCACAATTACATTTAGCACGTCAACAGCGGCAACTATCAAGGAAAAAAGAGGAATCTAATCGCTACCAAAAACAACAAAATAAGATAGCGAGAATCCACCAACGTATCGCCCGTCAGCGTCAAAATTTTCACTATGGAATTGCTCATTGGTTAACTAAACTCTATGATTTAATTGCAGTAGAAGACTTACAGGTAAAGAACCTAGCCCGTAATTCTAAACTCTCGAAGTCGATCTATGATGTAGCATGGAGCGCATTCATAACGATATTGGAAGCAGTAGCGGTAAAACGCGGCGTACATATTGTTAAAGTGAATCCTCATAACACATCGCAGAATTGTTCTGGTTGTGGTACAAAGGTGACTAAAACTCTGTCAATTCGTACTCACTCTTGCCACAAGTGCAATCTTGAAATGGACAGGGATGAGAATGCAGCAAGGAACATCCTTGAACGAGCATTAAACGCCGTGGGACTCATGGTGTCTGCACAGGGAGGTGATGAGGATACTCAGCCCGTGAACTGTGAAACTTCTAGGGTAGAAGAATGGATTCAACTTTCTCTATTCTAGAAGCCCCCATTATACCCGTTAGGGTTAGCGGGGGAGAACGTCACAACCTCAATTTTCTGGTTTGCTGAGATGAAAATCTACCTGCTGGTAAATTTCACAAGGCTTACGCGACTGGGCATATATAGGGGCAACCACAGGGGGATTGCCCCTACGAACCAATTTTAAAGCTGTAAACTCTTCTTATTCAGAAGACATGCAAAACTGGATAGGCTTCAACAGAATACCTATAATTTTATCGACTTCTTTAATATAATATTCAATAGAATCAATGAAAACAGTATTACCCGACAAAGTGAGAAACCTCCAGTTAGTGCCACTGGTTACTGCCCCATAAATTGCTTCAATTTCGTTTCCTGCTTTTTGATTGAATAGCTGGGCGGCAATCATGGCAGCGATACATTGCCCCAGTCCCGCTTTGATGTTCTCGTTCTTCGCCTCTGCAATTGTAATAACGGGAGCGCTGATGTAAAATTGCTCCTTAGAGCAACTAAAGATAAAGTCACAAAAGCCAACAAGTCCTTTTTCATTATCTACGTTAAATTCAGTTCCTGAAAATAAGCTTATTTGATAGTTTAATTGCCGTCTTACTTCAGCCAGAATGGGAGCAATGAGAAACTCAGAACGGGCTTTTTCGGTATTAATAGCAGTAGCCAGCGGGATATACTCTGACAGTGCTTGAGTTAAATAGTCAGAGGGTTTTACTGGCTCTACATTAAGGAATAGATTGCGATCCTCTGACAGGGTTAAATCAAATATCTCTTTGACTTGTGCGAGGGTAAAATCACTGTATGCCATTTTCTATACAAGCTCTTGAATTAAGCAATTACCCTAATCCTCAATGATATCAAAATTAACCATTTTGTAAATTTCACTTAATTGGATTTGAGCCTCTATCGCAGACAGGGTTAATACTGCCTCAGTAGATTCATAATCGGTTAATAGCCATTGGTTATTTGCGGTTTTAGCATACTGTTGAACATGAAATTTGTATTGGTCGATCAGGATATATTCCCTTAGTTCAGGAATTGACCGATAATAATCAAACTTTTCTCCTTTATCATAATTGATGGTTGATTTTGACAAGACTTCGCAAATTATTAACGGATTGGTAATGGTGTCCTTGCGATCGCTATAAAATACAGGTTTTCCTGCAATTACCATTACATCCGGATAAGTGTAGAGACGAGCCTGGGGTATCCACAAGCGCAAATCGCCGATAAATACCTCGTAACTCTTCCCGCTCAAAGCCAATTTCAAGGCAAAACAAATATTACCTGCAATCCGGTTATGATCGATCGAAGCACCTGTCATGGGGACTATTTCTCCATCTCGGTATTCACTTTTAAACTCAGCAGCTTCTTCAATTTCCAGATATTCTTCTGGAGTGTAGTAGCGTTGTTGTGTTTGGGTCTGCATTGCTCAAACTCCCGATCGACCGTTTAATTCTAACACCAAATTTAAGAGACGGCGACAGAGTGAATTTCTTCGGGTGTTAGATGGGAATGCACTACCTGCCCATCACGGAACCAGACGATGCGACGAGTCTGACGGGCGACATCTGGTTCATGAGTTACCATGACAATAGTGATGCCGCTGTCATTCAACTCGGTGAAGATGTTCATTACTTCCTGGGTGGTGCGTGAATCTAGTGCGCCAGTGGGTTCGTCGGCTAGCAGTAAAACGGGACGGTTGACAATGGCACGAGCGATCGCTACCCTTTGTTGTTGTCCTCCTGAAAGCTGATTAGGTTTATTGTGCAGTCGGTTGTCTAAGCCAACGCGGGTGAGAGCTGCAACTGCGCGATCGCGTCTAGAGGCACTTTTAACACCCGCATACACCATCGGCAGCATGACATTTTCTAGGGCTGTTAGCTGGGGCAACAGGTGGAATTGTTGAAACACAAACCCTAGTTTGAGATTACGAATGCCAGCTAATTCGGCATCTTCTAGCTGGGAGACATCCACACTATCCAAGTAATAGCGACCGCTGGTAGGTCTATCCAGACAGCCGATAATATTCATAGCTGTAGATTTACCAGAACCCGAAGCCCCCATGATTGAGCAATACTCGCCAGGGTCTATGATTAAGTTGACTCTGGTTAGGGCACTAACCTCTGTTTCGCCACTGCCGTAGACCTTGGAAATATTTTCTAGGCGAATAATGGCGGTTTTTTGACTTGCAGGGTTGTTCGCACCCAGAAAGCTTTGGGAATGACTATGGTCAAATTGGTTTTTCATCGAAAAATTCACGCATATCTATTTATACTGCTCTGAAGTGAAATGGATTTATAAAATGCGATGAGTTCTTCAAATTTATGGTTCGCTGAGATTAAAATTTACCCGCTGGTAAATTTCACTTAATTGAATTTGGAAATTTACCGAATCCAGTGATAAGACTGCCTCAGCCGAGTCATAATCTGTTAATAACCATTTATTGTCGGCGGTTTTAGCATACTGTTGAACGTGAAAATTATATTGATCTATCGTAATGTATTCTCTGAATTCAGGGAGCGATCGATAATAATCAAACTTCTCGCTTTTATCATAATTCATAGTTGATTTGGACAAGACTTCACAAATCATTAACGGATTAGTAATGGTGTCAGTGCGATCGCTATAAAATACAGGTTTTCCTGCAATTACCATTACATCCGGATAAGTGTAGAGACGAGCCTGGGGTATCCACAAGCGCAAATCGCCGATAAATACCTCGTAACTCTGGCCGCTCAAAGCCGAGGTCAAGGTAGAATAAACCTTACCTGCAATCCGGTTATGATCGAGCGAAGCACCTGTCATTGGGACTATTTCTCCACCTCGGTATTCACTTTTAAACTCAGCAACTTCTTCAATTCCCAGATATTCTTCTGGAGTGTAGTAGCGTTGTTGTGTTTTGGTCTGCATGGCTCAAACTCCCGATCGACCGTTTGATTCTAACACCAAATTTAAGGGGAGCAACGCTCAAAAGTGAGATGAAGCAAAAAGGGCTCCTGACTCCTGACTCCTTATTTTTCTCGTTCCCAGGCTCTGCCTCCACCGCTACTGCCACCTCTAGAGGCATAGCCTCCAATTTCCTTTTCACCAGCCCACTCCGTTGCCCCGGCTACCAGGTAGCGGCGGGACAACTTTATGGGGCGATGGGGGGATCTCACAAGGGTACGTTTTTTACGAATGGGTCTTGACGAGACAAGGAGGACAAGGAAGGAACGTAGACAAGGAGGTTCATGCGTCAGAAATCATGGACAAATCCTCCCAATTTACTTCTTACGACTGATGACAAAGAGGACGAGTAAGTAAAATTTTCTATTTTTTCTACCTTTTCTACCTTGTCCACCTTGTCCACCTTGTCCGCCTTGTCTTATCTCATCCCAAATGTTAAAAACGTACCCTTGTGAGGATGGGGGGATGGGGTGCTGACAAGGGGAGAGGGAGAGGGTAATGGATTCACGAGAAATTCGTCAATAAGCTATTGTTGTGTGATCGCTACTCTGCTGTTAAAATGTGCTACTGTCCCCGGATTAGTGAGGGATAGGGTGAAAATATATTTAAGCCAAGTAACTACTTAGGGATTTACTATGCAATTAAAAAAGCTACTGGTTGGTCTGTGTGGTATATCTGTACCATTTTTCGTAGTATTGACATTAGAAACACCAGGAACAGCCGCTGGGGTTAGTTTCTCCAGCACCTTGGGTAGCATGGGGAGCGGCGACGGGCAGTTTAATGCCCCCTCCGGTATTGCCCTAGACTCTGGAGGAAATGTCTATGTGGTTGATAGCCTTAACAATCGCGTGGAGAAATTTGATAGTAGTGGTAACTTTAAAAGTGCATTTGGTAGCCAGTTATTCACGAGCCAGGGAACAGATTTTGGCTCGTTTAATGTGCCATTTGGTATTGCAGCAGACAATGGAGGAAATACTTATGTTACGGATAGCCAAGACAACCGCGTAGTGAAACTTGATAGTAATGGTAACGTTCAATCAACATTCGGTACCAGTGGCATCGGTAATGGGCAGTTTAGTAACCCATTGGGTATTGCTTTAGACAAAGGGGGGAATATCTATGTTGCTGATACTGATAACAACCGTGTAGAAAAATTTGATAGTAGTGGTAATTTTCAAATTGCGTTCGGTAGCCTAGGCACTGGCAACGGGCAGTTTAGTGGACCATCCGGTATTGCCGCAGACAGTAGTGGGAATATCTATGTTGCGGATACTGGTAACAACCGCGTAGAAAAATTTGATAGTAGTGGTAACTTTCAAAGTGCATTCGGTAGCCTAGGCACTGGCAACGGGCAGTTAAATCAGCCAATTAGTGTGGGGTTAGACAGTCAGGGTAATGTCTATGTTGCTAATACCAATAACAATCGGATAGAGACGTTTGATAGTAGTGGTAACTTTCAAAGTGCATTCGGTAACCTAGGCACTGGCAACGGGCAGTTTAATACACCGTTCGGTGTTGCCGTAAATGGTGGTGGGAATATTTATGTTACTGATAGAGGTAACAATCGAGTAGAGGTGTTTACCAGCAATGCTGTACCTTTTAACCCCTCTGCTAGTTTAGGTTTGTTGATAGTAGGCAGTTGCAGTGCGTTTTCTTGGTTGAAAAAACAGAAATTAGGCAACACAAAAGTCTCTGGGCTACAGGGACTAGATGATGAATGAACAGGAGTCAGGAGTCAGGAGTCAGGAGTCAGGAGAGCCTCCCGGAAAAGATGCCCATATTCAAGGCAAAAAGGTTTAATGTCTCTCCTGCCGCCTTTATGCCATCAAAATGATATAGCTGGCGATCGCTCTTGAGCTTTACGTCCATATTTTTCGCGGGTATTTATATTGGGGTTAGCGATCGAACTCAATATCAATCAGTTTAACTGCCAGCTTTGCCATCGGGGGACACTTAATCATTCTTGAGTTTTGAGGGGTGTGGTATGGCTAACAAACTAGCCGAATCGGTATCGAGAAATAACATCGCCTGAGCTTGTGTCCGGAGTATTGAAGCAGGGTAGCTAGTGCTAATCGCTCCCTGCAACACCTCTTTCACCACAGACGCTTTGCGTTTTTCTGGTGCGAGACAGAGGATTTTTTTAGCAGCACAAATCATCGGGATAGTTAAAGTAAAAGCATATTGCGGCACGGCGTCAATAGTCGGGAAATGACCCTGATTTACCTGTTGCTGGCGTGTAGCCTTGTCTAGCTTTACCAGTTTCACGCTGTGAGGATCTTTGAAATCAGCCACAGATGGCTCGTTAAAAGCTAAATGTCCATTGTCGCCAATACCGAGGCAACAAAGATCGATCGGTTGAGCTTGTAATAGTTTAGCGTACCTCGCGCATTCAGCCAACGGTTGCATCGCGTCGCCTGCTATATATTGAAACTGCTTAGGCTGCACCCTCTTCTCCACCCGTTCACGCATATATCGACGAAAACTAGCAGGATGGTTGGCATCAATTCCCAGATATTCGTCCAGATGAAAAAGGGTAATTTTTGACCAATCCACACTCCCCAATGCAATCAAAGCTTCGAGAAACTGGATTTGGGAATTGCCCGTCGCCAAGATTACTGCTGCGGTACCTTGTTGACTGATTTTGTGAAGCAAATAATTTTGTGCCAGTCGCGCCACATCACGAACCATTTCAGCTTGTTGGTTGTAAAGTCGCACCGATAAGGCATCGACTTGAAAAATTTTCGGGGGAGTAGGAGAGGGTGACATAACTTTAATATTAATAGGAATTACGCACACTGGCATATATAGGGGCAACCACAGGGGGTTTGCCCCTACGAACCCGCTATATATATAGGCAGCGCGTAAGTCCTGTTTAAAAAAACAAAAAAACCGACAATATGCCGGTTCACACTCATAGTTTTTTTACGCCTACAGGACTTTTTCTCGTTCCCAGGCAGAGCCTGGGAACGAGAACATCCCTACTCCTGACTCCTGACTCCTGACTCCTGACTCCTGACTCCTGACTCCTGTTCATTCAATGGGGTGGCTTTTCCTCTTTAAAAGATGCCACCCATTCCCGAATTTGAGCCGCAGCAATATCGCGGCTGCCTAAACCGAATGCCAGCGCTATAGCTACAGCAATTGCTCCCATTAACAGTCCAAACGCTAATTTGACAATGTCGCTGGCAATCCCCATCTGTTGCAGCGCCATTGCTGACACCAGAATAATAATGGATATCCGAGCTGTTTGTCCCAGTATCCGTGCTTGGCGAGTGCCTGTGCTGGTAATGAGGTTGAAAGCTAAGTTAGCGAGGTAAAGACCAACTGCAAACACCACTATACCAGCGAGGACGTGACCTAATCCTACTGTAATGCCGCTTACAAGTGCAGTCAGTGCCGGAATTTGGAGAACGTTAGTTGCCGCTACTGTCGCGAACAGCATGATGCCGACAAGTACCACAATCCCAGCGATTTCTGAGGGGGTTCGGTTGGTTACGGTTGGTGTTCTGTGAACAAGTGCATGTTCAGATGCGGGAGGCACGCTTGCTTCTACATATGAATCAACAGGGGGAGGGGGTGTAGGTACAATATACACGTAGGGTTGTGCTTGCAAGCCTAGCCAGTAGAAAATGTTGTTGAAGCCAAGCCCCGTGAGAATACTCCTGACTACATCTGAGATAAATTTCCCCAGAAAATAAGCAAATGCTAGAATTAACCCTGCTGTCAATATTTGGGGGATGGTTGTCAGAATCTGCTGCAACATCGCCGTGGCTGGGGCAGAAATTGCCTGAATTTTTAGGGCGTTAAGTGCAGCGATCGCTGTCGGGATCAAAATCAAAACATAGACGATCGTACCGATAATCCAGGAAAGAGATTGACCGCCAGTCGTCTGACTGAGTCCAAACCTTCTACCTATTTGGTCAGTGCCCGTAGCCGCCAGCAAATTCGTTACAATCCGACGTACAATCTGAGCGACTAGCCATCCAGCAAAGCCAATTACCACTGCTGCCAAAATATTCGGCAGGATCGCCAGGATTTCGTTGAGCAGCGCCTGCACTGGTTGCAGTGTTCCCTGCAACTCTAGCGTACTCAAGATAGATGGCAAGAACAGTAGAAAGATAAACCAGTACAGCGTATTTGCCAAAGTTTGCGAGAGGGCTAATTGCTCTGGCTGACTGCGCTCACCCGTTTGCTGATTCAAACGCTCATCTAAACCAAAGGCTTGCAGGGCCCGCGTCACCACCAGCTTGACGACTGTGGCTAACACCCAGGCAACTCCTAAGAGAATGGCAGCACCCCCTAACTTAGGCAAGAAGCTGAGGATTTGGTTAACAAAATTATTCAACGGCTGGGAAACGACCGTTAGTTGAAGCTTTTCTAAAAAAGCTACCAAAACCAAGATCATGATCAGCCAGAACACGAAGCTCGAAGCCCATTTCTCTATTGGTGGAGCAGATTCTGCATCGTGGCGTCCGGTAACCCAGGCGGCAAGTCGGTTATCCAGGTTGGTGCGGTTCAGCAGTCCCCTCGTTACTGAGGCGGCAATGATGGCTACTATCCAGCCAATCACCAAAATAAGGATCGCGCCAATAACATTTATGAGCAATGGGCCGACACTAATCCCAAGCCCTGCTAAAATTTCTGTTTCTGCCGGGCTAGGTGTCCCTAGTCGATTTGGCCTTGGCCTTGCTTGTGCCAAAATTATCGACCACAGCATTGGCATATTGACGCTGATGCTAGTTATGACGTGCAAAACCATAATTTTTTTAAATTACTTGATAGTTTTAAAACTAAAAATACATTATATTTTTGTACCTAAACCAAAATTATCCTTAAATTTTTATGTTTTTTTGTATCGATATGTTAAGTTATTTAACGCAAGGTCACAAACCGACTGTTGTGGTTGGCACACAAACAATAAAAGTTGTCCCCACCCCTTCTTCACTCTCAAAACTTATAGTTCCCCCATGCAATCCTACAGCCTGCTTGACGATCGACATGCCGAGTCCTGTCCCAGAGATTTTACCGACATTACTGGCTCGATGGAATACCTCAAATAGGCGTTCTCTATCCGATGCCGGAATTCCAATTCCTTCGTCTCTAATTTTAAAAATAGCCTGGTTATTTTCACAAACCACCTGTAACTGAACCATGCCACCTTTAGGCGAGTATTTTACCGCATTAGAGAGCAAATTGGTGAGGAACTTCCGTACCAGCTTTTCATCCATCTCAACAGTCGAACTTTCTCCCTGAAAATCAAAACAGAAGGTGTGTTTTTTGTTGTCTGTCAGTTCAATATCTGAGATAATTTCGCGAGAAAATTCTGACAAATTGAGTGGCAACGGATTGAATTGCATGCGTCCCGATTCTGCTTTGCCAACAAACAAGATATCATCCAACAATCCAGTCATATTTCTTACTTGTTCTTGAATTTTATTCAGGTAATCCAGTTTTTTCCCTTCTTTTATTTTATGAGAGTAATGTTTGAGGATATCGCTAGAAGTTAAAATTGTTGTCAAGGGGGTGCGCAACTCGTGAGAAGCCATTGAAATAAAGTGAGACTTCAATTCAATATATTCTCTTTCCTTTGACAGCGCCTTGCGGATTTCTTCTTCAGCCTGTATGCGGTAGGTTATGTCGTTAGCGATATTGAGAAGACACAGGGTACCATCAAGGGCGATCAACTCTGCTGAGAGTAACACTATCTTAGATTCACCTGACTTGGTGCGGAACTCAACTTCGTAGTTGCGAACAATTCCCTGTTGCTGCAACACCTGCATAAATAGGTTACGATCTTCTGGATTAGCCCAAATATTCAACTCAATGCTAGTATGACCAATAACTTCTTCCAGGCAATAACCAGTTAAGCTCAGAAAGCTGTCGTTCACCTCAATAAAGCGTCCATTTGTGAGGGTGCTAATACTGATTGCAGCAGGAGTGGAACGAAAAGCTTTGGAAAACTTTTCTTCTGAAAGTCTTAGTGCAGCTTCTGCTGAGATGCGCTCCTGAATTTCCTGTTGCAATTCTTGGGTGCGTTCTTCGACTTTCACCTCTAATGTCCGCGAATAATCTTCTAGTTGCTCATACAGCCGAGCATTTTCTAGGGAGATTGCAACGTGAGAACTCAGCAGTTTCAAAACTTCTAATCTGTCGGGAGTAAACGCACCTGTGGTGAGATTATTCTCTAGGTATAGTAACCCAGTAAGCTTGCCTTGAGTTTGGATAGGATAGCACAGAACCGACTTAGGCTGTTTCTCAATAATGTAGGGATCGTTGGTAAAAGAGCCAACACCTGTGGCATCATTCAAGATCGCACTTTCCTTCGTGCGGGCGACATAGTTGATGATACTTGCTGAAACTGCCTGACTGCTTTCTATGGGGATTGACTGCAACACAGTGACGCTATCAGTATCTACTGCCCCTGACGCTTCTATCATTAGTTTGCCGTTAGTTTCTAAAATCAGGTAGCCTTTCTGTGCCCCAGCATTCTCGATGAGAATTTTCATCAATGTTGCCAGTAACTTATCCAGAAATATTTCACTGGAAATGGCAAGGGATGCTTTCATCACAGTCGTCAAGTCCAGTGTTTCTGAACTACCGCTTGCCGTTGTGATTGTGGAAGTAAACTCACAGGCTCGTTCCAGCAATTGGGGATATCGCGCTTCTAAATCTCTTACTTTAGCAGTTGCACCCCAGCGGAGATAACAATAACGGGCATCTAGGATATAGACTTGGGCAATTTTAGCTTTGCCTTTTGCCAGATAAAACTTCGCCGCTAGTTCATGACTTAGAGCTTCTTCATTGATATATTCATGTAATCTCGCGTTTTCAATGGCTCGATCGTAATATTCTATTGCTAGAGTATGTTCACCGAGAACCCGGTGTCGTTCTGCCTCCACCAGATAAAATTTATGCAAAAAATTCATGGGAGCATGATGCGCCCAGCGCTGCATTTTTTTCTGATTTGCTTTTACCTTTCGGAGAATGCGCTTTTGTTCCAACTTTGACGCATCAGCAAACACCGCCAGCCTAGTTAGGGAATCGTAGAAATGGAATATAGCAAAATCTAGGGAAGATGTCACACCATCTAAATACTTTTCTGCTATTATGGCATTTGATAGGGCTCGATCGTACTCCTCAAATAAATAACCGAGGATAAGTTGCCTGGAATATAACCTACAAGCCAAGTTTCTATCCTGTAATTCATCTTGCCCATTGCCACTGGTTACTTCGACCCCGTTGATTAACCTTAAGGCTGCTTGGCGATATAATTCATTGTAATTAAGCGCTGTTTGTTGCTTAATTTGAGCTATAGCATTACTATATTTTGCCATTTCTCGTTCCGCTGCCACCAGTTCAGCTCCCGCAAAATATGAATGGTAACTGTGAGTGAGTGCCGAGTATGCAGCATATTCTAAATCTCCAGTTTCCAAGCCTATTTGATATCCATCAATGGCAGGTTGTAATGTTTCTCTTACACCATCCTGCCAAGGTTTTACAAAGGTATTAAATACCAGTAATGTCTTGGCTTTTAGGTCTTTGGCATTGAACCGTTCCAAAAGGCTCAACCCCAGTTTGCCAAATTGATAGCCGGAGTCAATGTCAAATACCACTCCACATAAAATTATCCCGTAGCAAGCATAAACATAGGCAGAAATGGGAGCATTGCCATATTTGATTGATAAATTTACCAGTTTGAACACGAACAAGGGGAACAGTTCAGGAACTGCTAAATAGGCAGCAGAAAATACACTGCTCGCCAGTCGCATTGCTGCCAGTTTATGAGGATCGGTCATTTCTGGCAAGTCTATTAACCTCTCAATGCGTTTGCCTGTCAAAGCTAATTTGGTTTGCTGCATACCCAACAAAATATGCAATTTGCTAGGTTGGCTGGGAAACTTCACTCCCAAAAGCTTGAGAACTGGTAGAGCGGTGTTTACTGCTTCCACCAATTTGTTCTGCACTATAAATGCTTGAATTTTGACTTCATAAACCTTCACTTTGTCTAGCAGCGTCTTGGCTTGTTTCAGCACAACTGCTGCCAAGCGATCGATTTCATCGAAGTAGGTGCAGAGGTAAGCCACCTCTGTTGCTTCCACATATAGCGCCAGCGTTAGGTCATAATACTTCTGCCAGCTATCTGCACCTAATAATTCCATACCCACATTCAGATACCTTAAGGCAGGTTCATACGCGGTTGATAGCTTGGCTTTCTTGCCCGCAATCAGATTTAATTGGGCTAACTCATTTCTTTCTGACTCACTGTTGATTAATTCGATGCCAAAATTCAGGTGGTTGACGATATCAAATATTTTCTCTTCTCTTTTATCTGGTGTAGTATTACGCAGCAGCAATTGACCTACTTTTCGGTGTACTACTTGCTTACGTTCTTCTGGAATGAGAGAATAGGCTGCTTGCTGTACTCGGTCATGTAAAAATTTGTAAGTAACTATTAGATTATTAAAAATATCTTGCATTCCCCTAGGAAATAACTTATAATTATTTCCTAGGGTTACAATCAGCCCTTCTTGAATTGCTGCCCCTAGCTCTTTAGCTGTTTCTAATTGTGATTTCTCATTGACAATAAATAAGGTTTTCAAATCGAATTGATTACCAATACAAGCTGCCAACTGTAAAACCTGCTGCGTTGACTCTGGTAGTTTTTTCACCTTAACAAGCATCAACTCTACCACATTGTCAGTTATGCCCATTGCCTTAATTTGTTCGATATCCCATTGCCACACTCCTGTAATTCCCTCTTTAGTAAGGGAACACTGAGGGGAAGTACGGTTAAAAGCGATGAGTTTTGACTGATAGAGAGTGTAAAGAAATTGATTGACAAAGAAGGGATTGCCTTGGGTTTTACTCAAAACCAGTTCTGCCAACGGTAAAACCGTTTGAGAGTCGCTATGCAAAGTCTCGGCAATCAGTTGGGTAATATTCTCAAGTTCTAAGGGACTTAAGATAATCTGGTTGACAATCACATCTTGTTTACCTAGGATATCAAGGGCGATGGTTAAAGGATGGGTGGGGCTAACTTCGTTATCGCGATACGCTCCAATCAGAAACAGATATTGTGTCTGAGCATCTGTCATCATCAACTCAATCAATTTTAGCGTAGCAGAGTCAGCCCATTGCAAATCATCCAGAAAGATGACTAACGGGTGTTCTGGCTGACAAAACACGCGGATAAAGTTTTTAAAGACTAGATTAAAGCGATTTTGAGACTCTGTTGGTCCCAGTTCCACTACAGCAGGTTGAATTCCAACAATTAATTCTACTTCGGGAATTACATCAATAATTATTTCCCCATTGTCACCAACGGCTGCTAGGATTTTTTGTTTCCATTGTTCGAGTTGACATTCACTTTCAGTTAATAGCTGTCTGACTAATGATTGAAAGGCTATGACTACAGCCGAGTAGGGAATATTGCGCTGATATTGGTCAAATTTACCAGAAATGAAATAACCTCTTTGCTCGGTAATGGGCTTATAAATTTCCTGCACCAAGGCTGATTTGCCAATACCGGAATAACCCGATACTAACATCATCTCACTACCGCCGATATGACTGACATGCTCGAAAGCCTTCAGCAAAGTTTTAACTTGTTGCTGCCTGCCATAGAGTTTTTGGGGAATTTGAAACTTGTCTGAAATATCTTGATGACCGAGGGGAAACTCTACAATACGATCGTTATCCTGTAGTTGGAACAGACATGAATGCAAATCTGCTGCCATCCCGTCAGCACTTTGGTATCTATCCTCGGCATTTTTTGCTAACAATTTCATTACTATGTCTGAAACCACTTTGGGAATTTCTAGATTAACCAGATGTGGCGGTACAGGTTGTTTGGCAATATGGCAATGAACTAACTCCATTGCATCATTAGTCTGAAAAGGTCGTTGATGGGTGAGTAATTCATATAAAGTGACACCTAGAGAGTAAAAATCAGTGCGATAATCCAACCCTCGGTTCATTCTGCCAGTTTGTTCCGGCCACATATAAGCTAAAGTGCCTTCTAGAACATTGGGATTTTTTATTGTGGAATTTTCCCACGATAACAGTGTGGCAATGCCAAAATCGATTATTTTAACCTGTGTTGGGTCTAAATTGACAACAATATTGTCTGGGTTAATGTCCTTGTGGATAATATTAACGGCATGGATATCGCCCAAGATTTCAGCAATCCGAACACCAATATTCAGCACTTCTACCAGCGTCAATGAGCGGTAAGCGATCAATTTAGCTAAAGCTTCACCGCCAAAATCCTCCAAAATCATCATCAGGCTATGCTGATAATTTTCTAAACCATAAGCCCTGATAACACCTTCTATATTTAAGTTGCATATGATGTCATATTCTAGCCTGAATCTGGCTCGCGCTTCCGGTGTGGGATACTCTTGGTTAAGAATTTTTAGGATTACGGGTTTTCCATCTAGATGGCGCAGTCCTCGATAAACCAAGGAACTAGCACTTTCATAAATTTGGGCGAGAATCTGGTAATTAGGAATGGCGTTCATAGATGTGTCCTGCCGAATTATACTTCATACCAGCCACGTTAAATTATACTTTAGTAGCAGTACTAAATTCTGACTCCTGACTCCTGACTCCTGACTCCTGACTCCTGACTCCTGACTCCTGTCTCCTGACTCCTGACTCCTGACTCCTGACTCCTGTCTCCTGACTCCTGTCTCCTGACTCCTGACTCCTGGTTACCTGGTTAGGACTTCTTGGATTGATTTGTTGTAGATTATTCGGCCTGGTGTGGTGCGGATATATTGACTTTTGAATGTGCCATCGGCTAAATAGCGCACTCGGCGATATTTATAGTGTGTCAATACGGAACCATCCGCTAAATGTTCGGTTTTTAGGGTGTCGTCGGTTTTTTCTCCGGTTTCCATGTCGCCGTCGAACCGTACCCAGATGAAGGAGTGTAGGTTTAATTGTTTTTGTTCGTATGCCAAGATTACGTCGTCTAAGTTGGCATAAAAGTGTGGGTTCTCTTCCGTTAGTTTGGGATTTTCAGCGGTTAAATAATAACAGCCTAGTACCATGTCTTGACTGGGTGCTACGATCGGACGTCCTGTAGCTGGTGATAATATGTTGTGTGAGGCTAACATCAGCATTCTCGCTTCTGCTTGGGATTCTAAGGATAATGGCACATGCACTGCCATTTGGTCGCCGTCAAAGTCTGCGTTGAAGGCTGGACAGACTAAGGGGTGCAACTGTATGGCTCGTCCTTCTACTAAGATTGGTTCAAATGCCTGTATCCCTAAGCGGTGCAGGGTTGGAGCTCGGTTGAGTAGTACTGGATGCCCTGTAATTACTTCCTGTAATACTTCCCAAACGTTGGCATCCCCCCGCTGAATTAGTTTTTTCGCCGCTTTGATGTTGTTGACTAGGCCACTTTTGATGAGACGGTGAATTACGAATGGTTGAAATAGCTCGATCGCCATTTCTCTGGGCAACCCACACTGGTGAATCTGCAAGTTCGGACCGACTACAATTACGCTCCGCCCTGAGTAATCTACTCGCTTACCTAGGAGATTTTGCCGAAAACGTCCTTGCTTACCTTCAATAATATCCGATAGGGATTTTAAGGGACGGTTATTTGCCCCTACTACTGTGCGGCCCCGGCGTCCATTATCTATTAGAGCATCTACTGCTTCTTGTAACATCCGCTTTTCATTACGGACTATAATTTCTGGTGCTAAGATTTCCTGCAACCGAGCTAGTCGGTTATTGCGGTTAATTACCCGGCGATAGAGATCGTTTAAATCAGATGTCGCAAACCGTCCCCCATCCAATTGCACCATTGGGCGCAAATCTGGAGGAATTACTGGTATGACATTTAATACCATCCAATCCGGTTTGCTGCCTGTAGCCACAAAGTTGTCTATCACCCGCAACCGTTTAATTAATTTAGCCCGTTTTTGACCTTTAGAAGAAGTAATTTCTTCCCGTAGTTTTTCTGCCTCGGTTTCCAAATCTAAATCTTGTAAAAGCTGCTGCAATGCCTCAGCACCAATCCCAACCTCTACCCCCTCCAATTGAGAATCTTCACTAAACAGGCGTTCTTCTATTTCTAGCCATTGATCTTCCGTAAGCAACTGCTTATAACTAAGATCGGGAGCATTACCGGGTTTCAGCACCACGTAGGAATTAAAGTAAACTATTTGCTCCACATCCCGCAGGGGCATGTCTAAAAGGATACTCAGATAACTAGGAATACCTTTGAGGTACCACACATGTGCCACGGGAGCAGCTAATTTAATAAAGCCCATGCGATGACGGCGAACGCGAGATTCTGTAACTTCTACGCCACAGCGTTCGCAAACAATACCACGATGCCGTACTCTTTTGTATTTACCGCAATGACATTCCCAATCCTTCGCTGGACCAAAAATCCGTTCGCAAAATAAGCCATCCATCTCTGGCTTTAATGTACGGTAATTAATCGTTTCTGGTTTGGTAACTTCACCGACTATTTGACCGTTGGGCAGCGTTCTTTCTCCCCACTGACGAATTCTTTCTGGGCTTGCTAATCCGATTTTTACGTAATCAAAACGTGTCTCTACTGCTTGGATCATCTTTTCTCTTTCCCTTATCAAAACGAGTTTTCAGGAGTCAGGAGTTAACTCCTGTCTCCTGACTCCTAACTCCTAGACTTATAGTTCATCTTCATCCGAATCATCGCGACTGAGAGATTCATAAGTAGGGCGATTCGGGGTGCGGCGATTAGGCACATCAGCCATTAAATCCACCTCTACATCCCGCGACGAGCCATCTTCCTCTACTTTGACCTTATGAACAGCGATATCGAGACCTAAAGACTGCAACTCGCGCATCAGCACCTTAAAAGACTCAGGAGTCCCAGGGCGCGGAATAGACTTCCCTTTGACGATCGCATTCAATGCCTCATTGCGGCCCTGCATATCATCAGACTTAACTGTCAACAATTCCTGCAAAGTATAAGCCGCACCAAATGCTTCCAGTGCCCAAACCTCCATTTCTCCAAACCGTTGACCTCCTTGTTGAGCTTTACCACCAAGAGGTTGCTGAGTTACCAGGGAATAAGGACCTGTAGAGCGAGCGTGGATTTTATCATCAACCAAGTGGACAAGTTTCAGCATATAAGCTTGTCCCACTGTAATCGGCCGATCGAACTGTTCTCCAGTACGGCCATCAAACACCTGTATCTTACCCGGTTCATCAGGATTAAACACCCAACTCTTACCTGGTTGGGACCGAGCCTCCATTAACTTGCCATGAACCGTCAGCCGTGATGCTTCTTCTCCATACATTTCATCAAAAGGAGTCAGTTTAAACCGCAATCCTAGATTTTGACCCACCCAGCCCAACAAACATTCAAACACCTGTCCTACATTCATCCGCGATGGCACACCCAAAGGATTCAATACAATATCCAGCGGCGTACCATCTGGCAAATACGGCATATCTTCCTCTGGCAGAATCCGGGAAATAATCCCCTTATTCCCATGACGCCCAGCCATCTTATCTCCTACTTGGATTTTCCGCTTTTGCGCCACATAAATCCGCACTACCATATTTGCCCCAGGCGGCAGTTCATCCCCTTGCTCTCTAGTGAACACCCGCACATCCACTACCCGACCCTTTTCTCCATTCGGCACCCGCAGCGAATTATCCCGGACATCTCTTGCCTTCTCACCAAAAATAGCCCGCAGCAGTTTTTCTTCTGGCGGTTGGTCTGATTCTCCCTTTGGCGTCACCTTTCCTACCAGAATATCTCCCGATTCCACCCAAGCACCAATCCTGATAATGCCAGTTTCATCTAATTGCCTCAGAGAATCCTCACCCACATTCGGGATTTCGCGAGTTATTTCTTCTGGGCCTAATTTGGTTTGCCTAGCCTCTATTTCAAACTTCTCAATATGTATGCTCGTGTAAACATCTTCCGCCACCAACCGCTCGCTGATCAAAATCGCGTCCTCGTAGTTATACCCTTCCCAAGGCATATAAGCTACCAACACATTTTGTCCCAGGGCCAGTTCTCCCCCTTCCGTAGCCGAGCCATCAGCTAGTATTTGACCCACTTCTACCCGATCGCCCTCCCACACTAGCGGACGTTGGTTCAAACACGTATCCTGATTTGAACGCTGATATTTTTGCAACTGGTACGAAATTTCTCTCTCTGGATGTGAATTCCTCCCTCGCTCTCTGTCAACAGAAGATGGGGAACTCTCACTAGGCTTAACTCGGATTACAGTTGCATCCACATATGTTACTTCCCCAGCGCTTTTGGCTACTATCACCATCCCCGAATCTCGTGCCGCTTGCGCTTCCAACCCTGTACCTACTAATGGGCGTTCTGGACGCAACAGCGGTACTGCTTGGCGCTGCATATTCGACCCCATCAGCGCACGGTTAGCATCATCATGTTCCAGGAATGGTATTAGAGAAGTCGCCACCGAAATAATTTGTACGGGCGAAAGAGCTACATAATCCACTTGAAATGGAGTTGTAGTCGTAAAATCTTGGCGATACCTTACTGGCACTGTATCACCTAAAATTTTTCCCTCCTCGTCCATCGCGATGTCTCCAGGCGCTACCCGCAAGTCATCTTCTTCATCCGCCGTCATATAGCGTATAGTTCCATTTTTAACTACCTGCCCATTTTCTACAGGTAAAAATGGAGTTTCAATAAACCCGTACTGATTCACTCGCGCATGAGTTGCCAGAGAACCAATCAACCCAGCGTTCGGTCCTTCTGGTGTTTCGATCGGGCAAATGCGACCATAGTGAGACGGGTGAATATCCCGCACTGCAAACCCTGCCCGTTCCCGAGTTAAACCACCTGGTCCCAATGCTGAAAGACGCCGCTTGTGAGTCAACTCTGCCAATGGATTAGTTTGATCCATAAACTGGGATAGCTGAGAAGAGCCAAAAAATTCTTTCACTGCTGCTACCAGGGGTTTAGGATTTACTAAGCTAGCTGGCGTCAGCACTTCTGCGTCAGACACCGTCATCCTTTCTCTGATGATCCGCTCTAGACGATTCAACCCCACCCGCACTTGGTTTTGCAGCAGTTCTCCTACCGAGCGGACTCGGCGATTTCCTAAGTGGTCGATATCATCTGTGCTACCGATATCGAATTCTAGATTTATCAAGTAATCGATCGCTGCCAGCACATCTGTTGCACTCAGTACCCGCATTACATCTGGAATACTTAACCGCAGTTTTTTATTAATCTTGTATCTACCTACCCGTCCCAAGTCATAGCGTTTATTATCAAAAAACCGTGACTCTAGCAACTGAGAACCACCGTTAACCGTCGGCGGTTCTCCTGGGCGCAGTTTGCGGTACAACTCCATCAGAGCTTCTTCTTCTGTGGGATTCCCTTCTTTTTCCAGAGTTTTTTGATAATATTCCGGGTGGCGTAGTGCGTCAAAAATCTCATTATCCGATAGTCCCAGTGCTTTTAGCAGCACTTGAGCAGATAGTTTCCGAGTTTTATCAATTCTCACCCAGACTAAATCATTTTTATCTGTTTCAAATTTCAGCCATGCTCCCCGGTTCGGAATTAAAGATGCGCTATAAGTCCGTCTTCCGTTTTTATCTGTTTCCGCCTTGTAATACACCCCTGGCGATCGGACAATTTGGTTAACAATTACCCGCTCCGCTCCATTAATTATAAACGTACCCCGATCTGTCATCAGCGGCAAGTCGCCTATGAACACTTCTTGCTCTTTTATTTCCCCAGTTTCTTTATTAATCAGCCTAGTCGGCACATACATCTGCACTGCGTAGCTAGCATCTCTGCGCTTCGCCTCATCCACATCATACTTTGGTCGTTTCAGCTTATAGTCTTTCCCTACAAAATGCAGTTCCAGTTTTCCCGTGTAATCGGTTATTGGTGAAAAACTATTCAGTTCTTCTATCAGCCCCTCTTCCAGAAACCAGCGAAAGCTTGCACGCTGAATCTCTACTAGGTCAGGCAATATATATGCAGGTCTCGTGTTTTGCTGGTTATTCATTGAGTGTTCTACTTTAAACAAAGTGTTCTTGACACTCCCCCGATTATAAATCGGGGGATTCTACTAGACAGAATGAGGACTGCCTAATGTATCCATTTAAAACAGATTTAACTGTTTCCCCATTTGGTTCCCCGGCATATCGCGTGTATTCTTCCGAGTACGTATTGTCTCCTTTTAGCCCCTGTTGATTCAGGAGAGGGCGTTTCAAGTCTACCTATATCCAATGTTAACTGGATCGGTTCCTTGGGTTTCGCAGAGTCCCTGCGTACCTTTTTAATTTTTAATCCATAGCGATCAATCCACGATTTTTTATGTTTCGAGCAGCATTTAAATCGGCGTGGTCAAAATGTCCACATTCAGTACAGATAATTTTTCTCTGTCTCGACTAGACTTATCGACATGACCCTAGGTACAAGAGAGCCAGATTTAACTCCAATTCAGGCTTTTATTCATAAAATCTCTCTTAAGCAGTAGAAAACCGTGCGTAAAGATCGTGGGTGGTGACTTCAGATAGTCTGTACATAGCAAATCTTCTTACTTTTATATTATGACGCAAATCAAACGGATTGGGGGATTACTTCCTTCAAGCCAGAAGAATGTGTATTTTCTGCTTCCCCACCTTCCCCACCTTCCCCACCTCGCTTAATACATACCTTAGAGCCCCGAAGGGAGTAACTGGGTGGGGCGTCCTACAACCTGTACTTTCCTTCATGCCTCAAGAGGCAAGGTAAGACCGAAAAGTTGACAGGCGTTCTGGGTGGTTTGGGCTGCCAGGGTATCTATTGAGACATTGCGAAGATGTGCCAGATACTCAGCTACATAGCGGACATTTGCGGGTTCATTGCGTTTGCCGCGCTTGGGAACAGGTGCCAGAAAAGGGCAATCTGTTTCAATTAGCAGGCGGGAACTAGGGCACATTCGAGCTGACTCCTGAATCTGCAAGGCGTTTTTAAACGTCACAACGCCGCTGAAACTGATATGGAATCCTAAATCCAAAAACCACTGTGTTTCTTCCGGTGTTCCTCCCCAACAATGCATCACGCCCCTAAAAGAGGCGGCTGCGGGGGGAGTTTTTGTCTTCAAATCTCCCCCACAGTCGCCACTCTCACTCGGTTGGTGCTGCCAGAAATCCTGTAACAAATCTCGCATCGTAGCTGCGCTGTCGCGACAGTGGATAATTACAGGCTTTTTTAGTTTTTGTGCTAGTTCAAGCTGTGCTGTAAACACTTCTTTTTGCTGAGCTACATTTTCCGCCTTATAAAAATCCAACCCGATTTCGCCAATTGCTACCACTCTGGGATCTGTTCGAGCCAGAGATAGGATTTCTGCTGCCGTAAGAGAAGTCCATTTGTGGGCATCTAGGGGATGCAACCCTACGGCAAATGACAATTCGGGAAACTTGTCCGCCAGCGCTTGAATATCGGCAAATTCTGCCGGATCGACGCAGGAATGCACCAGTTTCACCACGCCAGCTTCACGCCACCTTTCTCTTACTGCCCACAGATCTGGCTTGAAAATATCAAAGTTGATGTGGACATGGGTGTCTATCAGCTGCACGATCGCTTCCTCCAGGAGGTAGAGGACTATGATGCTGTTGAAACCTGAGAGTGGTTCTTCAGCGCTTTAGCGAGGCGGGCTTTCTTGTTAGCACCGTTGTTGCGATGCAGTACCCCCCGCTTTACTGCTTTGTCAATTTTGCTGTAAGCTGCTGACATTCTTTGCTGCACTTCCTGCATTGCTTCCGGGTTGGGGTTAGCGGCGTAGGTAGTGAGGGAGGCAAAGTAGTTCTTTATCAGGGTTTTCACCGCTGATTTATATGATTTATTGCGCAGCCGATCGCGTTCGGCTGTTTGGACGCGCTTGATAGCAGACTTGATATTGGCCACGGGCGGTTTTGTGTCAAACTAAGTTTCGTTAACAAACAGACATGCCAGAAAAACTAATATAGCATTAATTCAGCAGGAATTGCGGAATTGCTGCAAAAAATCTTTCTGGCGGCTATCAAGATCCGGAAGCGGGATCTGACAACTACACAGAAACCAATGTAGCACGTTAGAATCAAGACAGTACCCTGCGTGAGTACAGGTCAAGTCTATGGTCACGCTGGACTATTCGATCGACCTGAATTCTTGCGGTAATTCCTAGATGGGCATTGCTATTCCATGCTGCGAATCATCACTCAGCAGACCGAAGCACAAAATGAACTGCGACGGATCGGCTCGCGCACTCACAACGACGAGGTTGTTCACAAAGAGGCAACTGTTCGGGAAGTTCTACAAGCTGTAAAGCGTCAGGGAGACAAAGCCCTGTTGCACTACACAGCCGAATTTGACGGAATTTCCCTGACTCCCGAACAGCTGCGCGTTAGTGGCTCAGAACTCGATGCCGCCTATCAACAGGTGCCCAAAGAGCTACTTGATGCCATTCATCTGGCGATGAAAAAAATTGAGGCGTTTCACCGACAGCGCATTCCCAAATCATGGGTGGTATTTGGAGACGATGAAGTGGTTCTGGGCAAGCGGTACACGCCCGTAGATCGTGCTGGGCTTTATATCCCTGGTGGCAAGGCATCCTATCCCAGTACCGTACTCATGAACGCTATCCCCGCCAAAGTTGCCGGTGTGCCACGAATTGTCATGGTAACGCCACCAGGACCAGAGAAAATAATTAACCCGGCTGTGCTAGTTGCCGCTCAGGAGGCAGGGGTAAGTGAAATTTATCGGCTGGGAGGTGCCCAAGCGATCGCCGCTTTGGCGTATGGCACGGAAACCATACCTAAGGTAGATGTCATTACTGGTCCCGGTAACATATATGTCACGTTAGCGAAAAAACTTGTCTACGGCACTGTGGGAATTGATTCTCTGGCAGGGCCGTCGGAAGTGCTAATTATTGCAGACGTTACTGCCAATCCTATATACTTAGCGGCAGATTTATTGGCGCAGGCAGAACACGACTCGATGGCAGCCGCCATACTGCTAACAACAGATATAATGTTGGCAAAAAAAGTACAGGGGGAGGTAGAGCGACAACTGAGAAACCACCCGCGACGCTTACTGACAGAAAAAGCGATCGCGCACTACGGATTAATAGCAGTGGTTGATTCTCTCACACAAGCAGCAGAACTCGCCAATGAATTCGCCCCAGAACACCTGGAACTACAAGTAGACGAACCTTGGGAATTGCTAGAACAAATTCGCCATGCTGGTGCTATATTTCTAGGTAGTTCAACACCCGAAGCCGTAGGAGACTACCTGGCTGGACCAAATCACACCCTGCCCACCTCCGGGGCGGCTCGATATGCCTCAGCGCTAGGCGTGGAAACTTTTATGAAACACTCGAGTTTAATTAGTTATTCCCCCAAAGCGTTGCATAAGGTTGCCGATGCCATCCAGATTTTAGCACAAGCCGAAGGTCTACCTTCCCATGCTGACTCTGTGCGACTACGGATTCAAGGTAATCTAGAACCTTAGAGCTATCTTGAGATGGGAAATTGGAGGTTGGTGCTTAATCCAAAATCCCAAGTCCCAAATCTAAAATCGATGTGAGGAAACTTGGCGGTGCTAAAAACTATTCTAGTTGCCCTTGACGAATCAGAACTATCAGAGCGAGTAATTCAGACTTTGTGGGAACTGCAATTGCAGCGAACAGCCAAAATTATTCTCTCCCATGTTATTTTATCTGCAGGAGCTGACTTGGAAATAGCAGTTGACCGACCGCAGACTTCTAGAGAAGATCTACCCTATCGACAGATTGAAAACCAGCTGCAATCCTACCAAACTAACCTTCCCTGTCAGAGTGAACTAGAAATTGTCATCGGCGATCCCGCTGAAGAGATCGTCCGTCTGGCTTATATTCACCAAGCTGATTTAATTGTGATTGGCAGTCGTGGGCTTAAAGGTATGAAGCGAATTTTGCAAGGCTCCGTTAGTAGCCAAGTGGTAGCCGATGCCCCGTGTTCGGTGCTGGTAGTGAAGCCTAATTAACATTGACGAGGCTGCCGTCCAATCAATCCTTAGTAGAGAGCATTTTAAGTGCTATGTTATCTATAAAGGAAAGCCTGGTTTCTTCAATAATTTATTCTCTCCAGAAAGGGTTATGTACTACGGGCAATGCTACCTCTGGTCTCCGGCAATAGTGTGGCTGCAAATAATTTCCAATTCGCTGACTATCATAGCCTGTT
>CASBRB010000289.1 GCA_949127975.1 Oscillatoriales cyanobacterium PMM_0019 | reverse complement strand
GGGGTTGGGGGTGAGGGTATTTTTATAAATGATTTAGACTTGCTATAGATGGCAATGGAGTAGCTAGGGTGTGCGAGCAGCAATTTTGGGCAGAACTGCAACAATATATATATATGTATAGTGACGCGCTCGAAACTACCCAAGCTCAATGGGAGAGGGTGGTGCAACTCAGAGCTACGCCTTCGCTGCCAACTCAGTTGATTATCAAAACGGCGTGTGAGGGTGCAGTTTACCTGCAACAATTCGCGCCTCTGAATTTCCCCAACTTGGTAAGCGGTGTTTCCCTGAGTGCCCAACAGCAGGTAGCGTTAGATATGGCTCTCTCCAATAGTGCCATTGCTGCGATTGTCGGTTATCCCGCTACAGGCAAAACTCGCATCGCCACCAGTTTAGCTAATGTGGCGATTACTCATCAAAAGCGGGTGCTGGTTTTAACTCACCATAGTGCTGCCCTAGCTGCTTATGCCAACTTACCGGGGTATCCTTTCCGACTTTCCCAACAGCAAAATTATCAGCAGTGGATAATTACGCAACTGCGTCAACGACATTTAGCTCAACCGCAGATGGATTATCATCTGTATTTATTTTAGTGGGTACGTTGACATTAACTATGTCTTTGGTTATCCTAAATATAGCAAGTGCAAACTTTTCTAGGGGTGATAAGGTTGGCTCGGAGCAAGACAGCATCGTTCATCACAGAACTACCATTAATCGTAGACAGTAAGCAAGAAGCAGAGTTGTTATCGCGGTTTCAAGCTGCGCGGCAACTTTACAACGCTTGTCTTAATGAGGCAATGGTACGGATGAACCTAGTCCGTAACTCTGAGTTATACCAAATAGCGAAAAAAATACCAAGAGAACAGAAAAAAAAGCGGAGTGATGCTTTTAGTGCAGCACGTCAAGGTTATAGGTACTCTGAATATGACCTACATAGCTATGCCACGCTAGGCGCGCAATAAGTCTAAGTGGATATCTGAGCTTATAGACTCAAATACTCAGCAGACTTTAGCTACCAGAGCTTTCAAGGCTAGTGAGCAAGTTTTATTTGGACGTGCCAAGAAAGTCCGCTACAAAGTACCAACTCGCTTTAAGTCAGTAGAAGGTAAAACGAATAAACAAGGTATCCGATGGAAGGATAACCAGTTAGTCTGGGGTAAATTAAAACTGACTCCAATCATTGACTGGAACAATCCTGTTATTCAACATGGGTTAAATTCACGAGTTAAGTACGTCAGGTTATTGTGGCGGGAATTGAATGGTAAGCGTCGATGGTATGTTCAGATAGTTAACGAGGTATTCCTTATCAAAAGCCACAGAAATATGTATCTGATGGCAGTATTGGGTTAGATTTAAACATCTCCAACATAGCATTTGTTGGGGATAGTCACGCTGAGTTACTACCATTTGCAGAGGGAGTACCAACATTTGAACGTGAGATAAAAACCTTACAGCGTCAGATGTCACGTTCTCGACGTGCTAACAATCCTGACAAATACCATTCAGACTTTGAGGGAAAACGTGGACGTAAAACCATCATTAAGAAAGGCAAGTGTAAGAAAGGTAAGTCAAAATGGAATAATTCTAAGAGATATCAGAGGGCAGCACGTAAAAAACGGGAACTAGAACGTAAAAAAGCTGCCTATGCTAAATCACAGAATCGTCGGGTAGTTAACGAGATTCTGAGACATGGCAAGGAAATTAAAACCGAGAATGTCTCGGTAAAAGGTTGGCAGAAACGATATGGTAAAGCGATTTCTGCTAAATCTCCGAGTTTTGTCCAAAGTGAGATAAAGCGCAAAGCTGAAAACGCTGGCGGTAGTTTCACCAAGTTTTCTACTCAGAAAACAGCCCTGTCACAAACTCATCTCAATGGTGAACGAATTAAGAAGAAGTTGTCAGAACGAGTTCATCATGATGTAACAGGAGTAGTGATGCAGCGTGACTTATTTAGCGCTTATCTGAGTAGATACGTTAATGAGGATGACAAACTTTCATTGCAGGATGCTATTGATGAGTATCCGGGATTGGAGCAAATCCTTTTAGAGGCATGGAAGGAATATCAAATAAACCGCGAACAAGTAGGCGAGTCCGAAAGTAGGCAGTCTCATTCTTCCTCAGAGCGGTTCTCTAATCAGCTAGGAAAATGCGACCAGATAGCCGTACCCACCCCAGGGGTGGGTACAGGGCGAAAAGTTGTATCAGCCTCCTAGCCCGAATCCCCCGATTTTGAAGCAAGCAATCGGGGAAGTGGCTCAACTATATATAGAGTAATCTGCGATCGCTGGATATTAACCTACGCCCAAAAAATTTATTATCATCTCCCCAGTTTAGGCATCGGTTAATCTGGCAGGATGTACCCAACCAGGCAGCAGGGGAGCAAATTAGAGAATTTATCCGCAGCCTCGCGCCACAACTAATCAGGGAAACTGGGATTATTACCTTTTCTGAGACTGAGCGGGATTGGCTGAAAGCTCAACTAACAGGCGAGGAAGGAGAGATTTTAATTGATACAGTAGCACAATGGGCGGGAACAGAGAAAGCGATCGCTATTGTTAGTTGTGGTGCAGATACCCAACTGATTACCCCAGAGAATCTAAAAATTGCCTTAACGCGGGGGCAAGACTACCTAATTTTGTTTGGCGATTACGATTTCTGGTGGCAAACCGATTCCCCGATGCGGGCTGTATTAGCTCAACCAGAGTTACACAAGCAGCGCACGGTGGCTTTCTCATGAAAATTCAACTCCAACTACAAGGTAGATTTTGCCGCACCCTCGTTAGTGGTAACGAATCCCAACCCATATCTCTAGCCGATTTAATCCGAGAAGTGCAAGCGGTAGCGACTCAAACCCACAGACGCGCTCTCCCAGGATTGCGACAATCATTCGGTTTAGACTTCCTACCCGAATCGGTGTTGATTAATTTACTACAGCAAGCCAATGGAGCGGTAAGAGAAAGCGAGCTATATCAGTATTCTTCCTTAAAACTACTTTACCCGGTTTATTCCAACTCAGCTCAAAGAGCCAACACCTACAGATATGAATTCGCTTGCCCAGAAGTAGCAACATTTATCCTGACACCGGATAACCCACAGCTTCCCAACTCCTGGGCGACTAGCGATTTAGAGCAGGTGGGGAATTACAACATTACCCTAGAATCCCCCCATCATCCTGATGTTTTTGCCAACCATATCTGGCAAGAGTCTATAAACGAATGGCAGAGATTACCAGAAACCGAGAAAATTCAGATTGCCCTACAATCTCTTGAGTCAAACAGCTTTCGCCTAACATCATCTCCCAGCCCACAGATACAAGTTTGGATAGAAGCGGAGGATTTATCATTAGACTTAAGAGCAGCGATTACCTTTTTGCGTCTGGGTGGCGACGATATCTCAGCCTTATCAGAATCAGCGCGATTACTCGTACAACAGTATCAGCACAACTATAACCCACCAGTTATCACACTACCAGAGCAACTGAGCCCGGAGGCAACTTTAACCCCAGCAAGAGGTTTGTTAATTAGTAGGCGCAACAGTCGCTCAGATTTAAGGAGAATTATCACCGAAGCGCAAAACTTTCTCTTGATTTCCAGCTATCGGATAGAAGACGAGGAAATAACTGAGTTAATCTGCCAGCAGGCTCAACAACTCCCGCAAAGAGTTTGGATTTTAACTGACTTGAGCAATAGAGTAATCCAGCAGCTTGATATCAGAGTATCCGATAACAACCGATGGCGAGAAGAGTATCAGCGCTCAACCGAGCGGAAAAAAGCTTGCCTGCGAATGTTGCTGAATGCCAACATCCCCATCCGCAGCGGTGCTTTTCACTTAAAAACTTATATATCGGAGCGATATGCCTATTTGGGTTCGTGTAATATTACTGGAGGTAACTTAGATTTTAACTTAGAAGCAGGCGTAGCTTGGAGGAATACACCCATTCACACCCAGTTAATAAACTTATTCCAGCGATTCTGGCATCAGAGTAGCCAAGATGAGATACTACCCGCGATTAACGGGGATGGGTTTCGTCTGCGCTCTCTTTACCCTTCGCCTCAACAGGAAGATGAAAGTTATCCCAACCTACTGACACCCTACCAGTACAAACAAGATTTAATAGCACAACTCACAACTTTTAGGGGAGAGGTGCAAATTTATACTCGCCAATTCCAACCAACGCCGCAAATCGAGCGTCTACTCCTGCTATCAGATACTTGCGTCTTCGTTTGTAATCAAGTCGCGCCCAGCCAGTCAACGCTAAACATACAAGGCATCAACCATCTACATGCCAAAGTTACCCTACTCGGAGATAGCGTTGCCTACATCGGTGGCATTAATTTTGACTTCAGTAACAGCTACTTATCCCTGACTGACTTAATGTACAAAACAACCAATCGCCAGGAAATTACCACAATACGCCAAAAAATGCAAGAGCAATGTAGCTAAACCAATCTCCCTTCCTTCATACTTCATATGACTCGCTTATTCAATTTAGAATCATACATAGAATGTTGCCAGTATACTCGACTGTTTGCATCGTCAGAGCAGTTTGACGGTAATAACCCACGCGCCTACAAAGCATTTTTACAAAAGTATGCTCCAAATTCTTATCTACCCGAACCGATTCCGAATTCCAACCGCCCTTCATGTTTAGAAGTTAATCCAGACAGTTTGCCAACTCGTAGTATTGGTACTGAATTACCCGGAGGAGACAAGCAGCGGTTAGTCATCATCCGCGATACGATGGACTTGATGACGCTGAGTATGAGCAATATTCTTGAATATCAAGACGGCTACTTATACAGCAGTGCCTACCATTACTGGAATCATTATCATGAAATTTCTAACCATAACTTAAACGTGCCGCTTGTTTTTGTAGATTTGGATAGCTTTGGTATTGAGCGATTGATTCCCATTAACCCATCAACCACAGAGGGTAGCGCTTATCAAGTTCCAATTCTCGACACTAGGAAGTCAATCGATATCAACTTCGAGTACAATCCTAGAAGTATATACGATAATATTTGCAGTAAACTAGCACAGCGGATTCTGAATGACCATTTTCCAACCTTAGCCGAAAATAGTGATACGATTAACCATCTGGCTAAGTATTTGCAAAAAATCTGTTTTTTTCAGGTAATCCAACCTTATACCCAAGAAAATTACATTGAGCTAATTATTGAAATTCTCCACCAAAACCAGATTTATTACAAGCAAGTTACCATTGATTTAAGCCAAATCCAGGATATGGTAATCAGGCAGATTAATCCTCAAATTTTCAATAACCTTGCTAGGGATCATCGTGAATATAAATTTGTGTTTATCAGCCACTACAATTTCTTTCCTAATATTCAGCGGGAGCTGACGGAGTTTCTCTGTCTTAACCCAGCTACACAAGAATTTTCCAAAATTTGGCAATACAGAAATCAGAACGAGTTTCCTTTGTTTGGAATTTATCTAGATGCCCTCAAGTTTGGAGTCGCTATTTCAAATGAACTACAATGGATTGAAATATCTAATCAGGAAGATAATATTTCTTATGAAGGGAGAGCCACAGAGTTGATAGGGCGCAATCCCAGGAATGCTCAGGGTTATTTTTGGATACGGCAGGGAACGACAACAGCCAGATTGCCTATCCAGGTTAATGGCGAAGACTACCGTATAAATGATATTCCCCAAGATTACAGCATCGAAATTCAAAACTATCAGGGAAAGGAAGATCTTGAAATTCGGATAGAATTTAAACTTAAACCAGGTTCGTTACCAGAATTGAGAGTTACAGACAGAGAAGGCAAATATAGGATAGATACTGCTTTAAAAGAGCGCCAAAAATATACATATATTCCGCCAGAAAAAATAAATAAAACACGTCAGCAAAAATCCTTAGAGCAAATCACACGACTGTTAAATAGGAACAATGAATTAGAACAGTTTGAATCATACCTATCACAGATTAGGAGAGAAGTATTTAAAATAGAAATCAACTATAGAAATGTAAATAATTTAGTTAAGAATAGTAGAAGAATCCTACATAGCACAAAAGGTAATATCGATTTACTGCAATCCGTTGATACCTCAGATAAAAATCCAGTAGTAACTAGATGGGCAAACGCATTTCAGCAAAATCGTCTTCATCAATTAGTGCAAAAAATTGTAATTCAATTTGTTAATCGGGAAAGAACGCCTGATGGTGAGCAGCTCACTTTACTTAAACAAACCATCATGTTTATAGGTAAAACCTACAAATTTGCAACATATTTATCAATTGAAAACTTATTCGATAGAAGGCTTGTTAATCAAATCATTACAACGAGAGTAGATATAGCTCAAGAGTATTTCCAGTGTCTTGCTAGAGTAGCAACGAGCGAAGAATTACAAAAACAATACTTTAGTTGGTTTAGCGATTATTATAAACATGAAAAATATATGTGGGGATATGGAAGAATTTTGTTGTGGTACTACAATTTTAACACCACCAACTCTTTACTGAATTACCAAAACCATTATTATGTAATTTTAGAACATTTAGATAGCCACCGTAGCAATTTAAATGTTGATTATAAGAAAAATGCTTTTTTAGCTTTATTGTATTTATTAACTTTTCGTGATAGAGATATTAATTTTTGCGCTCCGGGTTCAAATGAAAAAAGACAAGCTGGAAAAGTTATTGAACAATATAGTAACGAAACAATTTTTTTAAACCAAGTGAGTAGAACAAAGCCACTCAATCATTTTTTTGAAGAAATGATAGCAGGAAAATCTACAGCACCTGATGTAGAGGATCTGTTAAGTGCTGATTAACAGCCATAATCTTAATTAATTAAGGCGATGCCACAACCAGCTAAAACTGAGACAACGTAGGCAGGAGACAAGCATTTCCCCTTGCATCCTGCCTATTCGATCGAGATATTTCATATTCCTCAACAACAGAAAGAAACCTTGGGAATATGGATTGGTTACATTCCAACGCCTGAAAGTTATGAAGCTATCTACCATGAAGCTATGCGAATAACTTAGGGTTAGCCTGGAAGGATTTGGCTTGAATATCAATTAGTTCTATAACCTGATCGCGGGATACGTCAGGTTTAAGTTTCATAGGAATCCAGTAACTTCCCATCAGTTAATTACACTCCTACACTATTTTAATTATCGAGAGGATTTATCGCGGTGGTTTTGAGCTTCTCGGTCTATACTAGATAAATATTATACTTTATGGTAATGCCTCTGTCTGCTTCGCCTCATGTCCACTGCATCAATCCAGATTGCCCAAGTCCTAATCGCCAGACGACTTGGGGTAACAACTTTTGCCAGCATTGTGGGGCACCTTTGCGGCTAAACAACCGCTACCTTCCTCTGGAGCCTCTAGGGAAAGGGGGATTTGCCACTATCTACACAGTCTACGACCTAGAGACTAACACTGAACGAGTACTGAAGGTGTTGGTGGCAACTTTACCTAAAGCTTTGGAGCTGTTTGAGCAAGAGGCTGCCGTTTTGAAGAGTTTGCATCATCCGGGAGTGCCCAGAGTCGAGCCAGATGGCTATTTTCAGGTGAACCTGGGAAGGATGAGCCAGCGAGAGCTGCCTTGTCTGGTAATGGAAAAAATCAATGGACAAACTCTAGAAGATATCCTCAAGGAGCATCCTCAAGGATGTCCAGAGGCATTAGTGCTGCAATGGCTCAAGCAGGTTGTGGATATTTTGGAGGAGTTGCACCGCCGTCAGATTATTCATCGGGATCTTAAACCCTCTAACTTGATGCTACGTCAGGAAACAGGGCAGGTGGTGGTGATTGATTTTGGTGGTGCTAAACAAATTGGCGAAGTTCAGTTTAATTCTCAGTCTACCTCAACACGGTTATTGTCTGAGGGTTATAGTCCACCAGAACAAATTGCCGGAACTGCTGTTGGCGCTGCTGCCGATTTTTATGCCCTCGGTAGAACTTGCATTCACTTGCTAACAGGTAAGGAGCCTTCGCAGTTAGTAGATAGGAAAACTGGGGAATTACACTGGCGCACGATCGCTCAAGTAAGTCCAGTTCTTGCTAATCTCTTAGATAATATGGTACGGGAAGAAGTCGAACAACGCCCCGCTACCGCTACCGATATCAATAACGTACTTAAGGAGATTTATAACGTGTTGGCGGTAAAACAATCCAACCCAGAAGCCCATCCACAATTTAAAGCCTTTCAGCAGAAGCGTAATACTCTTATTTCTTTGATTCAGCGACAAAAAGCTGTATTGCACTCCCTGAATATGACAGGCTGGGAGTCAACCATTCAGGATTTAGAGGAGCGTGTTTTAACAAACAATTTTAAAGTTCTGGTTGTCGGGGAGTTTAAACGAGGTAAAAGCACCTTTATCAATGCTCTTCTGGGTGAAGAAGTTTTGCCTGCCTATGCCACCCCTTGCACTGCCATCATTAATGAGGTGAAATGGGGCGAGGCTCCAAAAGTATTACTCCATTTCGCTAAAAATGAAGATGGTTTAGTTAAGCCGCCTGTAGAAATTCCTATTGAAGAACTAGAAGAATATGTTGTCATCAAGGAAGATGTCAGCGAAATACATACAACACCCTATCAAAAGGTAGAACTTTTTTGGCCGCTGGAACTTTGTCATAATGGTGTGGAAATCATCGATTCTCCTGGATTAAATGAGTCTGATATCCGCAGGCAGATTACGGTTGATTATTTATCAACTGTTGATGCTGTCCTATTTGTTCTGTCCTGTGAGGCTCTGGCTTCTCAGTCTGAACTGAGTTTTATTGACAACAATCTCAGAGATATTGGTCATGAAGATATTTTCTTCATCTGCAATCGGTTCGATCTAATTAGACGGAAGGAGCAAGATAGGATTAGAGAATTTGGCATTTCTAAATTAGCACCTCGCACGAAGCTTGGTAAGGAGGGAGTATTTTTTATTAGTGCTTTCGAGGCTTTAGAGGGTAGGCTAGATGAAGATGACGATCGTGTCGAAAAATCAGGCATACTCCAAATAGAGAGAGAACTGGAAAATTTCTTGACAACTCAAAGAGGAAAAATTAAAATTCTACAGCCAGCTAATAAGCTCAAATGGGCAATTCGGGAAGCTAGCCGGATTATTCCTGAGCGACAGGATTTACTTCAAACAGACTTGAGGACTTTAGAAAAAAGATATGAGGCTGCTCAGGAACCACTGCAACAGCTTGAAAATACTCGCAAAAATATAGTCCAGCGAATATCTAATTTTCGCGATGACATAAAAGATCTAGTCAGGCAAAAAGCCCGAAATTTTTATCAAGAGATTGCTGGACATATTGAAGAATGGGTAGACTCGTACCAACTAAAAAAACCTTTTGAGTTGGTTGATGTAGTTAATATGCAAAGCGCTGTAACCAGAGTAGTCGATGAGTTGAGTGAGTATCTTTACAGTAAAGTCGAGGCTGAAAACGCTATTTGGCAGCGCGACACGCTACAGCCATTTTTGACAAGCCGATTAGAAGATCTCATCCGTGAACTTGATGATAGAGCGGTCAGGTTTGGATATGAGGTAGATAAGTTACGCTTTGAATTAGAGGGTAAGTCTATAACAAAATTGTCTGTTGAAATGCAGGATACCCATATACTTGAAAGAATACTTGCAGCCGTGGGAGGTTATGTTTTAGCAGGGGGAGATATTGTATCGGCAGCAATGGGTGCGGCATTTGGTTATCAAGAGGTGCTGAAGAGTATAGCCATCCATATAGCCATTGTCACTGGCGTTCACGTTGTTGCAGGTTTCAATCCTTTGATATTAATTCCAGCCATACTTGCTGGGGGTTTCGCTCAAGGATTAATGAGAATTAATGCGACTAACGAAAAGATTAAGAAATCTGTAGGTAAGAAGTACGTTGAGGAAATACGCTCATCAGCTTATCAGCGTTCTGAGGAAATTGCTGAAACGATCGGATATAAACTTGATGATATACGCCAAGCTGTCGATCGAGAGCTTGCCAAAGAAATTCAAGGAGTTCGCGAGCAAGTAGAGTCTATTTTGGTAGAGAAGCAGAAAGGGCAAACCAATGTTGACCAAAAGCTGCGTGAGTTGTCTGCCATCTCCCAGGAGTTATCAGAAATTAACCACGACCTGGATGGACTTATCTATCCGCCGGGAAGACCCCCGCTATATCTGCTCTTCGGGGGATGAGAGGCGGGTCAAGGTTGGGTACATCAAGTACCCAACCTTGACAAATCCATGCTATAATAACTATAGTGTAGTACTTTGATAAAATGCTAGTTTACGAAGCAAAGCTAAAAGGAACTGAGGCACAGTACGACATTCTCGATGAGATATTGCGGGCGGGGCTTTTTGTTCGTAATAAGGCTTTGCGGTATTGGATGGATACTCCCGGCGTAAATGGCATGGATCTCAATAAGTATTGCAAGGTGTTAGCTGACAATCCTGAGTTTCCTTGGGTGAAAAAATTAAACTCAATGGCACGTCAGGCAATGGCAGAGAGAGCTTGGTTATCCATATCAAGGTTTTTTGACAATTGCAAGAAGAAGCTCCCAGGAAAAAAGGGTTACCCAAAGTTCAAGAAACTACAGACCAGAATATCTGTAGAGTATAAGACATCTGGTTGGAAGCTTTCATCAGATAGAAGAACTATCACTTTTACCGATAATTTTGCTGCTGGTACTTTTAAACTCTGGGGAACTAGAGATTTACACTTTTACCAGATAGACCAAATTAAGCGAGTTAGGATAGTTCGTCGTTCTGACGGATACTATGCACAGTTTTGTATTGCTAGCGAGAGGACTGAGACTCATGAGTTAACAGGCAAGATGTTAGGGTTAGATGTTGGGTTAAACCATTTCTACACCGATTCTGATGGCAATCAAATAGAAAACCCCCGCTTTTTAAGAAAAAGCGAACGAGCCCTAAAGATGGCGCACCGTCAACTCTCCAGGAAAGCCAAGGGTTCTAAAAATAGAAGTAAAGCCAGAAATCGGTTAGGTAGAAAGCACCTCAAGGTTGAGAGGCGACGTAAAGACTTTGTTGTAAAATTGGCAAGGTGCGTCATTCAGTCTAGCGACTTGATAGCAGTCGAAGACCTCCAGGTGCGGAATAT
>CASBRB010000288.1 GCA_949127975.1 Oscillatoriales cyanobacterium PMM_0019 | reverse complement strand
TGCGACCTTGAGTCAGCTGTGCCAGCATGATAGTCACCCGCATCGCATACAGTCAGAATATAACTGCCTCAAAACTAGCCGCGCTAGAGGAAATAGCGTCGAGGCTAGGGCGCTTGCGAACTGAAGTGTGGGATAAATATGGCAGCCTGCAAGGTGTGAGGACTAATCATCGTGCGGTGAGGGATAGCTGGTTAGTATCAAAACGTCAGTTTGATGTACCTGCCAGACTGTGGAAAGAAACCCTCAGAGATGTTTTTGCAGATATTGAGTTATACCGTGCTGCCGCCATAGCCAAAGCAAAAGCAGCAGTTTATCGACGGACATCAGATGAAGAGACGAGAATAAAACTGTGGTCATCTCTTCAGAATGGGACATGGATTAATGATTCATACTTGCGTCGTGTAATGCGTAAACATTTTAAACATGGACACACTCAGGTAAAAAATCAAATAATCCTAGATTCCCAATGTTACAAGTGGTTTAAGCATGGTGGTAAGTGTTGGATAAAAGTGACGAGTCTGATACCTCGTCAACGGATAGCGATTCCGCTTAACACGACATACCCCATAAAAGGTACTATAAGGCTGCTGCTTAGAAATGGTCGGGTAGAAGTACATTATACAGTAGAACCGTCAAAATGTGGTTGCAATACATCGCCATGTGGTCAAGCCATAATAGGCATTGATAAAGGTTACACAGAAGCTTTTGTAGATTCTGATGGTGAGGCTCACGGTGAGGGATTGGGTGATCTGCTGACAGCTGAGTCTGACTACCTCAAGGTCAAATATCAGCATCGTCAAAAGATAGAAGCAATTGCCAAGAAATCTAACAAGAGTAAACGACATCGGATAAAGCTAAATAATCTAGGACGAAACAAATTAGAGCGCCGTCGCATTAAACATACTGCCAAGGTAAAAACCAAAATTTATCAAGGCACTCACTCAGTTTTAGATAAAGCCAAAGAAATTGTTTGTGAAGATTTGGCAGTGCCAATTAAGGCAAAAAAGAATCGAGGTAAGGATACAAATCGTCGGTTATCAGGTTGGGTAAAAGGACTGATGGCTGATGCCCTCGAACAAGTATCTCCCCGACGCGGTGCGTCGGTAGTTCTGGTTAACGCTGCATATACCTCGCAAGCGTGTTCCTGCTGTGGTTCTCTAGGGGATCGTCAGGGGGATGCGTTTTACTGTACAGAGTGCAGGGTGGTATTGCATGCAGATATGAACGCAGCGCGGAACGTACTAGCAAGACTTAACGATCCGGAGATTAGTCGTTGGACGACCTATCAAAAAGTGAAGTCCATCCTGTTAGAACGTCAGCGTCGTCGGCTGAGTCTGTGCAGCCAGGACTCCAGTTGCACAGGGCAACCTGTATCAACGGAGAGCGAATCACCGAGTTCTTTGCCTAATAATGCCTAAGAATTTCGGAGCAGTTCAATGAAACCTGACTTTAAACAAATGTCTCGTCCAGACTTGAAAAAATACGTTTTATCTCATCCTGCTGACGACGAAGCCCTTAGAGAGCTAGTACTTAATCGTCGCAACCCTAACGCTAAAGTATTTCCTCCTGAGTTCAACAACTTTCACGAAGTTATCAAAAATATCTTCAATGCTAAATCAAGCCAAGTCAATCAAAAAGAAATAACGGAGCATCCACTAGATGAAAACTAATGGAACTATCACCCGTAGGCAATGCTGGCATACTTTGAGCCTCTCCCCGATCTAAAGGAGACGAGGATTCGGGCCAGGAGTTGGCTTGGTGCTTTTCGCCCTAAACCTTGCGGAATGGCTATCTGGCTGGACAATCCTCGGCTATGGGGCGAACTGCTCTGAGGGGGAATCAGCCACCTGATGAGAGGCCGCGCCTACTCGCTCGCAGTTTAATGATGATATTGCCTTTTCATCGCCCGCCGGAACTGCTCGTCCGGAGAATCTAAATAGATTCTATGAAAAGACCATCCTGATAACGGTTGTCGATTTCAATTGATCTCGACAATATTTACGCCAACCCTTCAGCAATTTCAGCTCTAAGAGTTTGGTTATGGCAGTGATTTTTAAGTGCATAACGCACAATTATATAAATATGTTACTAAAATCTTAGGATGTAGACAAGGGGTTTGTTACAAAATTTAATAATATTGACGCCTAATAAATTAGGCGAGTCGCATTTCCGCCCCCGGTTAAAACACGGGGGCTACCATGCTCCCGGACTTCTTTAGGTGTATTGCCTCCCACGAAGAAGGTATCATTTCATTATGCCACGTATGGTAATTTAATATTTTCATGTGAAACGAGACACAAATCTTCCCCATCTACCCCCTCAAAGAAGTCTTCCTTGTCTTAGAAAGACCCAAATATTAAAAACCTACCCTTGTGAGGGTGCGGAATGTGGGCTATATGTAGTCTTTCTCCCCTTCTCCCTTGATGGGAGAAGGGGTTGGGGGATGAGGGTGATAACTACGAGCATATATAGGGGCAACCACAGGGGGATTGCCCCTACGCACCGCTATATGTAGTCTTTCTCCCCTTCTCCCTCGATGGGAGAAGGGGTTGGGGGATGAGGGTGATAACTCATCTTTCATGGCAGTGTATTCCAGCAAGAGAAGCAACACTAAATGCCAGTTGTTCTGGTTCGATAGGTTTACCGATATGCATTTGGAAACCTGCCGATAGAGCCTCATCCCGATCCTCATTCCTGACATACGCCGTCAGTGCTGCAGCGGGAATATCTCCCCCAAGCTCTGCACCCATAGCTCTCACCTGACGGATGAACGCATAGCCGTCTTCTTCTGGCATGGCAATATCAGACAAGAGAACATCATACATTCCAGCAGAAGCCGTGAGCGCTGCCATTGCCTCATGAGCTGATGCGTGAGCCGTAACTTCAGCTCCGTAATGTCCGAGCGCCGTCTTCAGAACCTCTAGCATTTGGGCATCGTCATCAACCACGAGTACCCGCAAGCCCCTAAGCGTCGGGGGTTCAGACAATGTCACAGAAAGTCTGGAAGTCGGAGCCAAAGGCTCACCTCTACTCGGAGAAACTGCTGACGGGATGGCTTGGAGTGGCAGCCTAACGATCATGGTAGTTCCTTGACCTTCACCCAGACTTTCGGCGCGAACATTGCCACCGTGTAATTCTACCAAATGACGTACAATTGTCAGTCCAAGTCCGAGTCCACCGTGCGATCGCGTGCTGGTGCTATCAGCCTGACGAAAGCGTTCAAAGACGAATGGTAGAAACTCGGCGCTGATGCCACTCCCCGTGTCCCTGACTCGAACACAGGCGTAGTCGTCAATACGCTTAAGTTGGACTTCAACTCGTCCCCCATTAGGAGTAAACTTAATCGCGTTAGAGAGTAGATTCCACATCACCTGCTGCAAGCGGTGAGGATCGCCCCATATTTTGCCCAACGTTGGGTTAGGGATGTATTCAATTTTAATGTTTTTAGCTTCAGCAGCCAGGCGTATGATATCAATAGCTGCCTGAATGACATTTCCCAGATCGATCGAGCATGGCTTAAGGTGGAGTTTGCCTGTCGTAATGCGTGAGACATCTAACAGCTCCTCAATCAACTGGTTTTGCGACTTGGCACTGCGTTCGATCATCTCAAGAGCACGAGTAGTTTTGGCGTCGTCAAACTTCCGGGTGCGGAGTAGCTGAGCCCACATGAGCATGGCAGCAAGCGGGGTGCGTAGTTCGTGAGATAAAACTGATAAAAACTCATCCTTAGCTAGGTTAGCCGCCTCAGCTTCGGCGCGGGCTGACTGCTCCTGAGACAGTAACTGGGTGCGTTCATCTTCCAACTGCTTACGCTCAGTTATGTCCTCAATGGCGAGGAGCATCAGCTTTATTTCATCGCCTTCTTGAGGTATTTTACAGGCATTGAGCAGAATTGTCTTGAGTCCGATTTCCTCAAATGCATGATTAACCTCAAAATTTTGGATTTCCCTGTCTTTGGGTATAACTTCTGACAGCAGCTCGTGCAGAGCGGGAATGTTCCACTGCCCATTCCCTAGCTCGAAGATGCTGTGTTGCTCTGTGAAGAAAGGATTTACCCGGAAAGTCTGATAGAAAGCCGGATTCGCTGTTTTCACTTTTAAGTCGGCATCCACAACCACCAAGGGGTGTCGCACTGTTCTCACCATGCTTTCAGAGTAATCACGGGCTGCTTTTAGCTGCTGTTCGCTCTGTTTGAGTTCTTCAATATCAACCAAGACAATGACTGCACCATCAATACAATTTTCTGTAGTTGTATAGGGTCGTATCCGCATATCATACCAATGATCGTCAATACCTTGCACCTCTTGAGTTTTAACGGTGACGGTATTAATAACTTCTAATACCAATTCTTCTAAGTTGTCAAGTTTAAGGTTGGATCTGATCTGACTGAGCGATCGCCCAATATCAGTAGGAATTAATTTTAGGACTTTCTCAGCCATAGGGGTGAAGCGCCGGATTATCAAATCCCTTGACAGTATGAGGATGGGGAGATTGGCACTGCCGATCAGATTATTCAGATCGTCGTTGAGCTGGTTTAGTTCGAGATTCCGACAGCGCAGGTCTTCGTTGATCGTGTTCAGTTCTTCATTGGTCGCCTGAATCTCTTCTTTTGCAGTTTCCAGTTCCTCATTTGTGCTTTGAAACTCCTCGTTGCTCGACAGTATCTCCTCATTAGCAGCTTTTAATTCTTGGTTAGTAGTTTCGTGCTCATCAATAACGGATTGCAGATATTGCTTCATGCCAGCCAGCTCGTGTTTCTTGGCAGCCAGCTCCTGTCTTAACTGGATAATTTCCAGCTCTGCATCCGGATGGTTTCCATTTCCAGTGGTGGACTTACTCTGCTGGTACTTAGTAATATCTGACGGGGTAACATCCTCAAATAAAACTAAAAAGAAGCGCTCGTTCGTCGAGGGAAGATTAAAAGGAATGACCTCAATTGTTACCTCTCTAAACTGATCGTTATATGGGAACACTAAGCCTGACTCGATCGCAGGCACATTCTGCTCCTTTGCCCGGTGGATGGCTGAGTGCAGGTCTAATAGCAAGGCTTGATGAGCCATTTTTAGGAGGTTGAAGCTTGGCTTTCCGGGTGCAGGTCTAAGATAGGGACTGGTTTCTCCCCGGAATTGAAAAATTTCCATATCATCGTTGATAATCACGCCGACAGGCGCATATTTATTCAGGACGATCTGATCGGCCTCTTTCTGTATATCGTGAACTAAGTCAATATCGGGGTTAATTTTCTTGTTATGCTTCACTTTCCCTACTGGATAATTGCTAGCGATAAAGTCAAAGTTCAGTCGGGTGGGTGTCATTTTTTTTGAGTAAATCTTGCTCTTTTTGTCCAACGGGGTAAACAACTCCGAAAATTCCCCCGGGCTCTCGGATGTTCCTAACAGGAGACAGCCAGTTAAATTGAGGCTGTAATTGAAGATTTGCATCGCCTGCTTCTGTAAAGCGGGTTTCAAATAAATCAGCACATTCCGACAACTGATTAAGTCCAAATTATAAAAAGGTGGATCTTGGCTCAGGTTTTGCTTGGCGAAGATACACAGTTCGCGGATACGTTTGCTGATACTATAGCCGTCTTCTACCTGGATAAAGAAGCGTTGTAGACGTTCCGGCTCGACATTCAGCGTCTGACTGGTTGTGTATATACCTGCGCGAGCTTTTTCAATTGCGGTATCACTAATATCTGTGGCAAAAATCTTGATCGAGGGTATGGCTGTTTTATATTTTGGCTTTTTCCTCTCCCCTGCCCCGCTTGCGTTTGGAGCTATAGAGTCCGGTGGCAATCCCTCCTCCTCTGCTTGAGATAAATCCTCTAAAAACTCCACTAAGCAGATGGCAATAGAGTAGACTTCCTCACCAGTGGAACACCCCGGAACCCAGATTCGGATAGGCTCCGTTGGGGATTTATTAAGCATAAAACGGGGAAATACTTCGCTTTTTAAGGCTTCAAATGCTTCAGGATCTCGGAAAAAACTTGTGACATGGATCAATACATCCTTAAACAAAGCTGCCACTTCAGTGGGGTTGTCTTGGAGATAACTGACGTAATCCTCCAGGCTTGATAACTTGTGCACAACCATGCGCCGCTCAACTCGCCTCAGTAAGGTGGGTTCCTTGTAATAGGTAAAGTCAACACCCGTGGCTGTTCCCAGCATTGTAAAGATTTTGAGGAGGTTATCCTCCTCAACTGGTAGTACCTCAATAGCTGTTTTTGTAGGTGTAGGGGGGGTGATATAGGCATGGTGGCTTATCCTGACAATTTCTAGGGCGATTTCTTCAGGGGGCAGGATGAAATCCACAATTCCAGTCGCCGCAGCGGTATGGGGCATACTATCGACTTTTGCCGATTCTTCAGACTGAGCAAAGGTAATCCCACCCTCTGCCTTGATTGTTTCGAGTCCCAATGTGCCATCTCCATCGCCCCCTGAGAGAACCACTCCAATCGCTTTACTCCCCCTATCTGACGCTAAGGAAAAAAATAAAGAATCGACCGGCATATGTTTCCCATTAGTATACTCGCGAGGCGTAAGTTTTAGCACACCTTGGGAAATGACCATCTTCTTGTTGGGTGGAATGACGTAGACGTGGTTTTGTTCCACTGACATACCATCTGTAACTTCTAAAACTGGCATCTGAGTGATTCTGCCCAGAATCTCGCTCAACAGGCTCTTAGTATAGGGTGCTAGATGCTGAATCAGCACAAATCCCATGCCAGTATCGTTCGGTAGGTTCCTAAGCAGTTGTGTGAAGGCTTCCAATCCACCGGCAGAGGCTCCTATACCAACGATAGGAAATAAGTTATCATTCATCTAAAAAAGTCCGGGAGTGTGGATACCGTGTGGCTTTAGCCCACGGATGAAACACGACACGGCTAATTTATTAGCCGTTCCCTTTCGGGGAGAGTAGAAAGAGGTGCAGTTTCTACCCATTCCTGATTTGTTAGCCGGAAACGCCCTATCCTGCACGATGTAAAGTTCGCCTAGCCAAAGTTATCGGTCGGTACTACCCCAATCACACTGTCTTGCCCCTCGTAGGACTGTTTAATGATCGGGTTCTAGAGCATGGAACTGGCGTCGCATTCTAAGGTAGGAAATTAAACACTTGCCGATAACGTAGTTTCCCCATTGCTGGGACTTAGGCGGGTCAGCTATCTAAAGTTAGAGGCACGAAGCCCCGTCTCTAAAGAGCGGGGTGCTGACGTTGCTCCGATGTGGGAATCCAAACTGTGAAGGTTGTCCCCACATCCAGTATACTATCAACAGTGATTTTACCGCCATGTAAGTCTACAGCATTCTTGACAATAGCCAGCCCTAGCCCAGTGCCAGAGATAGTGCCTACGTTACTGGCTCGATGAAATGCCTCAAATAAGCGCGATCGATCTGATTCTGGAATACCAATTCCTTCGTCTCGAATCTTAAAAATAGTCTGATTAGTTTCACAATGTAGCTCCAGGTGAACAGTGCCTTCTTCCCTAGAGTACTTCACAGCATTAGAGAGCAAGTTGGTGAGTATTTGCCGAATCAGCTTTTCATCCATCTCAACCAGTGTATTTTGTGGCTGACATATAAAATTACAGTTGTGCTTAGAACCAGCGATCAGAGAGATTTCTTCTAAAAGATTTCGGCACACTGGTTCTATATCGAGCAAAAATGGCTTGAATTCAATGCGTCCTGCTGACCCTTTCCCAATCACCAGAACATCATCCAACAACTGAGTCATTTTTTTGACTGCTGTTTGAATGTGATTTATCCTTTGCAGCTTTTTATCCTTACTGATTTTATCGTCGTAACGGTTGAGTATATCGCTGGAGAGTAAAATCGTTGCCAGAGGGGTGCGGAACTCGTGAGATGCCATTGAAATAAAGCGAGATTTTAGTTCGTTGAGTTCTTGCTCTTTTTCCAGATTCTGGCGAATTTCTGCTTCCGCCTGATTGCGTTTGATGCCCAAGGCTATACCATGTGCCACCGATGCCATTGCTTGTATGGTGGCATGGGTAAGGGATTGGCGTGCAAATATTGCCATTACAGCCACCACCCGCTCCTCGATAATCAAGGGGTAGCCTGCAAAGGCAACCATTCCCTCCCGTGTCACCCATTCTTGATCGTGGACGAGGGGATCGCCAATGAGCGTGTTGGTTAGTTGCGGTTGGCGTTCTATCACACACAGACTGATTTTGCACTTACCAACGGGTATCCGCTGATGGGTGCCATTGATGTGGGTGTAAATACCTGCTGAAGCTTGCAACTCCAGCACGTTCTCATCCTGGTTGAGCGTCCAGATGCGAGCCAATGCTGAATTTAGGTGTTGGACTAGAGCCTCAGCACACTGTCGCAGTACGTCCAGTAAAGTGTCGCTTTGGGTAAGAGCAATACCAATATCCGCATTTAAAGCGGCTTGTAGCTCGCGCTCCAACAGTTCTGCTTGTGCTCTCTTATGCACCTCAATCTCATTCGTTAATTCCTCGTTGGTATGTTTTAATTGGGCTGTACGCTCCTCCACCTTGATTTCTAAGAGATCGTGAGCCTTTTGCAGTGCCACTGCTGCCAACTTTTGCTCGGTTATGTCACGAAAACCGATCGCTATGCCAACGTTTTGTCCTCCCAGGCGCTGAGGGTGCGAGTAGCGCTCGAAATATCTACCATCCTGAAATTCCAACAAGTCGTACCTCTCGGCATCCGGATGGCTGTACATTTCCCTGGCTTTTCTAATAAATTCTTCAGGATGTTTCAACTGATCCATGATTACTGCCAGCAGTTCATTGTGATCCCGTGCATTTAACACTGACTCCGGGATACCCCACATATCGACAAATTTTTTGTTAAAACTCTGTATCTTTCCACAATTATCCACCACGAGAATACCGTCAGCAGTTGAGTCAAGGGTGGCGCATAGTAGAGAATTAGACTTCTCAAGCAGAGCCTGCCCCTGCTTTCGTTCTAGCAGTTCGGTTTGAGCCTGCTCGTAGAGTGAGGCTTGCTTGAGAGCGATCGCAATATGGGTTGCTAGTTGCTCTAGTAAATCAATTTCTAGTGGCAGCCATTGCCGTGGTTGCGAGCACTGATGGGCAACCAGAAGTCCCCAGAGTTTTTCTTCCTGAATAATGGGAACTATCAGTTTTGACTTCGCCTCCAACTCTTGCATAAATTCAATCATGCAATGTGACAGCTTACCATTTTCTACGTCGTCAATAGCCCGAATCCGTCCTTGACTATATAGCTGATAATACTCCTGGGGAAAGACTTCCGCAGAGAAGGATTTTTTTAGGATACTAGGAAAGTCTCCGACTACTGCCTCCGTAACCACGATGCCAGTCCTATCCGGTAAAAACTTATAGATCAAAACTCGGTTACAGTCAAGCAATTGCTGTACTTCTTGGACAGTGGTTTTGAGAGTTTCATCTAAAGAAAGGGATTGATGAATGCGCTCGGCAATGTTGGATATTAGGCGATCGCGCTTAAAAAGAGCTTGCAATTGATCCTGGGTTCTAATTACTTCTTTTTTCAGTTCAGTATTACCCTGTTGCAACAGCTCACTTTGTTCAGTTAACTGTTGAGAGACTGATAGCTGCAAGGTAGCAATGGTACTGTACATTAACATTGCGTCTAGCGCTTCCAGTAAATCAGTTGGGGTAACAATTCCTATCAGTTCTCCCCGACTCCCAGACACAATTAATTGCTGTAAGCGTCGCTGCTGCATTTGTTGAGCTGCTACCAACAGTGAATCATCAGGACGCAGACAGAACAACACTGAAGTCATCACCGTTTCCGCCTGCGTATGTAACCAATCAAGCCCCAGAGTTTGAAACTTTACCAGATCTCGCGCAGTGACGATACCTACAGGGAGCAGATCGCCTGAGGGGTTTGATTCCGTAATCACAACATAATTAGCCTCATGAGCTGCCATCAACTGGGCTAAATTTAGCACTGGTGCCGTTCTTTTTGCATGAATAAACTGGGTAGTCATCACCTCTAGGACAATCCGCATCTTTAGGATATTGGTTGGTTGCAGTGCTTGGCTAATCGTTTCGGGGGTCACGATACCTAATATTTGACTGTTCCCATCCAAAATCGGTACGTGGTGAATCCGATGCTGACGAAATAGGTTTAGCACGGTGGAAATATCCTGCAAATCGGATTCTTTCAGGGTAAAGGTGCTCCGCTTCATCACGTCACCAATTATGACTCCTGCTAATTCCAAGTTTTCAGCCGCCAGACGTACCACATCTCGCTCAGTAAATACCCCCACTAACTCTGATTTTTCTACAACCAAAACACAACTACATCGGATCTCGCCTATGATGCTTGAGTCCGACAATGGTTGCTTTTCGGGCAACAGACACTGAGCTTGTGCCTGACTCATCTGAGCGATGACATCCGTTATATGGGAGTTAGAAGCAACTGTTAACAGGTGGCGAACAATTGCCTCATTGAGTGGAGAATGCAATGATTGGTTAATCATATGTTTTCGCTAGTTAAGCCTAAAAAATACTTATTAATGAGTTTGCTTGCCGCAGATGAACGCAGATGAACGCAGATGAACACTGATTCCTCCTGACTCCTGACTCCTGACTCCTGACTCCTGTTCATCAAATATCCTTAACCTGGGTAAAAGCTTCTCCTCCTCTTCAAACCTATCGATCTATCCAACTGCCACTGGCTGCGCTCGTTAAAGCTAGCTTCCAGAAAAGGCATTTCCTCACGGCAATGGCTGCACAAGCAGTAAAATCTTCCACGGCTGGCACAGCGGAGTAACGGGTAAAAACAGCAAAGACAAACAGCCATATATATACTTTTTCCAGCTTTTACTGCAAGTATAGCCACCAAAAGTAAAAAAGTCGGGTAGGAACCAAATTTTTTTGAAAACTTAATATTTCTTAATATGAAGGCG
>CASBRB010000287.1 GCA_949127975.1 Oscillatoriales cyanobacterium PMM_0019 | reverse complement strand
CCTAAAGATAGCACGGCTGCTGCTAGCAAGAGCAATCCCCCATTAGCTAGTATCGGTATAAAAGGTTGAATCGGGGGTTTTGAGGCACTTAGAGCGATCGCTTCACACGCCATCAACGGCACCATCATGGTGATAAAAAACGTTAACACCCCCAGGAGTTTTCCTAGTGCCACCGCCCAGTTAGTAATCGGCGACGTTGCCAATAGCTCTAGAGTACCCCGCTTGCGCTCCTCAGAATAAAGCCCCATTGACAGCATCGGTAAAACAAACAATGCCAGCGACCCCATGACGCCTAAGTAAGACCGCATAAACTCGTAGGGAACATCAACAGGCGGCAAGGGTGTACCCTGTTGGCTGTGCAAGTCTCTGAAAGCAACTTGCTGAATTATGCCATCTGGTGAAAATAAAATCCACCATAAGAACAATCCACCTATCAGCCAGAAAAAACTTGCGACTATATAAGCCAGTGGTGCAGCAAAATAGCCCTGCAATTCTTTGCGATAAATCGCTAATATGTTACTAATTATGACGTTCATTTTTCCTGAGACTTTTGCCTTTTCAAATTATCCGGCTTGTTCAAAGTTTCGTCAGTGCCAACGGCTTTATCTTCAAGGGTTAGGTCTAAAAAGACGTCTTCAAGACTAACTAAAGTGCGTCGCATCTCATACAAACCTAGTCCAGCCCCAACTATAACACTAGCAATATCCCGACCGGGTTCCGCTCCCGGTTCTGATATCACCCGGATTAAAGAGCGCTCTGATGGTAAATTATCCCCTGGAACTGCCTCGACAATCCGGACTCCAGGCACAATTTTCAGCATTTGTTTGATAACTAGGGGATTGCCCTCTACCTCCAGTTCATAGCCGGAGCCTCCAGCTAGCTGAGCCATCAGGTTGTCGAGGCTATTGGTAGCTACGACACGACCCTTATTGATAATGGTCACACGACTACAGGTCATGCTGACCTCTGGTAAAATATGAGTCGAGAGGATAATTGTATGCTCTCTAGCGAGGCTCCTAATTAAATTACGAACCTCGATGATTTGCCGTGGATCGAGACCAACAGTTGGTTCATCTAGAATAATTACTGGGGGATCGTGGACAATTGCCTGGGCAATGCCGATTCGCTGCCTGTAACCTTTGGAAAGCTTGCCAATTAGCACTTGTCGCTTTTCTGTAAGATTGCAGCGTTCTAGGGATGAGTGTACCTTGCTGGTGAGATTAGACCTTTTGACTCCCTTAATCGCTGCCACAAAACGCAGAAATTCCTCTACGGTCATTTCCGGATACAAAGGTGGTGTCTCCGGTAAATAACCTATCCGACGGCGCACTGCCATACAATCTTCATGAACTTCGTGGCCAGCAACGGAAGCTGTGCCACTGTTAGCTGGTAAATATCCAGCTAAAATCCGCATGGTTGTAGTTTTTCCGGCTCCATTCGGTCCCAGGAACCCCATAATTTCCCCAGGCTCCACGGTGAAGCTAATATCCTCAATAGCTGAGGTAGAGCCGTAGCTTTTGGTTAGATGCTCAACTTTAATCATCTGGCTTTTTTATTTGACAAGCAGGTATTAGGTTTTGAGTATCGCGAACCACCTAAAGTAATTCGGGAGCGCGGGAGCCATGTCAATTTATGGCATGGAGGAAGCGCGACACGGCCTGTTTTAACAGGCGTCAATAATGTTATAATAGAATCAAACAGCGTCATTTGCAACTGATCCTACCTGCGGACTGCGGGAAAGTTATGCCTTGGAAGATATCGATCCCTTGTGGGTGGAGTCCAGGAACCATCGCCTAGAGACGAGTAATCGTCTGACAAACGGAAATCCAGCAAATACGGCAGAAAAACTGGAGAATCCTCGTCTATGACGAGCGAGGAGTGTCAACCAAGTAAATCCAGCATACTCAGATTCTAGTTTAATTTCTAGAAAAATCTAGAATTGTGGCATTAATCTCCAGATTTTTATGGGACGCTTAATCCATTGGGGACACATGCTGATAAATTTGGTTGCAAAATATCTAATATTCTGGTAGAGTAGTTTTCATGAGTACGATAACCTACTGTAAGGGATTACCGACACCAGCTTCAGACATGAAGTCCCATCTATAGATTTCTATAGGTTTTTAGAAGCGGTTGAGGTCTGATGAGCGAGTCAACCCAAGACTCAAGTGCTGCCTACGCAACGGCATTGCTTGTTCACTATGGTTTTGAAATCAGAGGGTACACGGCTGAGGAATTCGTGCAAGCTTGGCTGGCGAGTTATCAAGCCATTTGGGTGCGTCTTGCCGTGATAGAAGCACTGTATCAAGGACGTTATAAAGCCGTTTCTGTCGAGCAAATCTTAGCCACCTGGAAGCGACGCGGACGCCCTATGTATCACTTTAATCATGACTTTGAACGGCTGATAGGTCGCAAATTTCCCCAGAGTATGACAGCATCCCCAGATACCCCATCTGTTACTGATAGCACCAAGTTTAGTCTGACAACTGTGGAGTCAGTTACAGCGACTGTAGCTGAAGATGTGGGTGGGGGTGGAATGGCATTGTTAGGCTACCAAAAAGTGTCGCCTGCGGTAACAACTCTTACAGTAGAAGGCACTGAAACACCGATCGAACCTGTAGAAGTTGAGCCTTCCCAGCCAGGAGATACCAGCCGCCAGGCGTCTGTTGTAGCTCAAGCGTCAGAAACTGGTATGTCAAAAAATAATATTTATCAGGCGGATTGGTTGCGCTGGGAAGTGAGAAAACAGCCGATTAACCAATTTAAGCCGTCTACGGACGTTTCTACATTTTATCTCAAACTTAAGGCTGTCGCCGATCGGGGTTAACAGCAGTTGCCATAAATTCTAGAAAAATCTAGAATTGGTGTTCGTACATCCAGATTTGCCAGAGCAACTCAAGCCGTGTATAATTGGTAATTAGCTGGAAACGCCTAGTCTAGTGTGAAGCTAGAAAAGCACGTGCGGCTAACTATCTCAACTGAATATAACCGACCCGCCCCTGTTTAAACTTCTAACTGGAGCCTTCAGGCCAAGCCACCAGTTGAGGGTACTAAGACTGGCAGCAAGCGCAAGCACTTGAAGGATGGGGGAAGAAACTTACACCGTTGAGTTTTACCTTACAGATTTCTGTAGGTTTTTAGAAGCGGTGAAGACAGGCGGTCTGAGTAGGGAGTCAGGAGTCAGGAGTAGATTTGTTGAGGCTGTCCCATCGGAATTGACAATAAAGGAGTCTGCGAGTCTGCGAGTCTGCGAGTCAGGAGTTACTGCTCGAAGATTGCTCCCCCTGCTCGAAGATTGCTAGCTTAGTTCAAATGCCTCTGCTGGTTCCTTCTGGCAAATCCCCAAACTGCTCGCGGTAGCGATCGAGCCGCGCTGCCATTTCTGCTGCCTCCTGCTGAGCGGCATTTCTTTGAGCCTCAAGTTCCTGATTCTCAGCTTCAAGTTCCATAGAACGCTTTAATCGCTGTCCGGTTTGAGCATCTTCTATGACGAGACGACCCTCCTGGAGACTAATCCACACGCCAAGAGTATCGCAGAGGATGCGTCCGTCATCGTCTGGGGTGATGGGTTGATAAACTCCCTCAACTAGGCGGTAGCCCAACACTTCATCGAGAATCTGTTGGCGAATTGTACGCCTATCGATGATTACATACTCAAGAACTCTGGCTCTGGCATACTCGACGACTTTGGTTTCCCGATCGGTTTTGCGGTAGCGAGGAGACACCACTTCAAGGATGAATATGGGGAGAACACCCTCGTCGGCAACGATAAATTTGCTACGGTTCTCATGCTTATTACGGATGCCGCAGGCAACGAAGGTATCCGGGCAGTGATCGCCTAGGGGGGAATCCCATTCAATTAGTAGGTCGCGGAAAACTCCATAATCGGGATTGCTGGCATAGCGGCGAGTGAGGATATCTTTTGCGTCGCCTGCGGTATCGTCGTGAAAGGTGCTGTTGGGCAAATGGTAACCTTCCTGGGGATGCAAAAATTCGGCGGCAGTGAGGGGCACCTGTTGATAGGATGTACTGCCATCAGGTTGTGCGAACTCTTCAAACCGCCAGCCACATTCTGCCAGTTCGGTGGCTGGGTATCTGGCAATGGGTGAGGTGGGAGATTGAACCATAAGTTGAGGCAATTGCCTGTTGAGGGGCAAGACTTT
>CASBRB010000286.1 GCA_949127975.1 Oscillatoriales cyanobacterium PMM_0019 | reverse complement strand
GCTGTATGTACAGTTTTTGTGGTGTTATTGAAAGGAATTAATCGCACAGAACCCTTACTAGATGGCGATCCCCGTCATTCTGCGGATAGCTCGAGGACCCAAAACTTACGTGCCATTCGATCTTGTACCTCAATGGCGGTAAAACTTCAACTCCCGCTATCTACGGCGCGATGAGCGATCTTGAACTTCAGCAACGATTCATAGGCTACGGCTATCAAGTCCGTATTGTTGGCAGTCAGAAAAATCATGCTGACAAAGATGCAGCGACTCAAAGCGCGCGCGCTCTAAATGCCTTCTCTTTATGACTCACTCGATTGGGCCTATCGAGAGATTTGCAGCATTCAACAAGCGGCACGTTCAGGGCAGTCGATCGCTCAGCCCAAGATCCCATTCAAGTTCCCTTTGCTGATTGTGCGATCGCCCAAAGACTGGATAGGCATCCAGGAAATTGATGGAGCGTCGATCGAGGAGGATCATCGCTCTTACCCAATTCTTGCTAAGGATGTAAAGACCAATCCGCAACAGTTACAGCTTCTGGAAGATTGGTTACGCTCCTATGCGATTGAAGAATTGTTTGACCCACAGGGTTGCCCGATTCGAGAGATTCTAAACCTTTGCCCCCAAGGTGAGCAACGCATGGGCTGTCAGGCTCACACATCTGAAGGTGTCTCCAAGCCCCTCAATTCACCGAATATCTTTGACTTTGAAATTCCAATTCAAACAAAGTCCTGTTCCCATGAAGAAGAGCATAGCAATATAGAACCTATCGAAAAGTACATCAAAACAGTAATTGAGCAAAATCCGCAAACGTTCCGTATTTTCTGCCCTGACGAGCTAGAGTCGAGCAATTTATCAGCCGTACTAGAAGCAAACCATTGCCATGATCGTGGGTCCATTCAGTCTGATGATTTGCAGGTCAGTTTGAGAAAAGAACGGATGCTTTTGTTTTTCAGCCAGCACACTTGTCAGGGATGGCTTCAGGGCTACCTGCTCACAGGTCGGCACGGGCTTTTTCTCTCTCATGAAGCGGATCTAAACAGCATTATCAGTATGATGAACCAGCACGCCAGGTTCCTGAAACTGTCCAAAACATTCTCGTGGAGATCGCCCGTCGCCTCTCTGAATTATTTAGCAATTTCAACCCCGTGGCGGCAGGAATGCAGTGACTTTTTGCGGCAAAGCTCTAGTTTTATCAATGCTGTGCTGACTCAAAAAGCGGAAATCGTGCGAGTTTATCTACCGCCAGATGTGAACTGTTTGATCGCTACGATGGCGCACTGCTTAAACACGACCGATCGCATGAATCTCATCCTTGCCAGTCCTGATCCAATGCCGCAATGGTTAACGATGGCAGAAGCGATCGCGCACTGTCGGGCAGGTGCCTCAATTTGGCACTGGGCAAGCACCGATGAAGGCATTAATCCCGATGTGGTGCTGGTTGGCATTGGCGATCGTTCCACGCTTGAAGTCATGGCAGCCGCTCACATCTTGCGGGACGAAATACCAGCACTGCGGGTGCGGGTGGTAAATGTCACCAACCTGCGAGTGTTGGAAGAAGACGCGGAAAATTCTCAGCATTTAGACAAGGAAATGTTTGAAGCCTTGTTCACCCGCGATCGCCCGGTCATAATCAACTTTCATGGCACTCTCTCCGTCTTGAAGCAGCTACTTTTTGGTCGTCCAAAGCCTGAACGCTTTCAACTCAATGGCGATCGAGGCGAAGTCATTCCCTCGTTTGCTCAGGATCTGGGTCATGGCACTTCACGCTTTCATTTAATCATCCAGGCGATTCGACTGGCCGCTCCGCAGAATCCGATTGTTGCGGCACGATCGAGTGAGCGAGTGCATTACTACGAGCATGTTTTAGCAGAGCGATATCGTTCGAGCCAGAAATCGGCAGGCGATCGGGCATCACCTAGCTGGTCGTAATGCTGCACTGGGATGAGTTTGAAAAAGATTTAATTCGTGACAGTTCCAATCGCTCAAGAAATTTCAGTTGTAAACTCCTACTTCTTACCGAATATGACAGTTACTACTCCGATCGCGCCCAAAACCCTCACAACAGAAGAACTGCGAAAGATTCATGCTTACTGGCGGGCGGCGAACTATCTTTCGGTTGGTCAGATTTATCTCCTCGACAATCCACTCCTGCATGAACCGCTCAAACTAGAACACATCAAACCTCGACTGCTCGGACATTGGGGCACAACTCCAGGTCTTAACTTTATTTACGCTCATTTCAATCGTGTGATTAAAGCGCAGGAGCTCAATGTTATTTATATTGCAGGTCCAGGTCATGGCGGCCCAGGGATCGTTGCCAACACTTATCTTGAAGGGACTTACAGCGAGGTTTATCCCAACATCTCGCAGGATAGCGAGGGGATGAAGCGGCTTTTCAAACAGTTCTCCTTTCCAGGCGGAATTCCTAGCCACGTTTCCCCTGAAACACCTGGCTCCATCCACGAGGGCGGGGAATTAGGATACTCACTACTTCATGCCTATGGCGCTGCCTTCGACAATCCTGATCTTTTGGTTTGCTGCGTCGTTGGAGATGGAGAAGCTGAAACGGGAGCTTTGGCGACTAGTTGGCACTCAAACAAGTTTCTGAACCCTGCCCGTGATGGTGCCGTTCTGCCAATTCTGCATTTGAATGGCTATAAGATTGCAAGTCCGACGGTGTTGGCGCGGCTCAGCCAAGAGGAACTGAAAAACCTACTCATTGGCTATGGCTACAAGCCTTATTTTATCGAGGGAGATGACCCCGAAATCTTGCACCAACAGATGGCAGAAACGCTGGACACCATCACACATGAGATCAGATCTCACCAACACGATGCCCGCATGAATGGCTTCTCAAAGCGTCCCCAACATCCAATGATTGTGCTGCGAACTCCCAAGGGATGGACGGGACCCAAATTTGTGGATGGAATTCCGATTGAAAATACGTTTCGCGCTCATCAGGTGCCTTTATCCGAACTCGCAAGCAAGCCTGAGCATATCAAACTGCTGGAAGACTGGATGAAAAGTTACAAGCCAGAAGAACTGTTTGATGAAAGCGGGAAATTGATCGAAGAGTTGGCAGAACTTGCTCCGAAGGGTGAGCGACGCATGGGGGCAAATCCTCATGCCAATGGCGGGTTATTGCTCAAAGATCTGAAGCTGCCAAACTTCCAGGACTACGCTGTTGAAGTTCCGAAACCCGGCACGATTACAGCAGAACCAACCCGCATCATGGGACAATTCTTGCGGGACGTGATGAAACTAAACCTGGACAGTCGCAATTTTCGAGTGATGAGTCCAGATGAAAATAACTCAAATCGGTGGAATGCGATTTTGGAAGTAACCGATCGCGTCTCGACTGCCGAGATCCTGCCGATGGATGATCATATTGCAACAGATGGTCGAGTGATGGAAGTTCTCAGCGAACACATGTGTCAGGGCTGGCTAGAAGGCTATCTTTTAACGGGTCGCCACGGCTTCTTCTCGTGCTACGAAGCATTCATCCACATCATCGACTCAATGTTCAATCAACATGCCAAATGGTTGAAAGTCACTCATCACATTCCCTGGCGTAAACAGATCGCTTCTCTCAACTACTTACTCACTTCTCATGTATGGCGGCAGGATAATAATGGCTTTTCGCACCAAGATCCTGGTTTTATCGATCACGTTGTCAATAAGAAAGCCGATGTGATTCGAGTTTATCTACCACCCGATGCGAATACTTTGCTCTCAGTGACTGATCACTGTTTGCGAAGTCGTGACTACGTCAATGTGATCATTGCAGGTAAGCAACCCGAATTGCAGTGGCTGGACATCGAAACTGCTAGCAAACATTGCACGGCTGGACTCGGTATCTGGGATTGGGCAAGCAACGATCAAGGAGTTGAACCCGATGTGGTGATGGCTTGTGCAGGAGATGTGCCGACTCTAGAAACTCTGGCTGCGGTTGATTTTTTGCGTCAACACTTTCATGAGCTAAAAATCCGCGTAGTCAATGTTGTTGATTTAATGACGCTTCAGCCTTCCAGCGAACATCCTCACGGTTTGAGTGATCAAGATTTTGATAGCCTCTTTACCCGCGATAAGCCGCTCGTGTTTGCCTATCATGGCTATCCCTGGTTAATTCATCGCCTCACCTATCGCCGCACCAATCATCATAACCTGCATGTGCGCGGGTACAAGGAAGAAGGAACTACAACAACGCCATTCGATATGGTGGTTCTCAATGACCTCGATCGCTTTCATCTGGCTCAGGATGTTATCGATCGAGTCCCGCAACTCCAATCCATCGGCGCTCATGCAAAACAGCTTCTCCGCGACAAACTCATCGAACACAGGCATTACATCGCGAAACACGGAGAGGATATGCCTGAGATTCGTAATTGGAAGTGGTCGCACTAAAAAATCTTTGAGCAGCGCGTAAATTTTTGCCATTGCAGGAGTAAATTACAATGCATCACCTAGAAATCAAAACTCAAGACACCGAAGACATTTCAGCGAATCCTCGCAGCATTTACAAAGTAAAGTCACCCACCCGCTCTCATAACTTGATTTATACAGACTGGACGCTGATCGAACCGCGATTCGATCCAGCGCAGTTACGTGCCAGAGAAACCGTCTTTACGATCGGCAACGGTTATTTAGGAACGCGGGGCAGCTTTGAGGAAGGCTATCCCGATGCGTTGCCAGCCACCTTAGTGCATGGGGTGTATGACGATGTGCCTGGTGTCTATACCGAGCTGGCAAATTGTCCGGACTGGCTATCATTAACAATTGTCGTCAACGGAGAGCGGCTTCGACTCGATCAAGGCGAAATTCTCCACTACGAACGGCAGCTTGACTTGCGGCACGGCATCCTGAGTCGATCGGTGCGCTGGCGTAGCCAAACTGGAAATACAGTAGATTTACGGTTTGATCGCTTTGCCAGTTTGGCAGATCATCAGGTATTAGGACTTCGCTGCCAGATTACGCCGGTTGATTTTAATGGCATGATCTCAGTTCAGTCCAGCATCAATGCCTATCCCGACAATCAAGGATTCGACCACTGGGAGCAGCTAGCTCGGGGCAAGATGGAGCAAGGAGTTTGGCTCCATCTTCGCACCCGCAGTTCTCACATCGAACTCGGCATGGCTGCTAAAATGACGGCGATTGGCACCGATGCCGAGTTGCAGGTGACGAATCCTCTCGACTATCCTACCTTAACGATCGCCTTGATTGCGACAGCGGGGCAGACCGTAGGCGTGGAAAAGGTGGTGACGTTGTTCACGTCCCAAGATGCGGAACTACCAGTTCAGGCGGCTCAAGCTAAATTGGCTAATCTGCCATCATATGCGGTGATGCTTGAGGCACATCAGCAGACGTGGAACGAAGTTTGGCAGCAAAGCGATATCGAGATTGAGGGAGATAGCAACGCTCAATTGGCAGTTCGCTACAACCTATTTCAACTCTTTATTGGTGCATGTTCGCACATCATGGGTGAATGCGGGTGCAACAGTCGAGTCAGTGTTCCCGCCAAAACCCTGTCGGGCTTAGGCTATCGGGGGCACGTCTTTTGGGATACAGAAATTTTTATCTTGCCCTTTTTCACCTTGACGCAACCCGATATCGCCCGCAGCTTGTTGACCTACCGCTATCACACCCTGGATGGAGCACGGCGTAAAGCAGCGCATAGTGGGTATAAAGGGGCAATGTTTGCCTGGGAAAGTGCCGCCACTGGAGATGAGATGACCCCCCGATGGTCGATTCTGACCGAGCCCTATGCGGAAGCTGTGCGAATCTGGTGCCGCGATCTGCGCTTCGCTCTTCTCGCTTCGCTATCGCGAAATTCACATTAGTGCCGACATTGCCTATGCCATCTGGCAATACTGGCAGGTAACGGGCGACGACATCTGGCTGCGAGACTACGGAGCCGAAATCATTCTAGACACTGCCATCTTTTGGATGAGTCGGGTGGAGTGGGATGCCAAGCAGGAACGATTTGAACTATGCGGGGTCATCGGAGCCGATGAATACCACGAGCAGGTGAATAACAATGCGTACACCAATCGGATGGTGCAGTGGCATCTAGAAAAGGCTGTTGCCGTCTATGAATGGTTGCAGCGTAGGTTTCCTGAACGGGCGGCTGAACTGGTACAAAAGCTGCAACTCACATCAGAAGGACTGCTGCGCTTCCACGCAATCATCGCCCAAATGTATATCCCTTCTGATGCCATAACAGGTATGATCTCGCAGTTTGATGGATTTTTCCAACTCAAGGATATTGATTTAAGCGACTACGAACCCCGCAATCGCTCAATTCAAGCTGTTCTAGGAATGGACGAAACGAATCAGCGGCAGGTGCTCAAGCAGCCCGATGTGCTGATGCTCCTCTACTTGATGCGAGACACGCCAGAATTCTCCGTTGGCGTAGCCTCTCCTGTGGAGAATCGCCATGACGTGCTGCAAAAGAACTGGAACTACTACGCTCCCCGCACAGACAGCACTTATGGATCGTCCCTTTGTCCTGCCATTCACTCTATCCTCGCAGCAAATCTGGGTGAAGCAGCAAATGCCTACAAACATTTTATGCAGGCAGCCACGGTCGATCTCGAAGATACTCGCGGTAACACAGCAGACGGCATTCATGCGGCTTCAGCAGGCGGGGTCTGGCAAGCAGTGGTGTTCGGCTTTGGCGGCATTCAACTGATGGATAGTGGTCCCGTCGCGACTCCCCATCTCCCGCCAACTTGGACTCGCCTCAAATTCAAACTGCAATGGCGCGGTACTTGGCATAGCTTCGATCTTTCACCCTCAACTATTAATCGACATGGACAAGAAATTTAACGCCTATCTGTTGGGTGGTGGTATCGGCTCTTTAGCAGCCGCAGCCTTCATGATTCGCGACGGCGGACTCCCTGGCAGAAATATTTTTATCCTAGAAGCAAAGCCAATCCTAGGTGGGAGTTTGGATGGAGTCGGGAACCCTGTAGATGGTTATTCGATGCGGGGGGGACGTATGTTAACGACTGACAATTACGAATGCACTTGGGATCTTTACAAGTCGATCCCCTCCCTGAATTCTCCCGGCAAAACGGTATTTGACGAAACTATGGAGTTCAATGAGCAGCACAAGTCAAATTGTATGGCGCGTCTCGTTGACAGCCGCCGTGCAAAAGTCCCCGTGAGTTCGATGGGCTTTTCCATGCAAGATCGTCAGGAATTGCTGAAGCTCAGTCAAGCTGATGAAGATGAATTGGGTGCTAGTTGTATCACAGATAGGCTTTCCCCTGAATTCTTCGAGACTGAATTCTGGTACATGTGGGCTACTACGTTCGCCTTCCAACCGTGGCACAGTGCTGTTGAATTCAAACGTTACTTGCATCGCTTTATGCTCGAATTCTCCCGTATTGAAACCCTCGCTGGGGTGAAGCGAACCATCTACAATCAGTACGATTCATTGGTTCGTCCACTTCAGAGTTGGCTCGAAGCCCAAGATGTCCATTTCATCGTAGATTCCAAGGTGACGGATCTCGTGAGCAACACCGACGAGGGCTTTTTTGTGGTGACAGGCATTCATTATCAGCAGAATGGTGAAAGCAAAGCGATCGCGGTTATTGACGGCGACCTGGTTTTTCTACAAAATGGATCTATGACTGATGCCTCAAGTGTGGGCTCGATGACGAGTGCACCCAAAAAGCTGACCAAACAAGACAGCGACAGTTGGACTCTGTGGGAAAAGCTGGCGGCAGAACGCCCAGATTTTGGCAATCCTTCTGCGTTCAACAGCAGCATTGCCGAGTCTTTCTGGGAATCTTTCACAGTTACGCTTCTTAAACCCGCATTCTTCGACAAGATGATCGAATTTAGCGGCAATCAACCGGGAACTGGCGGGCTTGTCACATTTAAAGACTCAAACTGGCTCATGTCGATTGTGCTTGCCTATCAACCTCACTTTATAAATCAGCCTGCTGATATACAGGTCTTTTGGGGATATGCCCTGTTCCCTGATCGCGTGGGTAATTTTGTTCCTAAGCCGATGAGCGAGTGCAATGGTGAAGAAATTCTTCGAGAGCTATGCGGTCACCTGCGATTCGATCTCGATACCGTGGAATCGGCAAACTGTATTCCTTGCAGAATGCCATACATCACAAGTATGTTTATGCCTCGTTTACGCACTGATCGACCGTTACCGATCCCTCGTAGCTCGAAGAACCTCGCTTTCATTAGCCAGTTTGTCGAGATTCCTGATGATGTCGTCTTCACCGTCGAGTATTCGGTGCGGGCGGCTAAGATGGTGGTCTATGAATTCCTAGGGATTGATCGCCAGATCCCGCCCATCTCGCCTCATGACAAGTCACTGCGAGTGCAGTTTGAGGCTTTAATCAAAGCGTTTAAATGAGTTTTGCTTAAACAGATAGGAAGATTAGCAGGTTTAGGGGCTATTAGGATTTTGGCAGGAGCGAGGAGCCTTGAACTCACGTCAATTTAACAATCCAAAGGAAATTATTTTATGAAGAAGTTAAAAAAGACTGCCAACTCATCCAAAAAGCCTAAAACGAGATCTAGCCCGTCTGTAGATTCATCCAAAGCGCTCATCGATATCGCTCAGCGTGATGTGGATGGAGTTCTGCACTTATTCGACACTTCTCTAGAGGGGCTAAGTGAGACTGAAGCCAAGCAGCGGTTAGGGAAATCCGGGCTGAATGAGATCGCCCGCGAAAAACCGATCAAGTGGTATGTCCAACTGCTGAAAACGGTGACTAATCCCCTCTCGCTTTTACTCATTGTTCTGGCGACGATTTCATTGTTAACTGGGAGTCCGACAGCCGCCCTCATCATTTTTCTAATGGTGATTTTCGGTGGGTTGCTGCGCTTTTCACAAGAATTTCAGTCGAACAAAGCAGCCGAAAAGCTGCGGGCAATGGTGAGCGCAACGGCAACGGTGAGTCGCAACGATGCCAATAAAGATGCTGTGCCGAAAGAAAAGAAGGGAATAACAGCAGGAAAAGAAATTGCGGTGAAGCTGCTGGTGCCTGGTGATGTCATCTTTCTTTCAGCAGGAGATATGATTCCAGCCGATGTCAGGCTGATTGCTGCGAAGGATTTATTCCTCAGTCAGTCAACCCTCACCGGGGAGTCTCTACCTGCTGAAAAACACGCAGAACTCCCCGATGACAAGGAGAAAAACCCACTAGAGCTAGTCAATCTCTGTTTCATGGGCACCACGGTAGTCAGTGGTTCTGGAACAGCCGTTGTCGCAGAAACTGGTAGTCATACTTGAATGGCATCACTGGCTAAAACCGTCAGCGGACGCAAAGCACGAACGAGCTTTGACAAAGGTGTGAATGGCGTGACCATGCTGCTGTTGCGCTTTATGATGATCATGGCTCCACTGGTCTTTCTGATCAATGGGGTGGTTAAAGGCAATTGGGTCGAGGCATTCACATTCGCTTTATCTGTTGCTGTGGGACTGGCTCCAGAAATGTTACCTGTGATTGTTACGGCAAATTTGGCAAAGGGGGCGATCGCCATGTCTGACAAAAAGGTGATCGTCAAAAACATTGATGCGATTCAAGACTTTGGCTCCATGAATATTCTGTGTACTGACAAAACAGGCACCCTGACCCAAGACAAAATCGTCTTGCAGAGGCACTTAGATCCCTACGGTCAAGAGAGTGTAGATGTACTCAAATATGCCTATCTCAATAGCTTTTACCAGACTGGCTTAAAAAATTTATTGGATGTCGCCGTTCTCGCTCGCCATCAAGAAATTGAATCTTTAGACGTTGAGAAAAACTACCAGAAATTTGATGAAATTCCTTTTGACTTTGTGCGTCGTCGGATGTCTGTAGTCGTCGAAGAGATGGGAAAACAGCATGTGCTGATTTGCAAAGGTGCAGTTGAAGAAGTCCTAAAAGTCTGTACCCAACTCAAAGTCAATGGCAAGGTTTTGCCAATGGATGAGTCAGTCCATACCAAGGTTGCTGATTTACAACAAAAACTAAACTCTGAAGGGTTAAGAGTCATCGCATTAGCATACAAAGTGATGCCACCAGAGCAATCCCATTACGCTATTACCGATGAGAGTGATTTGGTTTTGTTGGGCAACGTTGCCTTTCTCGATCCGCCCAAAGATTCTGCTGCCCAAGCGATTAAAGCCCTCAAGCGCAATGGAGTCGATGTGAAAATTTTAACTGGGGACAATGAAATCATTACTCGTAAAATCTGCAAAGATGTTGATCTGCCCGTCCACCACGTCTTACTAGGTAGCGATCTTGAATCTTTATCGGATGATGAATTAGCCGAAGTTGCGGCAACCACAACCATTTTTGCTAAAGTCTCTCCAACCCAAAAAGCCAAAGTTATTCAGGTACTGCGAAAAAAAGGCAACATTGTGGGATATATGGGAATGGCACGTAAGTTTTGGGTCCTCGAGCTATCCGCAGAATGACGGTGATCGCCATCTAGTAAGGGTTCTGTGCGATTAATTCCTTTCAATAACACCACAAAAACTGTACATACAGCTCACGCCATGTACGATGCTTGGACCACAAGCGCGAGCCGAGTTCGGAACACGACTTGTTTTGTACCCTGACAGTTCGTGAGCCTATGCCACTCAAGTTAATTTTTGTAAATAATTGTAATTTTTTATGAATTTAGAAATTCCCCAAGTTCCTGTAAAACAAGATAGGAACCTTGGAGAGCAAACAAAAAATGTCTAATT
>CASBRB010000285.1 GCA_949127975.1 Oscillatoriales cyanobacterium PMM_0019 | reverse complement strand
TCATACATGAGCTCGAATACCACCCTAGTCCAACCCGCTGCCCCACTTGCAGTTTCTTCACCGCACTACCCTTAGCAGCGATCGTTCCCACTACTTCATGCCCAGGAACCAATGGATACTGAGTCGTACCCCAATCGTTCTTGATCATACTCAGGTCGCTGTGGCAAATACCGCAGTATTCTACATCAATCTCTACATCCTCACTAGCAAGCGGTCCAAAGTCATACTCAAAAGGCTTTAATTCTCCACCTGGTTGAAAAGCTGCGTAAGCGCGAACCATAGAAATAACCTCAGTTTGTGATGTTCAACTTTTTCCAATTTTTCCTTGAATTCATTTTAGCAGGGGGAATAGTGCTTACTTTCTTCCTACCAGAAGAATTTCTATTTTCTGCGCCCCCTTCCCCTAGGAGTGAACTCAATACGATTCGATTAAGAATAATTGTAGGTTTGCTTGAGCGCAGGCTTTACCCAACAAATCCATGCCTTACGTTGTGTAACGGCAGCTTCAACCCAAACTACCATTACTCGTTTAAGCGAGCTTATCCGAACCGTATTGGGAGTGAACTTTGGGTGCCAAGGCGATTAAATCTTCAATATTGCGCCGCATCGTATTGCAAATCGCATCCAGAGGTAAGTCATTAGGGTCGTGACCAAAAGGCTCTTCGATTTCCGAACCAATTTCTTCTACGCCTAATACAGTGAAACTAATTAAACCAACAACTGGTCCCGTCCACCACTGCAAATCCTTGACTATGGGAAATGGCAAGTACAGGCAATAAATTAACAACAATTGCTTCAGATGAATGGCATAGCCTAAAGGCATTGGTGTTTTTAAAATGCGTTCGCAACCTCCCAAAATATCCACCATCGTATCCAGCAATTTATGCAAGTCACTTAGTTGGTATATGTTAATGCGATGGCGGTAATACTGCTCCTGTATATAATCCGCAATCCAGAAAGCAATTTCTAGAGGGGGGTTGTTCATTGTTTTCAGCTTGTCATACCTGGATGGGGACATCAGTTCCTCTAACTCACTGTTCACCTGCTCTCCTCGCAGGTGCAACTTAGTAGCTACAGCGAAGGCCACCAACAGCCGCAGTATGGCAATTTTTTGTTCTCGGTCTACTGATTCCTTTTCTATAACTGCGACCCAAATTTGACGAGCCAGGTTACGAACCACATTGACTAAACCTCCCCATAATTTACGACCTTCCCAAAACCGTTCGTGAGCTGTATTCGTCCGGAAAACCAACAATAAACCTAAAACAACATCGGGAATGAGACTATCGGTAAAGGGCAAGGATACCTTTAGCCCAAAATGATGGCAGACAGAAACTATAACCGCAAAAGCAGCACATAAGAGAACACGGGGGAAAATAACTGGAATGACTGAGTGTTCCCACCCTAAAGCAACTCTAAACCAGTGCCGTTTTTTCGTCTTTATCATTTTAAGCTCTTCGTCTTACAAATAAAACTTTAGGGGCACGATACCTAGTGCCCCTACTCTCCAAAGACTTAATTTGAGAAAAACATAGCTACAGAGGTCGATAGACGCGGTAGTTGATGTTGGGGAAGATGTTGTCCATCTCTTCCACTTTTTCTAGCCAACCGCTGTCGATTTTGCCGTCTTTAATTTCGTCGTAGAGTTTGTGGAAGCGCATTAGGTGCGATCGCGTGCGTCTTACTGCATAAGGCACCATCGTTCCCGTGCGCATAATAAACGCCCAGTCAGAAGATTGCGCCAGCAACAGTTCCCGCGCCGCTTGGTTAAGCGATCGCCATTCCAACTCGTCTGCTGGTTCTAGTCGCCCTAGCTCAATCATTCGTTCGGCGGCTTTGTGCAGATGAGGGTAAATCCAGGCATTAGTCTCATTGAGCCAGTATTCGTGGAAACCCTTGTAGCCCCAGCTAGACTGGGAGGGACGGCAAACTTGCTGGGTGGGATTATTTCGTAAATAATCTGCCAGGTGCGTCATTTCGTATGCGTTTTGGTCGTACCAGGACTTACGGAACAGATAATCTATGAACCAGGGTCCCTCGTACCACCAGTGACCAAAAAGCTCCGCGTCGTAGGGAGAAACTATAATCGGTGGGCGCTGCATAATGCCGTGGAGATGCTCTACTTGCTGCTCCCGGTTATACATGAAGTTAGCAGCGTGTTCGGCGGTTTTTTCCTTTGCCCAATAGGGGTCATATAGTGCTTTATCTGCTAAACCAGCACCGCGTCCAGTAATTTTGTGGTACTTGATGCCAGTGTTTTTCCGCTGCCCATTGGGCATGATATAGGGCTTAATGTATTCATATTCTGCTTCCCAGCCCAAGTCTTTATAAAACTCTCGGTATTCCGGCGCTCCAGGATACCCTACCTCAGAAGACCAAACCTGCTGAGATGATTCCTGATCTCGAGCAAAGACAGCTACTCCGGTTTCGGTAAAGATGGGGGCATAGCTGCCAAAGCGGGGACGGGGACGAGCGTAAAGAAGGCCGTGCCCATCTGTGAGGAAGTAACGCAAACCAGCATCAGCTAGCATCCGCTCTACCCCTTCGTAGTAGGCGCATTCAGGTAGCCAAATTCCTTTGGGTGGACGCCCGAAGGTTTCCTCGTAGTGTTCGCAAGCTACTTGAATTTGTGCCCAAACTGCCTGGGGATACATTTTCATCAGCGGCAAGTAACCGTGAGTAGCGCCACAGGTGATGATTTCCAGGTTGTTACTGTCCAGGAATTGTTTGAACGCCTTTACTAAGTCCCCGCCGTAGTTTTCCCAGGTATGGCGAATCTGGTTGAACTCTTTGGCGTAATGTTCAGCAAGGTAGCGGATATGGCCGTTATGCGCGTTATGCTCGATTTCCTTCTCGGTCAATTCTTCTAATTGAGCCAAGTGTTCGTCGTAACGTTCCTGCAACAGGGGATCGCGCAGCATTGACACTAGAGGGGGTGTCATGCTCATTGTCATTTTAAAGTCGATGCCGTCCCGCTTTAACCCTTCAAAGACGTGAAGCAGGGGAATGTAAGTTTCTGTGATCGCCTCAAATAGCCACTCTTCTTCCAGGACGTAGTCACTTTCGGGATGTCGGACAAAGGGGAGGTGGGCGTGAAGGACAAGAGCAACGTAGCCAATAGCCATAGTAATTTCAAGATCCTTTTTGGAT
>CASBRB010000284.1 GCA_949127975.1 Oscillatoriales cyanobacterium PMM_0019 | reverse complement strand
GGAGTTAAAATTGCTTGTATTGAAGAAATTGCTTATCGGCAAGGCTACATTGATTTAGATCAATTGAGTTCCCTTGCTCAAACTTTAGCCAAAAGCAGTTACGGTAATTATTTGATAGAGTTTGTAGAAGATGAAACGTTATATCGGTTCTCAGGTTCGTAGTTCGTAGTGAGGACTTTAGTCCTCAAAAGTTCGTAGTGAGGACTTTAGTCCTCAAAAGTTCGTAGTAAGGACTTTAGTCCTCAAAGGTTCGTAGTAAGGACTTTAGTCCTCAAAGGTTCGTAGTGAGAACTCTTAGGTTAGATGTTCCGTTGGGTTTCGCTTACGCTCAACCCAACCTACAATAATTACAACCGTTAGTTTTGAAGGAGAAATATTGTGCTAGAGGTTAGGCAGACAGCAATTCCAGAGGTACTGGTACTTAAACCTAAAATTTTTGGGGACGATCGCGGTTTTTTCTTAGAAACCTACAATGAAAATAGATGGGCGGATACAGCAGGTATAAAAACTCGCTTTGTCCAGGATAATCACTCCGGCTCTGTTGGTAATGTCCTGCGGGGATTACACTATCAAATACAGCACGCTCAAGGCAAATTAATCCGAGTCGTTGAGGGTACCGTGTTTGATGTTGCTGTTGATATCCGAAAAAATTCTCCCACTTTTGGGCAGTGGGTGGGAGAATACTTGAGTGCTGAAAATAAATTTCAGTTATGGATTCCAGAGGGGTTTGCTCATGGTTTTCTAGTGCTATCTGAGTATGCCCAAGTGCTGTATAAAACTACCGACTACTATTATCCAGAGCATGAGCGCTGTATTATTTGGAACGATCCTGATTTAGCGATCGCTTGGCCGACTGAATCTGAACCTATTTTATCAGCCAAAGACAGCTTAGGCAAGCAATTTCTGGAAGCAGAAATTTTTGAACCATCTTTTAACTAGGAGCTAGGGGCTAGCCTGATGAACAAAAATCTGGGTATTCATTAGTTAATACTTTTTGGTATATTTCCAAACTTTGCTTAGCCATATTGATATGGTCAAAATCTAGGGCTCTTTTGCGGCTAGCCTGAGCTAGTCGGTGACGCAGCCCAGGCTCGTAGAGTATACGTTCAGCGGCTTTAGCAAAAGCAGTTGAGTCGTTAATCGGTACAGTCAACCCTTCTTTCTCGTGTCTGCTCACCCAAGGTACACCACTACAGGAGATATTAGCATTGATCGCGGGACACCCGCTTGCCATCGCTTCGAGTTGAACTAAGCCAAATCCTTCACTTCGGACATTGGAAGGAAACCAAAGAGCCGTCGCCGCATGATAGGCACCTATCAGCTCTTGTTCGCTAGCTTTGCCATGCCAGACAATCCGATCCTCTAATCCCAACTGTGAAGCCTGTTCTTTTAGTTCTGTTTCCAGAGAACCCGTGCCAATTATAATCAGCGTTCCTGGCACTAACTTCAAGGCTTCAATTGCTATATGGATTGCTTTATAGTAGACAATTCTGCCAACAATTAGCCATATTGGTGTATCATATTTCTGCTTTAAGCTCTCCGCATAATTCAGTGATGCTTTATCGGGTCTCATGTATTTTGAACAATCTAATCCCAGCGGTAAAGAATCAAGTTTATTCTTGTAGTGTCCTAAAAATTTTGAACCTTCTATATACTGAGAACTTGTTGCCAGTATTTGTGATGCTTGACTGTAAATAATATATTCTATAGGTCGTAATGCATACTTTAATATTTGTTGTTTTATAATGTCACTATGATGGGTAATTATTATTGGTACTCGCTGACCAAACATCAGCAAAGCTATTAACATTGTTGGATTTGGGGTATGAAGATGGATGATGGTGTTTGATTCGTTGACTAATTTGTCTATACCTTTATGAAGTTCAGGGCATAAATCGAATCTGGCACATGATAACAGACGCCCGAAGCGTGTAACTCGAACATTACCATCCATTTCTTCTTCAATAGTTTTTGTTCTGAGCGATGGCTCTCCACGTTGATCGAACCCATTAACACAAAATACATCAACCTCAACACCCAAATCCGCTTGGGCTCTTGCCAAAGTTTGCACATGTGTCTCTATTCCGCCCCGCATCGGGGGATAATATTTAGACAAATGACAGATGCGATAATTGCACTTACGCCCTATCACACTGTCATTAGCATCTGATCGTGGGATGCCGTTACCCATTAATGAGGTGGTAACTTGGATTTGGGGTTTGCTGTAATTCATAAGCTGCCTGGGTTTTGCTTTGCTAAAATAAGTAATAAAAAAACTGAAAGCACCCTATTTCACTCTTTGACATTGAATTCTAAAATGGTGGTTAACTTGCCTTTATGGTAGACGGCTCTATGTAACAATCTCAAAGGGCTGAGTTTGAACTGAATAACGTCGTAGCATTAATAAGATCAATTTTTGTACTATAGTTAGTATACCCACAATATACCCTTTATCTGCCCCTCATATTTTATATCTTTAGAAAAAATTTTTCAACTTAGGCTATTTGATATTTAGTAACAAAAACTTAAGGTATATTCATAGCGCTATAGTATACCAATGACTCAAATCCAGCAGTAATGTCTAGAATTTACAACATCAATCGCCCGTCGGAACTCTACTCCTTTATTTTCGCACCTTGGTTACAGAACTAACAAAGGCAAATTTTGCCCCTATTCACCTAAAAATCTTCGGGAGTGTGTCAGACACCGCGTTTTGGCTGGGGCATGAAACACGACCCGATCGCAAAAATGCGGTCATTGTCTTTCGGCGTAGGTAGAAAGGGGTGAAGTTTCTACCCTTCCTGTTGAATACCCAGAAAAGACATGATGCCCCGTCTACAAGAGAGGGGGGTGCCGACAACAAAATAATACAAGCAACCAATCGATTATTCAGAGCTTGACAACAGCCGTCCGGAAAGATCCTTATTCAACTGTAACCGATTTCGCCAAATTACGTGGCTGGTCTACATCCAAGCCGCGACGCGCCGCGATATGATAAGCCAACAACTGTAGCGGGATCACCGTCAGGATGGGGGAAAGTAACTCATCAACAGCCGGAACTGGCAACAAGTCATCAAAAACTTCTGCTGCCTGTTCGTCGTTCATCTGGGTGACGCCAATTAAGCGGACATCTCGTGCTTTAGCTTCCTGGGCATTGGATAAAGCTTTTTCGTAGACACGACCAGGCATAGCGATCGCTACCACCGGTACTTTAGGATCTAACAAGGCAATCGGTCCGTGCTTCATTTCTCCCGATGGATACCCTTCAGCATGAATATAACTGATTTCCTTGAGTTTTAGGGCTCCCTCCAAAGCGATCGGGTAATTAATCCCACGTCCTACGAAGATAAAGTCTTGAGTTTCAACAAAAGCGTGGCTTAAGTCTTCGATGTAGCGCTCTTGGCTCTCTAAAATCAGTTCAATCTCAGCAGGCAACTGCCGCAGCCCAGTGATAATGTGCTCCAGTTGGGTTGGGGATACGGTTTGCCGACGATAAGCTAAATCCAATGTCAAACAGTAAAACACCATTAATTGAGCGATAAAGGATTTAGTAGCGGCAACCCCAATTTCAATCCCCCCATGAGTATCAATAATATGAGGTACCAGAGACGCCAAGGAACTTTCGGGGCGATTGGTAATTCCCAAAAGTCGTGGTTGCCACTTGGGCTCTTGCCCAGTGCGACGTTGTTTTTCCATCGCCAAGGCGGCTAGGGTATCAGCCGTTTCCCCAGATTGGGAAATTCCGATAGTGAGAGTGTTAGCTGTCAGTGGCGGCGGAGAGTAGCGAAACTCAGAAGCATACTGCACCATTGTGGGAATCCCAGCCACTTGTTCGAGCAGGTATTTCCCTACTAACCCAGAGTGCCAACTGGTACCGCAAGCGACTATTTGAATTTGTTCCAAATCCGCGTACAGTTCTTCTGGCAGCCCCAGCTTAATTGGTGATTCTACTGAGTCTGGGTTCCAATTAATATTTATATAAGCCTCTAGATTTGACCGTACCACTCCTGGCTGTTCGTAAATTTCTTTGAGCATAAAGTGGCGGAAACCCTGTTTTTCTACCAGGATGGGATTCCAGTTGAGGGTGCGGGGGTGTTTTTTTAGTCGATCGCCCTGAAAATTATAAACTTCAACCCCCAAGGGTGTCAGCCGTGCCAATTCCCCATTTTCCAGAGGCAGCACGGCGCGGGTATAGGGTACTATTGCTGGTGTATCGGAGGCACAGAAAAATTCACCTTGACCGAATCCAATCACTAGAGGAGCCTGTTGCCGTGCCACAATCAGCTCTTCGGGGTAGTCAGCACAGATAACCGCGATCGCAAACGCCCCCTTTAGTTTATTGACTGTTTGCCTTACTGCCTCTAAAAAGGGTGAGGGGGTAAGGGGG
>CASBRB010000283.1 GCA_949127975.1 Oscillatoriales cyanobacterium PMM_0019 | reverse complement strand
AGCGGTTGCTATACCATAGAGTATGACTTTGTTTGGTGGGGCAATAGTTCCTACCCAGCCGTTTGCTTCTCTAGATAAATCGGGATGACAGGATTTGAACCTGCGACATCCTGCTCCCAAAGCAGGCGCGCTACCAAGCTGCGCTACATCCCGTTTTTTTTGCCTGATCTAATCATAGCATGTTTTTTGTTTTCCGGATCAGTCAGGATACCAAAACATACCTTTAATTCCTTCGGGATCGGCAAGGAAGCCCAGACGCCCGTAAAAATCTACCACATGAGGGTCAGCAAATAAAGTTATGTTGCTAATGTCCTCATTGCGAAGTTTTTTAATCATGTACTTCATCATCGCCTTACCCAAGCCCTTAGCCTGGAAATCTGGGTGAACCACGACATCCCAGATTGTAGCATTAAAGGCATGATCCGAAGTAGCGCGGGCAAAGCCGATTATACGCCGTTGGGTTCCCCGCACCTCCCACATCGAAACTACGAGGAAACTGTACTGCATAGCTTTTTTTACCTTGCGCAACGGGCGTCGGGACCAACCCACAGCATCACAGAGTTCTTCGAGTTCATAAAGGTCAATGTCTCGCTCGGTGCTGAAAAAAATTCGCGAACCACTGTTGGCGCGACTAGCACCTATAGCTTCCACAGAATCCCCCTCCATCGGCGTTGTCTTCGAGCCGGAGGTAGCGTCAGAACCGCTAAATAAGCTTTTCCAAAAGACCATGCAGGTGGTTAAGGTATAGTTTCCTCCGATATATCCCCACAGCCGCCTGAGCTGTACGATCGGACTTCTTTAGATAACATCACCATATCATAGTCGCGCCATACATTAAAACCTGGATGGGTTTGGGGGAGAGGTTTTAGGCATGGCGCTTGATTTATGACAAGAAATTTGATTAAACATCCCTTCACTTTCCCTTACCCTAGCGTGACATTCGGCTGTAGGCTTAGTAGTGAGAGCGTCAACGATGCTTTTTACCTGGCAAGCGAGTCTTACCCCCAAATATGGCATCGGGTTTGAAACCATCCACACTGGAACTACTGAAGCGCTTTAACCGAGCGTTTCCTCAGTTCTACGAGCAGTTTGTCAGCAATGAGATCCAACTGCAAAACCTTAAACTTGCCTATCGGCTTTACAAAACCAGGCGAGTGGTGATCGATCTCAAACCGGAGGGCAGCAAAAGTGCTTTGCATTTTGCTTACCGTAACCAGTCTTTTCTACTGAGTGATATTTTTGGCGTCCTGGCGGCTTATGGCCTTACCATTCATAGTCTCAGTTTATACGGTCAGATTCGCCCGCCGATGCTGGTATTTATCAAACTCGTTGTTTCCCGTGGTAGCAAAGCACTGACGGAAAAAACTGCGGAAAATGTCTGCCGAGCCATCCGGGAGGCTCTGGCAGGGCGATTTGAAGTGGAAGAAATGCTGGCAGTGGAATTTAATCTCGACGCTGGGTTGGAGCAGGTGGAAACAGAATTCTATGTCGATCCTGTCTTCCATCTCCCAGCGTTGTTAATTGAGGCAGATAACCAGCCTGGTTTGTTTTATAAGGTAATGTACGCTATCTGGCAAGAGGATTTACTGGTGGTAAATGCCAACTTGCTGGTATGGCGGGGACGAACCCGTCTGATTCTCTACCTGTTAGGACCTAACGAAAGCTTAATTCCCGATTATCTGGGACAAAAAATCGCCGAAAGCGTGCGGCAGCGATTACTAGGTCGTAGATTTTAATTTAGTCCAAAAGGGAAACTTGTATTTCCCCTCTCTCACTCCGATCTCTGTGTCCCTCTTTGACAACTGACCCGCGATAGAATGAAAATATGGCATCCATTGACATTCTGGGAGTTCCGCACGCCTACGAGTTAACCCCTCCCACAGCATCCCCCCATATCCTGGTTTTCATTCACGGCTGGCTTTTAAGCCGCAGGTACTGGCACCCTTTGATTGAGCAGTTGGCACCGGATTATCAGTGCCTAGCTTATGATTTGCGGGGATTTGGTGATTCCCAACCTAACAATGGGGGGAGTGCTAGTCAGGGAATAACCCAATACCCATTCGGATTATCCAGCGCCAGTGTTAGCAGGAGGGTGCCTTTTGACCTGGAGTATCCCCGCCCCTACACCCCAGGTGCCTACGCTCAGGATTTGGGTATTTTATTACAAAAACTCAATATTTCCAGTGCTTGGCTGATTGGTCACTCCCTCGGCGGTAGCATTGCGCTGTGGGGGGCATCTCAAATGCCCCAATCTGTCAAGGGCGTTATTTGCTTGAATTCTGGTGGTGGGATCTATCTCAAGGAAGCCTTCGATCGGTTTCGGGCTACAGGACAACAGTTGCTCAAGTGCCGTCCTCGTTGGCTGTGTTCTTTGCCGGGGATTGATTTGCTCTTTACACGAGCAAATGTAGCACGTCCTCTAGCTCGCTCTTGGGCGCGTCAACGACTGATAGATTTTGTGGTCGCTCACCCGGAAGCCGCCCTGGGAACTCTGCTAGATTCCACCACGGAAGCACAAGTCAACCACTTACCCCAGTTGGTAGCCAACCTTGAGCAGGCTGTTTATTTTATCACTGGAGCCAAAGACACGGTGATGGAACCGATGTATGTCCGCCATCTGGCAAGTTTTCACTCGCTATTTCAAGCCTGTGGCGATAATGTTATTGAAATTGCCGACTGTGGGCATCTGGCAATGGTTGAGCAGCCAGATGCCGTAGCTATCCAAATCCGTAAGCTTCTGGCAGTTGGCAGATGAGCATATATAGGGGCAACCACAGGGGGATTGCCCCTACGAACTACTATATGTAGTGCGTAAGTCCTGGTAAAGTTGCATCACATCAGTAATCGCGAGGCGGGATTGGACTCCCAATGTTAAGGGGGAAGTATGACCTCGATTGAGGTGATCGGCCCCAGCCGTGCCAATCATGGCAGCATTATCGGTACAAAACTTCAGTGGAGGGAATAACACCCGCAGGTTGTGGGCGCTAGCTGCTGCCAGCAGGTGCTTCCTTAGTCCACTATTGGCAGCGACGCCTCCACCTACGGCAATGGTGTTAAGACCATAGTCGAGGGCGCAGGCGATCGCTCTTCGAGTTAGCGATCGCGCCACGCTTGCCTGAAAACTGGCAGCAATATCGCAAACTGGCAACTCTTGGTTGCCCGATCGCTGTTGAAGCTTTTGCACCAGCCGCAGCACTGCTGTTTTTAAACCACTAAAACTACTGTCATAGGGATGATAGCCACCACCTGGCAGAGAAATATTACCTTCTGGCAAGGGAAATGCTTGCGGATTCCCCACAGCCGCCAGCAAGTCGATCGCAGGTCCCCCAGGATAACCTAAACCCAACAACCGCGCTACTTTATCAAAAGCTTCACCAGCGGCATCATCGTGGGTTTGTCCCAGGATTTCGTACACACCACAATCTTTTACATAAATCAAGCTTGTATGACCGCCAGAAACTAGCAGACAGAGGAAGGGTGGCTCTAAAAAAGGCTCGCTGAGATAGGAAGCGTAAATGTGCCCCTCAAGATGATGGACACCTATAAATGGTTTTTGGTGGACGATAGCCAGGGTTTTGGCGGCAGTCAAACCCACCAATAGTGCCCCCACCAATCCTGGGGCACAAGTAGCGGCGACACCATCAATTGCTCCCCAGTCTAACTGGGCGCTTTCTATCGCTTGAGCTAGAGCCTGATTTATCGTTTCCAGGTGTTGCCGGGAAGCTACCTCAGGCACCACGCCCCCATACTCTTGGTGTACAGAAATCTGTGACGTAATAATACTACTTAAAACTTGACGATTCTTTACAATCGCCACCGCAGTTTCGTCACAACTTGTTTCAATTGCTAAAATTGTTGCCATTTACTGGTACTTTTATTTCGATAGATGTTTGCTTCCGTACAAACGCTGATAATGTTTAGTACAAGGAAGTTTTTGTTTCGTAACAGGAGTAGACTTTCCGATGCGACGATTAATAGCTTTGCTATTCGCCTTTTGTATCTGGTTGACAGTGGTACCCGTTGCCTTCGCCCAGACACCCAACAACCCAGCACCAGTATCTGGACTGGTTCCTTGTCGTGAGTCTCAGGCTTTTCTCGATCGAGCCCAAAGTGCCCGTCCTACGACAGATGCTAATTCAGCCAAAGCGCGGTTTGAGCGTTATGGTAATGCCCTCTGTGGTCCAGAAGGTTTACCCCACTTAGTGGTAGATGGTAACCTAGCACATGCAGGTGAGTTTCTCATTCCCAGCATTCTATTCCTTTATATCGCTGGCTGGATTGGTTGGGTAGGTCGCGCTTATCTACAATCGATTAAGAAAGATGCTGACCCAGAACTAAAAGAAATTCAACTCGATGTGCCGCGAGCCGTTGCTTTTATGCTAAGTGGCTTTACCTGGCCTCTGGCAGCAGTCAAAGAATTGCTTTCGGGTGAATTGACAGCAAAAGACAACGAAATCCCTGTATCACCGCGCTAGTCTTGTTTACTACATCTTTAACTTGTTTGGGAGAATAATTCATGCAGTTGCAGTATTTCCTCAAGTATCTTTCCACCGCACCAGTTATTACCACCCTATGGCTGGCAATTACGGCTGTGATTTTGATCGTGTTTAACGCCTTGTTCCCAGATCTCCTTTTCCATCCTTTACCCTAAAACAGTTAACTGTTGACGGTTAACAATCAACTTGCCTCGCGCTTGTATAAAAACAAGCGCGGGTTTTATGCTGTTATTTCAGCCATTTAGAAAATTGATTAAATTTTCTAAAGTTATCCTAAAAAGATAGGAGTCAAATACATGTACTAGATTAAAATGATCCCAAGACTGCATAATTTTGGAACAAACCTATGAATGCACATACGATCAATGAATCACGCGATCCCAGAAATCGCGAGGTAGTTTACGAAGCTGGCGATCCCCAAATCGGTAATTTATCAACGCCGATTAACTCTTCCGACTTCACCAAGGCTTTCATCAATAACTTACCTGCCTATCGCCAAGGCTTGTCACCCCTACGCCGAGGGCTAGAAGTTGGCATGGCTCACGGCTATTGGCTGATTGGTCCCTTTGTCAAATTTGGTCCGCTGCGCGATACAGATATCTCCCACTTAGCAGGCTTGCTGGCAACGGTTGGCTTGATTATCATTTTGACGATCGGTCTTTCCCTTTATGCTGCTAGCAATCCACTCCATCCGGAACCGACGATTACAACGCCAAATCCCCCAGAGGCGTTCAAATCGCAGGAAGGCTGGAACGAATTTGCCAACGGTTTCCTGATTGGTGGAGTTGGCGGTGCTGGGTTCGCCTACTTGCTAATTGCTAATCTGGAAGCCCTTATGGGTATCGTCAAACATGTTGGATAACTAAGCTACCGAGCATTCCCCCCTCACTTTCCTCAATAGGCAAAGCCTACCAATAGTCAGGGTGAGCGGTGGACTGCTGGTAAGTTTTTAGGGCAATCTAAATGCGGAATACCGATGCAAAAAGATCAGTATTCCGCATTTTTGCCAAAATATTTCCACCTCGACATTTATTCTCTAACAGGACTTACGCACTGCCACTACATATAGCGGGTGGTAGGGGCAATCCCCCTGTGGTTGCCCCTACATAGGCCCAGTCTGCGTAAGTCCTGTCTAAGTTAGAGTACTTACGCACTGCCACTACATATAGCGGTTTGTAGGGGCAATCCCCCTGTGGTTGCCCCTATATATGCTCTTTTAGTTGACATCCTCCCCCGTTAACAAAAGCGGTATAACGGGGGACTCCAAGTTTCACAACTTGGGCTTTCTGTCTCGATCGAGTCGGCTTACTTGGTGGAATTGCTCCCACCAAGCAGAGGT
>CASBRB010000282.1 GCA_949127975.1 Oscillatoriales cyanobacterium PMM_0019 | reverse complement strand
CTTACCAATCTCTTTTTTGTCAGTGCTTGACATATAATTATATTAACATATAGCGCGTCTAAATGAATTGTAAAATTTTCTTACTCCCCTCTCCCAAAGGGGGAGAGGGGAGTAAGAAAATTTTACAATTCATTTAGACGCGCTATATGTTAATATAATTATATGTCAAGCACTCACAAAAAAGAGATTGGTAAGCTTAAAGTAATCGGAACGTATGGTCTGAACTACTTGGGAAAAATCAAGTGAAAAAAATTTTAGTGGTGGATGATGATAAAGTTTTGCGAGCTATGTTGAACTTCTACTTGGGGAAACACGGCTACGTGGTCAAGGATGTAAGTTCGGCGATCGAGGCATTGGCTGTTATCGAATCAGATGAACCAGACCTGATAATTTCTGACGTAATGATGCCAGAAATGGACGGATTAGAGTTTTGCAGACAGCTAAGAGCTACAACTATGGGGCAGTTAATACCATTTATATTTTTATCAGCCAAAGGAGAATTAGAAGATAGGATTCAAGGTCACATTATAGGGGCAGATGATTATTTGAAAAAACCTTTTGAAGCTAGGGAATTAGTAGCAAAGATTGAGGTTCAGCTAGCTCGATCGGAGCGCATTCATTGCGAAATATTAAGGTTGATGCAAAAAATATCCAGCCCTTCGCCTGCTGAGAGAGTATCCTGTTTGCCTGAAACACCATCATCAGCAGCAACGCTAGAATTAAATTCCTACTCATCGACATTGGAGCCTCTACCTTTAACACCAGCAGAAGCCAGGGTGTTTTGGGAAGTGATTCGAGGTGTGACTAATAAGCAAATCAGTGAAAAGTTGTTTATCAGTCCTCGCACTGTTCAAACCCATCTCAGTAACATACTGGGGAAACTTGGACTAGAAAATCGCTCTCAATTAGTTCGTTTTGCTTACGAACAAGGTTACAAAACTCCAGAAGCTCAATAAAAATATTATGTAGTATATCGTTTAAGAATTAAAAACATTTATTTTATTCATAAAAATCATAAGAAGCTGATAAGATTAGTAGTAAAATTAGAGTAATTCTAGTGCAATGCTCCCAGATGTGTATAGCTTAAACGAACTAAGTAGAGCGATCGCAGCGACTCCAGAGCGCTGGCGGCCACTGGTATTTACCAATGGCTGCTTCGATTTACTGCACGCGGGTCATGTACGATACTTACAGGTGGCCAAGAGTTTGGGGCTCACGCTGATTGTGGGGTTAAATAGCGATCGCTCGGTGAAAACTATCAAACCACCACAGCCGGGGTTTCCTCCCCGTCCCGTGGTTCCAGAAACACAACGAGCTGAAGTTCTAGCTGCCCTCAAGTCGGTGGATGGAGTAGTGATATTTTCCGAAACCACAGCCATTCACATAATCGAGGTACTCCAGCCCGACATCTACGTCAAAGCAAGCGACTATACCCTGGAAACACTGCCAGAAGCATCAGTCGTTCAAGCCTATGGGGGTCGGGTAGAATTGGTGAAAGTGGAAATTCCCACATCAACCACAGCGATCATCGATCGCATTCTCAATTATAGAAGCTAATTCCAACCTACTAGCAACAAGCATTAGAGTCGGTTCATGAGCGATCCCACCACTGCCTTACCAGATGCCAATCTCCGCTTCAGGTTCCAGTCAGAATCTGAAAAAACTCAACTCCAACTGATTCCCGAACTCCTTAGTGCTGGTGAAGTCGGGTTAGAGGTGCTGAAGGAATTTTTACTGGAACAGAAGTCAGCACCCGCTAGCTTGGTTGCAGGTAAAGCCTATCAAGCCATCTACAACGCCAACACGCCAGCCGCCACTGAATTTCTCCAAACACACTTTCCCACTGGCATCGTACCCTTACGCTCCGGTCGCGGCATAGATTATATTTTACTGCAAAAACTGCTAGCCCAAGAGAATTTTTTGGAAGCCGATCGCTTAACGCTGCAAAAGCTGTGCGAACTTGCTGGTCAGGATGCGGTACAAAGAAACTGGTTGTACTTCTCTGAAGTAGACAAATTTCCCCTTACCGATCTGCAAACGCTAGATTCCCTGTGGGTTGTTCATTCAGAGGGTAAGTTTGGCTTTTCCGTGCAGCAAAAGTTGTGGCTGAGTGTAGGCAAAAACTGGGAAAAACTATGGTCAAAAATTGGCTGGAAAACTGGCAACACCTGGACTCGATATCCCCATGAGTTTACCTGGAATCTGAATGCTCCTGTCGGGCATTTGCCACTATCCAATCAACTGCGAGGCGTCCGGGTAATTGCTTCATTGCTGTCTCACCCTGCTTGGGGGGGCTAGCCTTTTTTTCGATAAATGTTAGTTATCGTCAAAGTTGGGGAACTTTAGGTATAGATTGAACCCAACTTCATGTCGGCAGGGGTATCCCATAATATCCGTTAGATGAATCAAACCGCCAGTACCAAAGTTGTCATGGTAAGCCCAGAAAGTAGACTTTTTTGTCGTGTGGAGAGTTCCACGCATTTAGCACGAGAGCAACAAAGGTTCAAAGCTCTGGTAGAGCTGGGGCTTTTAAAAGCTGAGACAGTTCCAGTTTTTGAAGAAGCCACTCAAACGGCGGCTCGCTTTTTAGAGACACCCATCTGCATTTTAGGCTTAATGACGCAAGATCGGCAGTGGATTAAGTCAGCGGTGGGTTTATCAAAAGTAGGGCTAATGAACGAGTTAGCGGTATCACGACAAGTGCGCCGCAGTGAATCCTACTGCACGTATGTAGTTGATACTCATCAAGTATTGGCGATTGAAGATACAGCCACCAATCCAACCTTTGCCAAAAGTATAATGTTTCAGCACTATGGCATCCGTGCTTACTTAGGTGCGCCACTGGTGACAACATCTGGACATTGCCTAGGCACTCTAGCAGTGATGGATTTGGTGCCTCGGACATTTACTGCTAAAGACATCGAGTTCCTGACAATGATGGCTCGCTGGGCTCTTAGTGAAATTGAGCGGAATTGCCTGTTAAAAGCACAGAATAACAGCACAGTAGGGTTAAGAAATGGTCGCCCCTCCGGTTTGGGTAAATCGAACATCCTTGAAAACAACGAGCATCTATCCCAACCGGAAATTAGCCACTTAAAAATCAAACTACTCACCCGTCTGTCCGAGGATTTGCGAACGCCCTTAACCTCTGTCATGGGGATGACAAGCGTTATCAGGCGTGAAATTTATGGTCCTTTAAGCTCTAAACAGAAGGAATATCTAGAGATTATACAGAATAGCGGCCAGCACTTAATCGAACTTGTTGACGAAATTTCTGCTCTGGGCGTACTGACAGTAAACGACCAAAAACTCCAAGTAAGTTCTGTAGATATTGAAATGCTTTGTCAACAAGCGATGCAAAAGTTGGAGGCATTGGCAAAGCGCCGAAAACTACACATTAAAGTGTCGGTAGAACCTGGAAATCGCATTTGGCAGATAGATAAAGAAAAGGTGCGACAAATCCTGTATTACCTGATTTTTAGCGTCATGCAATCATCTGAGGCGGGGTGTGTGGTGCGCGTCCATGCTTATCGGAAACATGAAAAAATGCAAATTGCTATTTGGGTATCTCATCTTTGGCTGGAAATTGATTTCGAGATGGCAAATATCGTTTCTTTACAGGGTGTTGGAGCCATATCCAATGGCTCAGAAGTAGTAGCAAACGAGTGCGGAACTAACCAGAAACCAGCAACTTCATATTTACATACTTTACAGCTAGAGTCAATCTCATCTCTTTCTGTGGTTCTGGCGGCTGTCGAACAACTGGCACAGACGTCTGATAGTAGTAATGACATGCGGGAAAATTTGGGTTTATTGCTCAGTTGCCAGTTGGCAGAGCTTCATGGTGGAGAGATTACCGTCCAGGGGTGGTCCGAGTGGGGCGATCGGTATGTAGTTAGTTTACCTCAAATGGTGACAGAAAATGGTATAGTCATTGGTCAATAGTCAATAGTCATTGGTCATTGGTCCTTTATTATGTATTAACAATCACCTCTTCCCCAATCACCAATTACCCATAACCAAGAAAATGAATTCAGTTTGGCAACGATTCACTCTATCAGATTTGTCTCTTTATCGGTGGCGAGGCAGTAGTTATTTATATCAGTTGGTTGGTTTGCTGCAAGGGTGGCGGCAAAGGAGCTTGCTGATGAAATGGGGCGAACCCATTGCACTGGTGCTATGTAGCCTGATTTTTTGTTTAGCTCCTTTCGGTTCGCATAACCTGGTAGGCGTGTTATTGTTTGCTGCTGCTGCTTATTGGGTAATGCTGACGCTATCTGATAACAGCAAAACTGGCTCAACGCCGATTCACCTGTTGCTGTTGCTTTACTGGAGCATTGCGGTAGTGGCAACATCTCTATCGCCAGTGAAAAAAGCAGCTTTTGCAGGTTTGGAGAAACTAACGCTGTATTTGCTGCTATTTGCACTACTAGCGAGGGTGTTGCGCTCGCCCCGGATGCGATCGATATTTATCACCCTATACTTACACATAGCATTAATTGTCAGTGTGTATGGGCTGCGACAGTGGTTTTCTGGAGCAGCACAACTAGCTACTTGGGTAGATCCGGAATCTCCTTTGGCTAAAACCACAAGAGTTTATAGCTACCTAGGCAATCCCAACTTACTAGCAGCCTATTTATTACCAGCAATTGCTTTGAGTATGGCAGCTATTTTTGCTTGGCGTGGTTGGGGTTGTAAAGCCTTAGCAGTAACAATGGTAGTAGTAAATTCAGCCTGCCTAATACTAACTTTTAGTCGTGGTGGGTGGATTGGCTTTATAATTATAATTGCCGGGTTTTTGTGCCTGCTATTTTACTGGGTGAGCATGAATCTGCCACCCTTCTGGCGGGTGTGGGCATTTCCAATAATACTAGGGAGTGTAGCACTGGTATTAGTTTTGGCAATGGTATTTGTGGAACCAGTGCGAGTTCGCGTTGCCAGTATGTTTGCTGGGAGGGGAGATAGCAGTAATAATTTCCGGATCAATGTGTGGGCAGGGGTGAAAAATATGATCCGCGATCGGCCTATAATTGGTATTGGTCCTGGCAACACCGCCTTTAACAAAATTTACCCTCTTTACGAAATCAACCCCCGCTACACTGCTTTGAGTGCCTATTCTATTTTGTTGGAAATTGCTGTAGAAACGGGCTTTATTGGTTTGGCGTGCTTCTTGTGGATGCTCATAGTCACCTTTAACCAAGGATTGCAACAGGTAGCACGTCTGCGGACGTTTGGGAATCGTGAGGGGTTTTGGTTAATCGGTGCGATCGCTGCCATGCTAGGATTGCTAGGTCATGGATTAGTAGACACAGTGTGGTACCGCCCGGAAGTCAATACCCTCTGGTGGTTTATGGT
>CASBRB010000281.1 GCA_949127975.1 Oscillatoriales cyanobacterium PMM_0019 | reverse complement strand
TCTAGTTCCTACCCAGGAATAGGTAAAATCTTCATGGGAGCTAGACGACCAGCAATTAATTCAAACAAAATTTGATCTAGGAAAGAATCAACTACTTTGGGGCGCAGAGGAAGTAACGCGCAAGCGTGAGAACCACCTCTGGGCTAAGTACCGCAAGGGGCTTAGTTTAAGTGGACGAAGTTGTTCTAAGAATCCCCCGATTTAAAATCGGGGGAGCGTCAAAAATAGTCATGAACTGCATAACCTGTACCAACCTCAATACTGAAGATTCATGAACTGTGTAACCTGTGCCAAGCTCCATACTGAAGAGTGTCCCTTGCGACAAAAAAAGTTGTTCGTTCCTCAAACAAAGGATGTATTTGCCAAAGGTTTTTGTGACGGCTGGACACCTCGGCGTCATGTTTGAACAGAAATAACGTGCTAGAATTCCCCTTCCTAGTTTTAGACTAGGTCGGGGATGAACGTTATGAGGCTAGCAGTCCTCACTACGAACCTCGTTCCCAGTTTGTAGGGGCTCTCCTGGCGTTCACCCTGGAAACAAGGACAGGACTTACGCACACTGGCATATATAGGGGCAACCACAGGGGGTTTGCCCCTACGAACACTATATATAGGGCTTGCTGAATGAGACTGGAAGGTAGGACAGATAAGGGTTTTAAGCCTTTTTTGACAAAACTTGTGCAAGGCAACTGAGGTCTATAGGCTCAAAACCCTTGCACAAAGCGGGGAAAATCCCTGGGTAAATTTGGGAACTAAGCGACAAACCTACCATTTTTCAAGCTGTCTGGCTCCTAGATTCGCCCTAGAGACTTATTCAGCAAACCCTATATAGGGGCAAGTGCGTAAGTCCTGAAGGACACACTAGATAGGCAATATTACTCAAAAACTTATAAATTTACTATGGCATTTAAGTAAATCCACTGAAGATAAATACAATTAAATCGATTTAGCATATTTAAAGGGACGCCTGAAGAAAAAAGCAGCTTCAGGAGTAGCATATCTAGCATGGAAGGAAAGTAGACAAGGAGGCGAAAAGCCTATTCTCTCGTTGACAAATCTTCCCCATCTACCCCCTCTACTTGTCTTCCAAGTCTGAGAGGCCCAAATATTAAAAACCTACCCTTGTGAGGGGGGAGGATGTCACTAGGATCTATGGGAGGGGAAAACCTATGTTTATTGAAGATGAAGAAATGCGGCAGATTTTCAAAGTTGTCTGCGAGGAACACTTTCAGAAGCTGGATGAGGGTTTGCTGGATTTAGAAAAGCACATATCAGATTCAGGAAAATTAAATGATTTGCTACGAGAAGCCCACACATTGAAAAGCGATGCTAATATGTTGGGCTTGAAAGATATCGGCACTCTAGCTCATACCATTGAAGACATCCTAGGAGATATCAAGCGAGATAATACTATTTTTTCACCAGCAATCAGCGATCGCCTCTATCAAGGGTTAGATGTCATCCGCAAATTAGCAGCCGAAGCTATTACTGGAGAGCCATCTCCAGTCAATGTCTTTCAATCCTTAGCTCGTTTGAGGGGAGCTAGCACTACTGCTGTAGAAACTCCAACTCAGGAGCAGAAGGCAAAAGTTGTTAATGGGGTTAAGCAGCTTGCTGCGGTTGCAGTAGCTGAACCTATCCCTGTCAGCACTTCTAGTACAGAGAAGAAAATTTTACCAGTAGCTGGTAACGAGAAAAACCAGCCAGTTGCTATAGGTAACTACCGTATTGAAACGATTCGTCTAGAAACCAACAAGTTAGATGCTTTAATGACTCAAGCGGGTGAATTGATTGTTAGTAAAATTCGCATTGCTCACCGTCTCACAGAAATTGAAGAACTTATAACTCTTTGGGAAGAGTGGAGCCAGGATGCCTTTGTCAATCGCTTTGCCTTTAAAGAAATTCACTCAGGCAAACAGAATGGCAAGCTCAATCAAGCTAGTTTACTACCCACACTGCAAAATTTTTATCATCGCACCACAGAACGATTAGAGCGATTGGGAACTTTAGCTAACCGCTTGCGAAATAACACTTATGAAGATAACGCTCGGTTGGAAGTCGTTACCACTGAATTAGAAGAAGGAATTCGCACCCTGCGCCTGTTGCCCCTGTCTAACATTTTTAATCTGTTTCCTAGAATGGTAAGAGATTTAGCCAAACAGCAAGGCAAAGCAGTTAACTTGATAATTGAAGGCGGAGAAACTCACGCTGACAAACGGATTTTGGAAGAAATGAAAGATCCGTTAATGCACATGATTCGGAATGCGATCGATCATGGTATCGAAACACCAGAAGAACGGGAGCGTCTAGGTAAACCGCCTACAGCAACGCTGAGACTAAAAGGATACAATACTACTACGAGCATCTTAATTGAGTTATCAGATGATGGGCGAGGATTAGACATTGAGACTATTAAACAAACAGCACTGAAACGAGGCATCTGTCGCGAGGAAGAACTCGCTTACATGACTATTACCCAAATACAATCTTTAATTTTTGCTCCCGGATTTTCCACCCGAACATTTGTAACAGAGGTTTCTGGTAGAGGGGTAGGGTTAGATGTAGTCCGCACCAACGTAGAGCGACTTAAAGGTACTATTCAGGTTGAATCTAAACCAGGGATGGGAACTAAATTCCGGCTGCAATTAAGTTCAACCTTGGCAACAGCCCATGTGTTGATTGTAGAAGTAGACGGCATATCTTACGCTATCCCTTTAGAATATGTAGAAACAACTTTACTGGTAAGACAGGACGATATTTTTTTAATTGAAGATCGTGAAAACGTTATTTTAGAAGGGCAAGCTGTGTCACTGTTTTGCTTAGCAGATTTTTTGGAAATATCATCCAATAAGCTTGACTTGTCTATCAGACTTAAAAACTTAAAAGATCTGCCTTGTATCATTATCAAAATAGGGGATGAACGTTTGGGATTTATCGTTAACGCTCTGCTGTATGAGCAGGATGTCGTCATAAAACCTCAAAGTAAGTTACTACAGCGAATTCGCAATGTTTCCGGGGCAACTATTTTGGGAACCGGGGAAGTTTGCATGGTGTTAAATCCGCCAGATTTACTGAAGTCAGTACGTAAAACAATCACCCATTACCATCTTTAAGAGTGTACCTTCCCAGACTAATCGCGGTTGAACATAAGCGAGCAGATATTGGCGGGCTTTTTCCAGTTCTTTGACAAGGCGTTGTTGGCGTTGTTGTTGCCAATAGATGTGCTGTAGGTAATCCACTAACCACAGTTGTGCTTCTGTATCTAAAGAAGAGTCAATCAGTTTTGCCACCTCCAGAGCTTGACGAAGAGACTTGGGCGGCTGTTGTACTTGGCTAAGTAAGTCAGGGGGAATTGCTTTAAATTGTTCTAAGATAACAAGAGCTTCACCTGGACTACCTTGAGCTAAAGCTAACAAGGACTCTTGAGCCAAAATCTCCTCCTGTCCTATCATAGCAAGAACTTGCGCCATAGCATCTCGATTCAGGCGATAAAAGGGAATGCGCTGACAACGGGATATCAATGTTGGCAGCAACGACACCTGAGAAGGCGCAATCAAAATCAAGGTTGCCTTTCCAGGCTCTTCCAGAGTTTTTAGTAAGCTATTGGCGGCGGATTCTGCCATAGTTTCTGCCCGATCGATTACTACCACCAACCGTTGCGCCTCTAAGGGTGTACGCCCTAAAAACTGAGTAATTTCCCGAATTTGCTCAATGCGAATTTGCGGCGGAGCTTTGCGTTTTACTCCTTTGGCTGCTGCATCGGCTGCTGTCAGGCGCTCGCCTTGGTGGAGATAAGTAGGCTCTACCCACAACAAATCTGGATGGTTGCCCTGTTGCAGGCGTTTTTGGACTGTTTGTTGCAGTCTAGGGACACCGGATGTAAACAGCAGTTCGATAAAATAGCGGGCGGCAAGACTTCTACCCACACCATCAGGTCCAGCAAAGAGATATGCTGGGGCAATACGGTTGACAGCGATCGCCGCTTGTAGTAACTCAACTGCTTGAGGTTGCCCGATGAGAGTTGGGAAGGCCACTGGTTCCGATATGATAGTAGGGTCTAAGTATATGACGTCTAGGGTTTTTTATGGCTCGCTACACTTGTTCTTATATCGCTTCTCCCCTTGAACGTCTCCAGCAGGGGCTAATCGAAATTCTCGAATCTTGCAATTTCGAGGTTGTCTACGATACTGGAGACTACCTGATGGCGAGGGAAGTCCCAGGGCAGGTTTCCTTTGCCAAACTTGTCAGAGTAGAAGTACTCATTGACAGAACCACCGCCACCGAAAAAGACGTGCGGATAAGTTTTGTGATGAAAAATGAAGAATTGCCTCTACAGTTTGACAACCACTGTAGGAAAATCTTCAATTTGGTACAGCAGGCAGTTGCAGAAAGTCAGCATTGGCAGTTAGTTGAAACTGTACCCGGATAGTTCCAGCTTTTGGTTTTATGGTTTTATGGCAGGAAAGGAGCGACGAAGTAACAGGGAGTTGCTGACAACACTTACTGAGCTAAAAGCCATCAGGGCACCAGCAGCAGCAGGGCTAAGCACAATCCCGAAAAACGGCAGCAGGACACCAGCAGCAACTGGAATACCTAGGACGTTGTATGCTAAAGCCCAGAAGAGATTCTGGCGGATTTTGTTGAAGGTAGCACGGGAGAGCTTAATTGACTCCACGACATCCAACAACCTAGCTCGCATCAGTACAATTTGCGCGGTTTCAATCGCCACATCCGTGCCTGCATGGAGCGCAATGCCAACATCTGCTTGTGCCAGTGCTGGTGCATCGTTGATGCCATCCCCCACCATCGCCACTCGGCATCCCTGAGCTTGCAATTGGGCAATCGTTGCGGCTTTGCCATCTGGGCGAATACCCGCCAAAATATTATCTGAGCTAAGTTCCAAGTGTTTAGCTACAGCACGCGCAGATTCAGCTCTATCACCAGTCAGCAGCATCACTCTTAATCCTAGCTGCTTTAAAGCATTTACTGTCGCCAAGGCATCTGGTCTAATATTATCCATCACCGCAATTAAACCAGCCAAAGTGCCAGCAACTGCCACATAAACCACCGTTTTACCTTCATCTGAGAGTGCTTTCGCCTTTGCCTCCCAGTCATTACTTATCTCAATCTCCTGCAAAGTTAACCAGTCATGGTTGCCCACTACCACCCGCTTATCTGCGATTACGGCAGAAATACCCAATCCCGGTTCGGTGTGAAAATCAATAGCAGGGGGAATTAGTAACTCTTGTTGGTGGGCTGACTGTACAATCGCCACCGCTAGGGGATGACTTGTACCACTTTCTGCTGCTGCCGTTAGTTGGAGAAGAGAGGCAGGCGAGGCTCCTGTTACTGCTAGGCAATCGGTGACAGTTGGATTACCTGTGGTGAGGGTTCCGGTTTTGTCAAATACCACCGTATCTAGTTGGTGAACTCCTTCTAAGATATCGCCGCCTTTGATTAATAATCCTCGCTCAGCGCCGATGCCCGTGCCTACTAAAATAGCAGTTGGCGTCGCTAAACCAAGGGCACAGGGACAGGCGATGACTAAAACTGCGATCGCTAACTTTAAACTTAATAGTACTGAGGGGTAAGAAGCAAATACTTCGGAATGCACGGAGTGGTGAGTGTTGGCAATTTGATGATAAAAGTGAGTACCAATAAAATACCAAAACAGGAAAGTTAAAGTAGCGATCGCCATTACAGTATAGGTAAAATAGCCAGCTACCTGATCTGCAACTCTTTGTATCGGAGCCTTACGGGTTTGAGCCGACTCAACCAGTGCCACAATTTGAGACAAGGTGGTATCCTTACCTGTGCGAGTCGCTTTGAGGAGCATTACTCCCGACAAATTCAAAGTCCCCCCTGTCACACTGTCTCCAGGCAACTTCATTACTGGTAGAGCCTCCCCCGTCAGCATCGACTCATCCACAGAGGTTGTACCTTCACACACCTCCCCATCAACAGGAATTTTCTCTCCTGGCAAAACCCGTAACCATTCCCCCACCCGCACCTGCTCAACAGGAATTTCAATGCCAAACTCAGCAGAAGCCGTCGATGCTTGTTTCCCAATCAAGCGGGCAACCTGCGGCTGGAGTGCCAGTAACTTTTCCCAAGCCGTCGTTGCCCGAAGTCTTGCCTGTTGCTCTAAGGTGCGCCCTAAAAGGATAAAACCTACCAACATCACTGGCTCGTCAAAAAAGCACTCCCAACCCAACTGAGGGAATAACAGTGCTACCACACTCGCCGTGTAGGCTGTCAAAGTTCCCAGCCCTACGAGGGTGTTCATATTGGGCATACCATGCCACAAACTGATCCAGCCATTTACCAGAATAAAACGTCCTGGTCCTAGCAGTGCCACTGTTGCTAGCGCCCAGTGAAACCAAAATGAGTTAAGTGACGAAAGGTGGTGAGTGAAATGACCTAGGCTTGAGAGTAACAACAGCAAGCCTGCTACAATCAACCGCCAGAGTAGTTGCCGACTTTCTTGCTTGTGCCGCTCAGATGGGGTAACAGAGGCATTATCATCAGCCGCTTGATGTCCTTGAGGATAACGGGGTTGAGTAGGAAAGCCATTTTCGGTTAAGTGCTGTGCTAAAATAGCTGGCGCAACCTCACCAGCTTTTACCTGGCAAACCGCCACCTCCGTGACTAAATTGACGCAGGCGGAAACCACACCCGGATGAAAACTCAACTGTCGTTCTACTGCCTTCACACAGCCAGCACACTTCATGCCCCTCACATCGAGGGTAATCGTCTCTGCCGCTGGGGCTGTAACTACTGATTCTGTCGAAAGTTGCATAGAGAATCTAGAACCTACCACGATATTTCTAGTGCTTCTTCTTTGAGGTTAAGCCAAATATCGCCTTATTTCCGCAACTAAAATAACTTTTTCAGCACTTAGAGGATAAGAGTTGTAGGTTGGGTTTCGTTCCTCAACCCAACTTGTTAAGTTTTAACTGTTGGGTAACGCTGCTGCTCAACCAACCTACCAATTGATAAGGGTTGCCATATTCAACGACTAAACCAACGCAGATAACCTACGTAAATCAATGCTAAAGCTTGCATTGGCATAATTGCTACATAACCTTTCAAAAAAAAGTTTATATCTAAGCTAGACATTGTTGTGAAATATCCCATGCCCATAATAGCTAGCAGCATTGCCCCAAGTAACTTTTTCTTTTTTATTGTTAGCATATCAACATCCAGTTAGATTAAGGTATATCTCAAATCATACACTAAATCTCAAAGCCAGCCTTTTTTATTCATTATATAGGTGTCGATGAATTCTTGATCGGACTTGCTCAAGTAAATTATACCCTCGATTAAACCAATGATTCCCATCACTGGAGAGCCAATGCCACAAGTGAGAAGACTAACAAGCAACATCACTAAACCTTCTGTGTTGTACCCAAGAATAAATTTATGGACACCTAAAGCTCCTATGAGAATTCCACAAACTCCAGCGGACACTTTTTTGCTGGCATCTCCAGATGAGTTGTCTCTCATTTTTGTCAACCTACCTTGGGTTAATATTTCTGTTGATTTTTTTCGGTCTGCGCCTATTATACCCGATCGACTAAATCAATCTACCCAAAGATATAAAAATTTACATAGAGCCGCTACCCAAGATAAATAGACTCAGCAGGGTGCCACTATTCCAGAGACTGTGGAGAAGCATCGAGGAGAGTAAATTGCGCGATCGCGTATAAACCACCCCCAACAACATTCCCAACGTCCACAGCGGCAAAACTTCCGAGAGGTTGAGATGGGCAATGGCAAACAGGAAACTACTAGCGACGATCGCTCCCCAAACAGGCATATAACGGGTAAAAGAAGGCAACAGAAAACCCCGGAAAATAAACTCTTCAAACATAGGTGCTGCCACGGATGCCGTAACGAAAAATATCAAAAGAGCAACTCCATCCCGGTTTTCCAAAGCAATAGGAAGAATCGGATTACTACCTCCTTGCCCCTGCCACAATTTTTGGTTAATCAGAGCCACCAAAATCACCAGCGGCACCGCCACAAAGTAGCCCCCAAATCCCCACAAAATCCAACCACCCCGCCAATCAACGCGAAACCAACCTTCAGGTAGGGGAAAAAATTGTTTGATGGATAGGTAGAGAACAATTAATGTCCCAGACGCCATCAGCAAGTAAGTCACCAACACATAAAAAGATTGGCCGCGAATATCAGAACTAGCAGCGTGAATGCCTGAAAGGGCAATCAGCAACGGCACCAGAAATTGACCGGTAAAGAAAAATCCTAAAATGAAAACTTGCCAGACAGTTTCCGCATCCCAAGGTGTTGACCAACCAACATCAGCATTTTGAGCCAGGAGCGATCGCTTCCCTTGCACCAGCAATTGTACCACCAAAGAAATCACCAGTCCCAAACCTATCAGACACCCCAACAACGGGATACTGCCTACAATCGCTAATTTCACTACAGCTTGCGAGGCAACCGCTTGTGCATGTGCTTGCAACTGCAACAAATCCTCCTGGCGCTGCTGCGATTTGTAAAACTTGGCTAAGGCACGATAGCGGAACCAGCCGTCTAAGTTTTTTTGAATCTGAGAAAAGGTATCTGGCTGTAGCCGAGGTGGTTTGCTCCACAAACCCACTAACACATCTGCTGTCTTCACCCCTGACGCATCAGAGCGCGAGATTAAATTAGTCCAAGTTTTCAGAGCTGCATTCCTTTCTCCTTGCTCAACCTGTAAAATTCCCAGTCGCAAATCTAACTCATCAATCAATTTCTCTAACTTCTTGATTGACGCCAGTAACTGTTCGGATGGCAAGGAAGATTCCGTAACGGGAGGAAGTGCCACCCTAGGTTTGGCTGTTTCTAGCGGTGTCAAGGTGGCGGATTTAAGTTGTTGGAGTTGCTCGCGTGCCTTTTCCAGATTAGTTTTAGTGCCATCGCGGGCTTCTTGATACTGCTCTAAGGCAGTTTTCAAGGGTTGCTCCCCAACTACGGCTTGCAGTGCAGTTTTAAAATCTTCTCTCCCGTCCCCGCCCTGCCACTCTGCCGCTTCCAACAGTAGATTTGTTTGGTATAATTCCAATCGACTTTGAATCTGAGGGTGCCCCCAGCTTTCTATCAATGAAAGCGTCAGTTTGAGAATGACAAAAGCTGTCAGGACAATCAGAATCAATCGCTTAATGGTCATGCAATCCCTTTTAATTTTTTGAGCGTGCGTCTAGGTGCTGGATAGATTTTATGAGCCATGTACACAAACAAGCTACAATGGCAGCGAAATCCCTTGTGTCCATAAGTCCAGCATGCATCAGGCTTGGGAGAAGGTTAACCTGAATTTTTATGGAGGAGAATTTGACTACTCGTGTCATTATAGTACGTCACGGTCAGAGCAGCTATAACAGCGAACGTAGAATCCAGGGTCGTTGTGATGAGTCAGTTTTGACAGAAAAAGGTCATGCTGACGCCCGTATAGTTGGTGCTGCCCTGAAGAGCCTGAAGTTTGATGCTATTTACAGCAGTCCCCTGCAACGGGCTTTTAACACAGCACAGATAATTTTATCATATTTGGACAATCCCACAAAATTGCAGGCGCATCCTCACCTGATGGAAATAGATTTGCCCCTCTGGGAAAAGATGCTCAAGCAGGAGGTGAAGGAGAAATTTGCTGAAGACTATCGAGTCTGGAAGCAAACACCCCACCAACTACAGATGGTGATACCACAGCCAGACGGGGTAAAAGAACACTTTCCAGTGCTGGAACTTTACTTCCAAGCACAACTGTTTTGGCAAGAAATGTTATCCCTCCACCAGGGAGGTACCATCATGATAGTGGCGCATAATGGGATCAACCGCGCTCTCATCGGCACAGCCCTGGGAATGTCACCATCTCTATACCACTCGATACAACAATCCAACTGTGGGATTAGCGTGCTTAATTTTGCTGGTGGCTGGGGTACACCAGTGCAATTAGAGTCGTTGAATCAGCTTGGGCATCTGGGGCAAGCCCTACCCACCCCAAGAGAAGGTCATCGGGGACCGCGTTTATTGCTGGTTCGTCATGGGGAAACAGAGTGGAACCGTAAGGGGCGGTTTCAGGGGCAAATAGATGTCCCGCTCAACGATAATGGTCGTAAGCAATCCCAACAAGCGGCTGAGTTTCTTCAAAATGTGCCGATAGACTTTGGTGTTACTAGCCCAATGCTGCGTCCTAAGGAAACGGCCCAGTTTATTCTTAAGTATCACCCGGAGTCTCAGTTGCAACTGCACCTTGAACTGAGCGAAATTAGTCATGGGCTTTGGGAAGGGAAATTAGAAGCGGAAATTGAGCAGTTGTACCCTGGTGAGTTAGAGCGATGGCGAGAAACCCCCGCCCAAGTACAAATGCCAGAAGGGGAAAACTTGCAGCAGGTATCGAATAGAGCAGTTGCCGCCTGGAACGAAATTGTCAAAACAGCCGACTCGTCTGCTACCCAACCTAAAACTGTTTTGGTGGTGGCTCACGACGCTACCAACAAAGTAATTCTTTGTCACCTACTCGGTTTAGGACTGGAAGATTTCTGGAAAATTAAGCAGGGTAACGGGGCAGTCACCGTGATTGACTATCCCCAAGGTGCCGAGGGTTTGCCAGTGTTGCAGGCGATGAATATCACCAGTCACCTCACAGGTGGCATCCTTGACAAAACTGCGGCTGGTGCATTGTAGTGGGAAAAATGTGAATAGTCAACTGCTTCAACAAGTACGGGTATTAGATCCATTATCTGGAACTGACGAGATTGCCGATGTTCTGATTGCAGACGGGGTGATTAAGGCGATCGAACCTAAAATTTCCGATTTGCCTAATAACACACTTTTGCGCGATTGTCAAGGCATGGTTTTGGGACCAGGATTAGTGGATCTTTACAGCCATAGTGGGGAGCCTGGTTTTGAAGAACGGGAAACTCTAGAGTCGCTGATGCAAGCTGCTGCTGCTGGTGGCTTTACTAGGTTGGCGATCTTGCCTGATACTATGCCGCCGATCGATAACCCAGGGGTATTAGCACAATTACATCAAAAAAGTCAAGAAATAAAAACAGGGGGACAGCATCAGGCACCCCCTCACCTGTACTTCTGGGGGGCGCTGACTCTGGGTGTTGCAGGGCAACAGATGACAGAATTGGGGGATTTAGCTGCGGCTGGAGTGATAGGGTTTGCTGATGGGCAACCGCTACAAAATCTGGCGCTGTTACGGCGACTGTTGGAATACCTGCAACCAATGGAAAAGCCTCTAGCTCTGTGGGCTAGCTCTAGCCAACTCACAGGTAATGGGGTAATGCGAGAAGGACTATCATCAATTCGCTTTGGGCTACCAGGAAATCCTGGGATTTCAGAAACAGCCGCCCTAGCAGGTGTGTTGGAAGTCGTGGCAGCTACTGGCACCCCCGTCCATCTGATGCGCATTTCCACGCTTCGGAGTGTCGAACTGATTCAAGATGCCAAGGCGCGAGGCTTGCCGATAACGGCGAGTACCACCTGGATGCACCTACTGCTAAACACAGATGCCCTAAGCAGTTACGACCCAAATCTACGCCTGGAACCACCACTGGGCAACCCAGACGATCAAAAAGCCCTGATCCGAGGCATACAGTCAGGGGTACTCGATGCGATCGCGATCGATCACACTCCTTACACCTACGAAGAAAAAACCGTTGCCTTTGCCGAAGCTCCCCCTGGTGCCATTGGTTTAGAGTTGGCATTGCCACTACTGTGGCACACTTTCGTCGAAACTGGCGTTTGGTCTGCTCTTCAACTGTGGCGGGTATTGAGTACCAGTCCCGCTAAGTGTTTACAGCAGCCACCAGCAACGATAGCTCCTGGTGCTAAAGCGGAATTAATTCTGTTTGTACCACAGCTTTCCTGGCTAGTCGATCGACACACTCTTCATAGCCGCTCTGTTAATACACATTGGTTGGGACAACAGCTAATTGGTCAGGTAATCCAAACCTGGTCTTAGGACTCGCATTCAATGTGTGTTTGTCAGGACTTACGCACTGCCACTACATATTGCGGTTCGTAGGGGCAATCTCCCTGTGGTTAGCCCTACATATGCCCAGTCTGCTACATTTAGTACTGTAGCACTGCCTCTATATATAGCGGGTTCGTAGGGCAAACCCCTGCTCAAGCCCCTATATATGTCAGTTGTAGGTTGGGTTGAGCGTAAGCGAAACCCAACATAAACCCACACGGGTGATGTTGGGTTTCGTTCCTCAACCCAACCTACAAATATAGCGG
>CASBRB010000280.1 GCA_949127975.1 Oscillatoriales cyanobacterium PMM_0019 | reverse complement strand
TTTTACATCTCAAATGGAATTGCTATATAGGGGCAACCACAGGGGATTGCCCCTACGAACCCTTCGACTGCGCGATAGCTGAGCGAAGTCGAAGCTCAGGGTAAACCGCTATATGTAGTGTAGCTGCGTAAGTCCTGACCCTAAGTGTTGGAGAGCAAAAAACTTTAGCTGCCCATCCCTGGAATCAGGCTGCTACTGAGACGCTTTAAGGCACGATTGGCGACATCCGAGTAACGCAATTCCCCACACAGGATCTTACTCATAATTATGGTAGCACTGGGTCGCTTGACACCGACTTTGTAGCCAAGTTTGGGAAACTGATAGAACGCCGCAGCTATCCGTTGCGCCCATTTCATATCTGCACCCCATTCAGAGTTCATCACCTGGGTGTATTTTTCCAGAGCATTGAGATCCCCAGCCACAGCCAAAGATATTGCTTCTGCCGCCTTCAAGCCGCTAAAAATCGAGGGGCGAATTCCTTCTGCTGTAAAAGGATCGACTACACAGGCAGCTTCCCCAGCTAAAACTGCATTTTGGGTATGTAGCTTTTGTTCCCCGTCCCACAAGCATAGGGGATGACCGTACTGCTTGCTATGATTAATATCGACGCCGAACATCTTGCCGTACTCCCACAGGATGCTCTTAAAATCTTGGCGTTCGCCTCCTCGGAAGGTACCTATACCGATGGAGTAGCCATCTGCTTTGGGAAAGTTCCAGATATAGCCATTTTTCACCATCCCAAACTCAAAGTAAGCCTGATTAGTTTTGTCTGCTGGTGCCGGGGTTTCTGCCTCCAAAGCTCCAGCCAGACGCTGTTTGCGTTCCGCAAAGCCTAGCCACTTTGCCATAGTGCCCTTGGCACCGTCAGCAGCGATTAGATATCTACCTGCAACTGCACCATTACCTGTGTTAACTTGCCAATGGTCGCTTTTAAACTCGATGCCAGTGACTTCCGTGTTATCTCGCAGTTCAGCGCCCTGTTTTTGAGCTTGCTGGACGAGAAAATGGTCAAAAACGTCCCGCCGCACCATCCATATCGGCTCTTTGGTTTGCAATTCCACTTCCACCGGATCGCCCATATTCCAGGTATAGCGGATTGAATTTGCCTTGATGGAAATAGCTGGGGTAAAGTCAAAGTCAAACCATTCGCCGACAACCGGAGACACCCCACCGCCACAAGGCTTATATCGGGGCAGCGTTGCTTTCTCCAGCACTAAAACCGAGTGTCCCCGCTTAGCCAAATGATAGGCAGCAGTTCCCCCCGCAGGACCAGCCCCGACAATAATACAATCAAACATATATACCAAGTTTCGCTCAACTAATGAATGTTATTCAACTCAAATTAAAGATTGTAAGCGTTGGACTAACTGCGCTGCTTGCACAACCCCCTCAATGCGATGCACTGGCTTACCATCTTTGAACAGCACCAACGTCGGCAGAGCCTGAATATTATGCTGACTTGCCAACTGCGGATATCTATCTGTGTCAATTTTCACTACCTGTAACCGATTCTTGAGTTGGGCATTCACCTGCTCTATAATCGGAGACATCATTTGGCACGGACCACACCAAGTAGCGTAAAAATCTACCAATACTGGGACGTCTGAGTGGGAGAGTAGATCTTGGAAACTATCGAATTGCTTTTTAACCGCCATGATACAAAACCTATTTTATACCATTCCAATTCTATACTAAATCATTAGTCAGAGTCATTTGGTCTAGAGGATATTTTTAATGGAACCAGTGCCACAAACTCAAGCTAGATTAAACGGACAGGTAGCAATCGTTACGGGTGCTTCCCGGGGAATTGGTAGAGCGATCGCTTTAGCTTTAGTCGCTGAGGGAGCTAACGTAGTAATTAACTATGCCAGTTCTAGTGCGGCTGCCGAAGATGTGGTGAATGAGATTATGGCGGGAGGTGGAGGAGACACAGTTGGGGAAGCTCTCGCTATCCAAGCCGACGTATCCAAAGCTGAGCAGGTAGACGCTTTGGTAAACAAGGTGATGGAAAAGTGGCACCGCATTGATATCTTAGTCAACAATGCAGGCATTACCCGCGACGCCTTACTACTGCGGATGAAACAGGAAGATTGGGAAGCCGTGATCGATCTCAACCTTACTGGGGTTTTTTTATGTACCAAGGCAGTTAGTAAGATCATGCTCAAGCAACGCTCTGGTCGTATTATCAATATTACTTCAGTTGCTGGACTGATGGGTAATCCTGGTCAAGCCAACTACAGTGCTGCCAAAGCAGGTGTGATTGGATTTACCAAAACAGTTGCTAAAGAATTAGCCAGCCGTGGCATTACCGTCAATGCAGTAGCTCCTGGATTTATCGCCACTGATATGACTAGCAATATCAAAGCAGATGATATTGTATCATATATTCCCTTGGGGCGTTTTGGTCAACCAGAGGAAGTAGCTGGTATGGTGCGGTTTCTCGCCGCTGACAGCGCGGCAGCTTATATCACTGGGCAAGTCTTTAACGTCGATGGTGGCATGGTGATGGCATAGCTAGGTGCGTATTGCTCACCAAAGGATGGTGAATAATGCCCACCTATAATTTGGTTTTTCAGTTAGCACTCTGTTTAAGAGAGTGCTAAATTTACTAATGGAAGCGCTAGTAAAAAGAACATGGCAAAAATTATTGCATTTCATGAAGAATCGCGGCGGGCACTAGAGAGGGGAGTAAACGCCCTAGCAGATGCAGTCCGCATTACTCTGGGACCGAAAGGTCGGAATGTGCTACTGGAAAAGAAATATGGGGCACCCCAGATTGTTAACGACGGCATCACCGTTGCCAAGGAAATTGAACTGGAAGATCCTTTAGAAAACACTGGCGCTCGGCTGATTCAGGAAGTAGCGTCAAAAACCAAAGATATCGCCGGGGATGGCACCACTACGGCAACGATACTAGCTCAAGCAATGATTCGCGAAGGCTTGAAGAACGTGGCAGCCGGGGCCAATCCAGTTGCCCTGCGCCGGGGCATTGAAAAAACCATTGTCCAGCTAGTAAAAGAAATTGAGGCAGTGGCAAAGCCAGTGGAAGGCAATGCGATCGCTCAAGTTGCTACTGTTTCTGCTGGGAACGATGAAGAAGTAGGTCAGATGATTGCCCAAGCGATGGATAAAGTCACCAAAGACGGCGTGATTACCGTAGAAGAATCTAAATCCCTGACAACGGAGTTGGATATTGTCGAGGGGATGCAGATCGATCGAGGCTATATTTCCCCCTACTTCGTCACCGACAACGAACGGATGGTGGTAGAATACGAGAACGTCGCTATACTGATTACCGACAAGAAAATCAACTCTATCCAGGATTTGGTTCCAGTATTAGAGAAAATTGCCCGTGCTGGTAAGCCGTTGCTGGTGATTGCTGAAGATGTGGAAGGGGAAGCCCTAGCAACTTTGGTAGTGAACAAACTGCGCGGCGTTTTGAATGCAGCAGCGATTAAGGCTCCGGGATTTGGCGATCGCCGCAAAGCCATGCTGGAAGACATTGCCGTTCTCACTGGCGGACAGTTGATTTCCGAAGAAATCGGTTTGAGCCTGGATACCGTCTCCTTGGATATGCTGGGAAGCGCTCACAAAGTTACCATTGACAAAGAAAACACCACAATAGTTACCAGTGGTGACACCACAGCAGATGTGCAGAAGCGGGTTGCCCAAATCCGCAAGCAGTTGGCAGACAGCGACTCTGAATACGACCAAGAAAAACTCCTTGAGCGGATTGCCAAACTTGCTGGTGGTGTAGCGGTGATTAAAGTAGGTGCTGCTACCGAAACCGAACTCAAAGAGCGCAAACTGCGGATTGAAGACGCTCTCAACGCTACCAAAGCCGCAGTGGAAGAAGGGATTGTTCCTGGCGGTGGCACCACACTGATTCACCTGAATAAAAAAATTGCTGAAATTAAAAACAGCCTGAACGAGGAAGAAAAAATCGGTGCTGACATTGTGGGCAAGGCGCTAGAAGCTCCCTTGCGCCAAATAGCAGATAATGCTGGTATGGAAGGCTCAGTCATCGTCGAGAAGGTGCGGGAGACAGAGTTCAATATTGGCTATAACGCAGCTACAGATGAATTTGAAGACTTAATTGCTGCTGGTATTATCGACCCCGCCAAGGTTGTTCGTTCAGCCCTGCAAAATGCTGGTTCGATCGCTGGTATGGTTTTAACCACCGAAGCGCTTGTCGTCGAAAAGCCTGAGAAGAAACCTGCTGGTGGCGCCCCCGACATGGGCGGCATGGGCGGCATGGGCGGCATGGGTGGCATGGGCGGCATGGGCGGCATGGGCATGATGTAGTTTCGGATGAAGCCCCGTCTATGAGAGAGCTAAGACTATAGAATAGTTGGTGAAAGTATAGGCAAATATTGAGTAGCCTTGGGAAGCGTTAGTCCTTCCCCTTTCGCCTTTCTCGTTCCTAGGCTCTGCCTCCACCTCAAGGGAACACCACCCCCACCAGGCAGAGCTTCCAATTTCGGGGCGTGAGTGCCCCTATTTATATTTGCGCTATTACCAGGGTAGTCGGAACGGGAAATTGGTTTATGGATCGAAATACCTGGGCTTTGCCCAGGAGGGATAGTGCCAACTGAAGATCAAAAAGATACTATCATCTTTGTATGCCAAATCTTACGTGCCATTCGACTATTATTTAAACATGATTACTACCAGACTTGGTGCCAGTCTATAAAGGTGCTCTGCTACTTTGAGGAGTAGGCGTATGTCCAGAATCTAAATACAAATTATATCACAACAAGACCCCAACCATTTCGGGTTAGGGCATACCTATTTAAACCATCCTCATTGTATGAAAGTAAGTCAAGTTATCAGGATTTTAGAATCCAATGGTTGGCAGTGGGTCAGAACCACTGGTAGCCATCGGATTTTTAAGCATCCTACCAAGCTAGGGATTGTCGTAGTCCCTGGTAAATTATCTAAAGATATTCCAATAGGTACTCTAGCAAGTATCTGGAAACAAGCACAAATAGGAGATGAAGACAAATGACAATCAAGAAATACGCGATCGTAATTGAAAAGGCTGAAAACAATTACTCAGCCTATTTACCTGATGTTCCAGGTTGTATTGCTGTGGGTGATACTGTCGAAGAAGTTAAGGCTGAAATGCAATCAGCATTTTTAGCTTACCTTCAGGCAGCTAAAGACTTTAATCAGCCCATCCCAGGTGAACCTACTACGCTCTGTGACTATCTAAGCGTAGAACTCTAGATGGCACCTCCCCCCACCTCCCCGGTGCTTCTCCCTAGCTCTCACTTGTTCTCGTTCCTAGGCTCTGCCTGGGAACGCTGCTTCTGAGCCCAGGCAGAGCCTACTCCTTTCCCGCTCTAAGATTATGTATTAAGCAAGCTGGGGAAGCACCGGGGAAGAAAATACAAATTCTTCTGGCCTGAAGGGAGTAAAAATATCTATTTCTTGTTCCTAGGCTCTGCCTGGGAACGCTGTTTGTGAGCCCAGGCTCCACCTCAAGGGAACGGTGACAATGATTTAGGGAATGGTTTTGGGGTATATTGGAGGGAAACGTATTCCCTAAAAGGTGATGCCGCGAAAAACCAGCCTCAACGCGATCGTCCAAAGTCTTTACTCAGCCAAGCTGGGGGAAGTGAGCGGCTGTACAGCATTGTTCCTAACAAAATCGTCTAACTCTGAAAGGGAGCTGGAAATCAGTTTATTTGGGAAAAAGGGGGGAAGAATGCCATAGGAGGTATTGCAAGTGTCAACCACGATTGAAGTAGATTTAAAAGACGTACTAGCAAAGCTCGACCAGAAGCTAGACAAAATAGACCAGAAGTTTGACCAGAAGTTTGACAGAATGGAGCTGAAATTCGATGCTCTTACAAAGGATGTCGCAGATCTAAAAACTACAGTAGCCAAGGATGTCGCCGAGTTAAAAACTGAAGTAAAAATTTTGCAAGAGAGAGTAAATGCTGGACAAGCTGCTCTTGAAAAAAGAATTGATGGTCAAGCCTTTTGGCTACGCGGTGTAGGTATAACGGTGGTGGGTTCTCTAGTTGCGATCGGTCTTAAGGTTTTTGGTGTAGGGATTCACTAATTTAGGCTACAGGACTGGCTTCCTATTCAGACCGCCTGGATTCTTATGCGATAAATGATTTAGACTTGCTATGGTAGCAGTCCTTACTACGAACGATGAGAGCCAGTGGCATGATACAAAAACGTTTCCAGCCTCCTAAATTGGTAAATGAAGAAGATTCTTACTTGGAATACTTCTACGACAAAGCGGGTAGCGTGCCAGGAACTCTCAGTCTTGAGACAGATGCCGAGGCACCGCCAATTGTGTTAATAGACTACAACGAGTCAAAAGCAACCTGTGTACAGTTAGAGACGGCGTTAACTTGCGCTTACTGCTTGGGTAAAGAGTCGGTTTCGTGGGTGGATGTGCAGGGCTTAGGTAATCAAGAAACTTGGCAACAACTGGCGCAGGTGTTCAATTTGCATCCGGTTGTCTTAGAAGATGTCGTCAATGTCCCCCAGCGGCCTAAAGTCGAGGTCTACGAAGAACATATACTGATTATTGCCCAAATGCTGATGCCCAAGGAAAAGGCAGCAGGATTTTACTGTGAGCAAGTTAGTTTCATTTTGGGGGAACATTACTTACTCACAGTTCAGGAGGAACCAGAGTATGATTGCTTTGAACCAGTACGCGATCGCATTCGCACTAACAAAGGCAATGTGCGGAAACATAAAGTCGATTATTTAGCCTACGCTTTGTTGGATGCTATCATTGATGGATTTTTTCCAGTGCTGGAAAGCTATGGTGAAAAAATTGCAGCATTGGAAGACGAAGTAGTAACTAAACCAAACCGCCAAACTCTGGAAAAAATTTATCAAGCTAAACGGGAGTTGTTAGCTTTACGTCGCGCCATTTGGCCGCAGCGAAACGCGATTAATGTTTTAATCCGAGATGGAGGAAATCTTATCAGTAATGAGGTGAAAATTTACCTGAGAAGCTGTTACGACCACAGCGTGCAGATTTTAGATATCGTGGAAACATATCGGGAAATTACATCGAGTTTAATGGATGTATATCTATCTTCGATTAGTAACAAAATGAATGAAATTATGAAGTTTCTGACCGTGATTTCGTCAATTTTTATCCCCCTAACCTTTATTGCCGGAGTCTATGGGATGAATTTTAACACCGATAAATCACCGCTCAATATGCCAGAACTAAACTGGTACTGGGGCTATCCAGCGTGTTTGGGTGTCATGTTTGCGATCGCTTCTGCTCTAGTGTACACTTTCTGGCGTCGCGGCTGGTTTGAAAACTTTTATAATATCAAAAATGATTAAAAAGCGCTAGCAATGAATAACTTCAGCTTACTAATTTTAACATTTTATATAATTTTTGTAATTTATGTGTTTTATCGAATGTTTCAATCATTAAATGTAGAACAAGAAATAAAAATACAGCTAGATCGCCAAGAACTGAATAAACAACTGTCAGAGCAAGAAATCGAATCGTTAATGGACATTGAATTGGGAGAAGTAAACCTAAAAGAACAGTTATGTACGCTGACAATTAACATCGAAAATAAATCACAAAAAACCCCTATTATTGTAGATTGGGACAAAAGCCATTTTATTGATTTCGACGGTCGATCGCGACGCATAATCCGGTTGATTCCCCAAATGCCAATCGAGCTGGTTCAGACCCAAGCAAAAAGTTTCATTGCTCCTACAAAAAAACTTAAAGAAAGCCTGACAACTGAAGACCTAATCAAACTTAATTCAGCAGGAGTTTGGGAAATCACAGGGACATTAGTTGATGACAAGCGGCTGCAAGAAGCCGCTCAAAAAGGTCAGCATTTCTTCCTGACATTAATTTTACAGATGTCTAACCCAGTTGGCGGGGTCAAGAGCGATCGCTACTACGCTATTTCTGGTAAATTCACACTTAACTTTAACAAATCGCCTTGGACAGATAACATTCGCTGGAAGCCGCCGCTACCTGGTAGCCAACAGCCCCAACCCATCTCCCAAACTGGGAAAGGGAAGTAAGAGTCGGATTTTCTGCTCCCCTCCTGGGAGGGGCCTGACAAGGGTACGTTTTTGATATTTGGGTCTTTCTTAGACAAGGAAGACAGGTAGAGGGGGTAGATGGGGAAGATTTGTCAACGAGAGAATAGGCTTTTCACCTCCTTGTCTACTTGTCATCCAAGTCATCCTTGTCT
>CASBRB010000279.1 GCA_949127975.1 Oscillatoriales cyanobacterium PMM_0019 | reverse complement strand
GGGTTGGGTTGGGGTGGGTGCCCCTACTAACCCCTACGACTCGCTGATGTTTATTTTTTTGCCTGAATTACCTGGAGACTACCACCAGCACAGAGGGTGGGTGAATTGCTCACTGATAAGCCCACCTCCTCTAACAGCCCTACCAAATCTGTTTTCAGGAGTTGCCAAGCTGTTTCCGTCTCAAACAATACAAAAAATAAAGACAGCCCAGGCCAAAATACCCAGTTAGTGGGCGCGTGAAAATCCACTAGGGCAAATACTCCGCCCGGTTTCAGTACCCGGTAGACTTCTTGGAAAATTTGCCTCAGTTGCTCGGGCTGCATCTCGTGCATGGCGACGCTGGTATGCACTAAATCGAAGTGACTATCTGGAAATGGCATATTCTCAGTCCACGCTTCTACATACTGAGCTTGAGGCACATTCTGTCGGGCTCGTTTCAGCGACAGAGGTGAGGCATCTAGTCCTGTAACATCGTTAGAAGATTTTACCAGCACTTGGGTTGCCTGACCACTACCACAACAAAGATCTAGCACTTTGGTTTCTGATTCGATCGTTAAAGAAAGCAAAGCCAGGTGGCGGAATCGCTCAACGCCGCCGACACTAACAGCCGCCAGACTCGCTACAGCATCGTAAAGCCACTGATAGCGATAACTCCAAGTCCTGAGAATAGTTGCCACTGCTTCACCTTTGTTTACAATATGTATCGTTTCTTACCAATTTAAACTCGTAAAACCAGATATATTGTTAAACTAGGTAAAGAATATAAAATTTTGGGAAGTTTTAACTGCTATGGATGGCGTTGGGGTTTTACTGCTAAATCTAGGTGGACCGGATAAATTAGATGATGTTCGTCCCTTTCTATTTAACCTGTTTTCAGATCCTGAAATCATTCGCCTCCCTTTCCCCGCCTTGCAGAAACCCCTGGCATGGCTGATTTCCTCTAGGCGAGCCAAGGTATCCACAGCTAACTACCAACAAATTGGCGGTAGCTCTCCTTTGCGGCGAATGACAGAAGCCCAAGCTCAAGCTCTACAACAACAGTTGCAGCAACAAGGGCAAGATGCCCAGATATATATAGGAATGCGCTACTGGCATCCCTATACGGAGGAGGCGATCGCTAGAATCAAAAGAGATGGGATTGAACAATTGGTGATTCTACCCCTATATCCCCAATTCTCCATCAGTACCAGCGGTTCCAGCTTCCGACTCCTAGAAAAACTCTGGCAAGAAGATCCCGCACTGAACCAAATTGAATATACTGTTATTCCCTCCTGGTATCAGCAGCCTGGATACCTGCAAGCTATGGCAGCATTGATTGCCGAGGAACTAAATCAGGTTCCCAATCCTGATGAAGTTCACCTCTTCTTCAGTGCCCACGGCGTTCCTGTAAGCTACGTGGAAGAAGCCGGGGACCCCTACCAAAAACAAATAGAGGAATGCACCAGTCTGATTATGCAGACTCTCAATAGACCAAATCCCCATACTCTAGCTTACCAGAGTCGGGTGGGACCAGTTGAGTGGCTCAAGCCTTACACGGAAGACGCTATTCCCTCTCTGGCTGCCCAAGGAGTCAAGGATTTGCTGGTAGTACCGATTAGCTTTGTTTCGGAACACATTGAAACCTTACAAGAAATTGACATCGAGTACAGAGAACTAGCAGAAAAGTCTGGTATTCACAACTTCCGCCGCGTGCCCGCCCTGAATACCCATCCCTTGTTCATCAAATCTCTAGCTGATTTGGTGCTTGAGAGCCTCAACTCCCCCAGTATCAAGCTGTCTGAGGTTACACAACTGAAGAAAAAAGTCAAGATGTACCCACAAGAGCGTTGGGAGTGGGGCTTGACTACTACTGCTGAAGTCTGGAATGGACGTCTAGCGATGATTGGCTTTATTGCCTTGCTTGTGGAGCTAATCACCGGGACTGGTCCTCTGCACTTTGTGGGAATCCTTTAGAAAGGTTCGGCACGCTGTCAGTCTGGTTGCTGTGGCCGTGGCTGACGCCGTGTTTTAGAACGCTCCTTAGCGTTGTACCAGTCATACCACTGCTTAGAGCTACGAATTGCCAGCCAAAGTAGGATTAAAGCCATTAATCCGCCGGATCTAGGTGCCTTAAAAGCAAAAATCACCAGAGAAATGCACAGGGCGTCTTCAATCACGACAAGCCATATAGGCATACCCCTCAAGCGGTAAAACAAACCAACTTTTACCAGTTGCAAGACTAAAGCCAATAAACCACCAACGATGCCGATGATAAAAATTAAAGGGGCTGGAACATGAGTAATCTGGGCAACGGTAATGCCCATAATCGCCCCCACTATTGGACTAAATATTAGCTGAACAATTTGTAATACGCGCTGCCCTAGCAGTTTTTTAGAGGCAAAAAGCTCAAATAATGACCAACTGGTGAGGACTCCGACAACCACCGATGGCTTAATGTGAGATAGCAGCGGGACGCTGTACCAAAGGTCGTCGTCCTGCAACAATCCTATTATCAGGAGAGGCATGGCGATTCTTAGGCCTCCCGATGCCGATGCCGAAAGTGCTGCTAGCAGTCCAATCATCCCACATTCCTCTATTGGCGATTCTCTTAGGGTTTCCAGTCAACGATCGCGCTGCTGATAAACTCTAACTTAAGTTTAATTCTTAAGAAGTGCTAAGGTGTTAAAACGTTACAGTTTGTTAAGCAGTTTGCTTAACTTATCGGGTTTCCCACCCATCATAGGGAATATAATAAGTTTTGTTAAAATGTATTTTTTTATACCGAATAAAGGTTTTAATTGAAGTAGAGACAAACAACTGGTGCTGTGGTCTGTTAGTTAAACAGCTTGCAATACAGGAAATTTAGACGGCGATAGGCACGTTAGCAGTATGATGCGCGATCGCTTGAGGACTTATGCACTGCCTATATATATAGCGGTTCGTAGGGGCAATCCCCCTGTGGTTGCCCCTATATATGCTCAAGCCTTTCGCGACGACTGCCTCTATAGCGATTCGTAGGGGCAATCCCCCTGTGGTTGCCCCTATATATGCTCAAGCCTTTCGCTTTAGGCCAGTTACACCATAGGAGAAATATTACAATGTCGGATACATTATTTGCTGATGCTAGTAAAAGACTGGAAAAAGCGCTGAAATATGTTTCTATTTCAGAGGATGCCATTGAACACTTGAAATTTCCCAAAGCCAGTTTGGCGGTATCAATTCCAGTCCGGATGGATGATGGCTCATTAAAAATTTTTCAAGGTTATCGCGTTCGCTACGACGACACCAGAGGTCCTACAAAAGGAGGTGTGCGCTATCATCCGAATGTGTCAATGGACGAAGTGCAATCCCTAGCTTTTTGGATGACCTTTAAATGTGCAGTTTTAAACCTGCCTTTTGGCGGTGCTAAAGGAGGAATTACCCTAAATCCCAAAGCTTTGTCTCGGATGGAATTAGAACGGTTAAGTCGCGGTTATGTGAACGCGATCGCCGATTTCATTGGACCAGATATTGATATTCCCGCTCCTGACGTTTACACCAATCCCATGATTATGGGTTGGATGATGGATCAATACAGTATTATCACCAGAAAAGTTACCCCAGGTGTTGTCACTGGTAAGCCAATTTCAATCGGGGGTAGTTTAGGCAGGGATACTGCAACCGCAATGGGGGCATTCTTTGTGATTGAAAATATCATGTCCAAAATTGACAGATCTCCCCCAGAAACAACCGTAGCAGTACAAGGCTTTGGCAATGCAGGTGCAGTAATAGCGGACTTACTATCCAAAGCTGGTTACAAAGTCGTGGCTGTCAGTGATTCTCAAGGCGCAGTTTATGCCAAAAAAGGGTTAGATATTCCCAGCATTCGACAATACAAATTATCCAGCCGAGGTATGAAAGCAGTCTACTGTGAAGACACTGTTTGCAACATAGTAGAGCATGAGTCTATAAGCAATGAAGAGCTTTTAACCTTAGATGTGGATATACTGGTTCCAGCAGCCTTAGAAAATCAAATAACTGAGGCTAATGTCAATAATATCAAAGCCCGATATATCTTTGAAGTCGCTAACGGACCGATTACATCCGTTGCTGATGCCATACTGGAACAACGAGGAATTTCTGTTTTTCCCGACATTTTAGTCAATGCTGGAGGAGTCACTGTTAGTTACTTTGAATGGGTGCAAAACCGGAGTGGGTTTTATTGGACGCTAGAGGAAGTAAATCAACGATTGCGGCAAAAAATGGTAGAAGAAACTAACCAAATTTGGGGGATTGCTCAGGAGCTATCTATTTCAATGCGAACAGCGGCTTATGTTCACGCATTGAACCGACTTGGGGAAGCTATCAGTGCTAAGGGCACGAGAGACTATTACGTTAATGGTAAAGTTTCTGTTCCTTAGTTATGCTAATTTTCTGAGGACTAAAGTCCTCACTACGAGCTTATTTCTCATTCCCAGGCTCTGCCTGGGAATGCTGGAAAGGAGGCTCTGCCTCCACCTCAAGGGAACACCACCGCCCTGTCAAGATGTTATAGCAACAGTCAAGATGGTTAGGACATTCTCTCAATATCACCCTCATCCCCCAACCCCTTCTCCCATCAAGGGAGAAGGGGGGAAAGAGCAGAAAATCCGACTCTTACTCCCCTCT
>CASBRB010000278.1 GCA_949127975.1 Oscillatoriales cyanobacterium PMM_0019 | reverse complement strand
TCATTTACAAGTTCCCTGAAAAAAGTAGTCAGGAGTTAGAGCAAATGTTTAACTTAACTGAATGGAAACAAACCAAGTTCTATCAAGAAGCCAAAGCAGAAGGCGAGGTGAAAGGCGAGTTGAAAGGCGAGTTGAAAGGCAAATTGAAAACAGTCCCTTTATTATTAAGGTTGGGATTAACAGTAGAACAAATTGCCCAAGAATTAGGAATAGAGCTTGATAAAATTCAGCAAGTTATCTCTAGCGATCGCAATTAACCAGTTCTAGAAGGGGCTGTTCTCTCATTCTAGTTCTCATCAGTACTGGCAAGGGTTTCGTACCTCAACCCTTGCCTTGCCAACACTGATGTTGGGTAACGCTTACGCTCAACCCAACCTACGCCTACGCCAAAATCAAGGGTCAATTATTAGCCTCTTCTGCTGCTAAACAGGGTATCAGGTTTGACCATAATTTTTCTAAGTCAGTCCCTTTTGTCCTCTGTACAAATTTTTCTGTCAATCTTTTGGTTTGATGTTCAGAAAAATAATTTTTCCAATCTCCTATTTGACCTTTACGAATAAATGGCATATTATCTGGGCGGGGAGTTGCCCAGCGATTCGGGTCTTGACTCATCCTTTCAAAGCTACTGTTAGTAAGTATTTTATTTAAAATTTGTTCGTTCTTTACTTTGTCTAAATATTCACTACCTAGAAAAGCAGCAATTTGGTTAACTGCTTCTTGCGGATTATTTTTGAGATTTTCATAAGTTAAACAAAGTACATTATGAGCGTTTTTATGTTCATACCAAGACAATAAATTGTCGAAATAGTCGCCCCAATCAACTTCGCCAGCTATAAAACATTCAAAATATTCATCAAAACTACCGTTGACAAAATCATAATCCTCCATAAAACCTTTGGTGTGGTGGTAAAAAGACACCGCACAATCAAAAGGATTTCGACAAACGTGAATATATTTGGCTTCAGGATGATAGGGAGTCATTTGGTAAGGCAAATGGGTTTTTATTGCCCTAGGACTTGGTAGAGCAGCAACAAACTCTTTACCAAATCCTTCTAGCATAGGAATCGCTTCTCTTAGACGCTTTCCAGGGGGTAAAGGCTCACCATCATGAATGATTAGCCAAACTATATACTGAACCCATGTTGTACCGCATTTTGGATAGGCGGCAATAAAAATGTCTCCGGGTTGTGGTTGGTAGCTAAGACCTGATGAAAACGCCTCTGGTGGAAATCCCATAGGCATGCGGAAGCCGTTATGCATTGTGTAGCGAGGTTTTTTTTCTTCAATTATCATGGTTTTGTTTTTTGGTAAAAATTGAGTATAAACGCCTTTTTGGGAAAAAATAATTCCCCCCAGTGGGTGCTGGCACCTTGCCTACATCTCATGCTTGCTAAGCCTTAGTGGAGCTAAACAACCTTGGATGTCTTTTAGATTCGATCGCAATCTTGGACTTCTCGCTATTGATCTAAGTTGCCATTTTTCATTTCATATTATTGTAATTTTGGAAACTAAGCGCATCTATCTTTCGATAGATTTTAACACCTAAAGAAAGAAGTTGATTTTAAATCTTACCAAGCTTGTCAACTAGGTAAGATAATCAGGACTTACGCAGACGGGCATATATCGGGGCAACCCACTTGGGGATTGCCCCTACGAACCCTTCGACTGCGCTCAGGGTAAACCGCTATATGTAGAGCCAGTGCGTAAGTCCTGATAATTATATCGACATCATTCATCCCCACCCATAAGTACATGGATGGGGCATTCTGCTGCTTTTAGGTAACTTTTCAACCTTGAACTTTAGTATCCACCCACATACACTAGAGGACCATAGTAGAGGTTGCTATTGGGTATTGGGTGGTTGCGATCGCCATTAAATCCGTAACTTGCAGGCTGTGCGTTGGCATCCGAAATTATCTTGTTGATGATCTGTGACGGTGTCATAGGCTGGTTTCCTGGCGATGGTGATGGGCTAGGCGATGGTGATGGGCTAGGCGATGGTGATGGGCTAGGCGATGGTGATGGGCTAGGCGATGGTGATGGACTAGGCGATGGTAATGGACTAGGCGATGGTGATGGACTACAGCCTGGAAAAGGTGTAAAGCCTGGCGGCAGTGGTAGACATGGAAAGGCGGCTTGTGAGACTTGCGATTTTAGGCTTAATTGTTTTGTAGAAGAACAGCCTGGAATAGGTGGCCCGCCTGGAAAAGGTGTACAGAATATAGAGTTTGGCGGTGATGGGCTAGGCGATGGTGATGGGCTAGGCGATGGTGATGGGCTAGGCGATGGTGATGGGCTAGGCGATGGCAATGGGCTCGGCGATGGTGATGGGCTCGGCGATGGTGATGGGCTCGGCGATGGTGATGCATTATTTACACACTTACCGGAGGCAATACACAGAGCCACTGTTCCAGTTACATGAGGTGCAGCCATGCTGGTACCGGTAAGGTTTTTGTAGCTACTACCTATCCAGGTGGAATAAATATTTTCACCTGGTGCAGCGATCGTGTGACTGACATCTTTACTGCCGATGGTGGTAAAATTACTGAAGCCAGAATAATTATTATTGCCATTCATTGACGTGACAGTAAGAACCTCATGGTATGCTGCCGGGGCAATGGTAGAAAAGTCCTGACTACTGTTGCCAGCAGCAACTACGTAGGTAACGCCAGCTTGCGTGGAGTTACAGATAGCTTCGTGCATCGGGTCTTTGTTGGTTTTTCCGCAGTTATTATCATCGGGGGAGCCAGAACCCGCCAAGCTCATGTTAGCAACTTTGATCCCTGTTCTGGCGGCGTTCTGCGTTACCCAATCAACACCGCAAATAACGTTAGACCAACTTCCATTGCCTGAGGCATCTAGAACTCGCACTGCATAGAGTGGAGCTCCGGGCGCTACCCCAACCACACCAATGCTGTTATCCTTGGCAGCGACTATGCCTGATACGTGGGTGCCATGACCGTTAGCATCATAGTAGGTGGAATTCCCCGTACAGTCGATACCCCCAGCTACATTAAGATCGGGATGGTCAGTCTGAATACCTGTGTCAATAATTGCCACAGGTGTACTCACACTGCCTGTACCGTCTCCAGATTTGGTACTACTTACAGTCCCTCCAATGCGCTGTACACCTGTTGGTACTACTTGATCCACGGCATGGACTGTTTTGTCTTCTACGACGTACTCAACGCGGGGATCGGACTGAATTGCGGCGAGCTTAGCGTCTGGAATCTCAGCAGCATAGCCGAGGAAAGCACGCTGGTAAATATGGCTGACCACAGGTAAAGATTGTCTTGTAGCGTGTTCCGTAGCTACCGCTGCCGCCTGAACACCTGGTTTTAATCTAACAATGTATTTCTTATTCGGCGAGACTGATGTAGCTGGAGTTGAAACACTCAAAACAACGAGAGTAAAAACGCTAAAAGTAGCTAGAGCTGATTTGACAATTCGCCAAGATGCCATTTTTCGTTACCCATCCTTATACTTGAATAATTAACTATGTAGAAATTAAATAAACTTTAGCCCGTAATAAATTACGCCAAAAGTTTATTTACAAACGGGTAGATCTCACATTTACTCTATAAATTATACTACATATTATCTATTTGTGCTACTAGGTGTCCTTTTTTTTCCATATCTTACCCTGCTCAATCTTATCTTAGGCTAAATTTCAGCACCTTGACATTAAGTAAAAATGCTGAAATTGTCATTATTGCCCAACTCCTGCCTAGTGTTTTTACCTAAACAGTACTGTAGCATAGACCCTATTAGTAGGGTGGGTTAGCGCTTCGCGTTACCCACCATCCACCATCTCTTTGTGTAGCTGCGTAAGTCCTGTAAGGGCTAAAGCCCTTACTACAAACCTTGTAAGGACTTTAGCCCTTACTACAAACCTTTCTCGTTCCCAGGCAGAGCCACCGGAACGCTGTTGGTGAGGCTGGGGCCTCCTAATTCTACGCACCAGAAGGCAGTGCGCCTTCGCGCAGCCCAAGTCCGGAGTTGGGGGTGCGGAATGTGGGATATAGCCTTTGGTAGGGCAGGGCAACCCACCCCTAGCCCCTCCCGGGAGGGGTTGGGGGAGTTTGCCCCTACAATGTTGGGTTTCGTTCCTCAACCCAACCTACAACTCCTGGCTAGGATTTTTACCTAAAGGCTCTCCCGTACAAAGGGGTGATAAATTTTATTAATCAATTGGCTCTCCGGTTGAACAGAGGGAAACTCAAGGCTTTCAAACCTTAATGTTGGGTAAAGTACCTCAACCCAACCTACAACTACAACTACTTATGAGTACTAATACTATCCACCGCCTTGGGCATGGCGACGAATGCGGGCGATTAGTTCAATTTTATCTGGCATTTTTACTAAGTAATCACTAGCTCCTAGGGCAAAGGCTTCAGCTTTGATTTCCGGGTCTTCCTTAGCTGAAAGCATAATCAGCGGAATTGTTTTAGTGGCGGAATTAGCTTTAAAAAAACGCAGTAACATCAATCCATCAATATCCGGCATGATTAAATCCTGAAGGATAACCGTAGGAGCTATTTCTGTGGCTATTTTAATGGCTTGAGCTGGATCGTTACAGAAGTGAAAAATCATATCCTCTTCACTTGCCAGCATCCTACGTACTGCCTCACCAATAATCATCTGATCGTCAACGAGTAAAACTGTAATTGTTTGATCTGTCATAATTTTCGTTTTAATAGTTATTGAAGAACTTTTAAGGCAATTACCTCACCTTTAATTTGAGGAGGGCAGACGCGATCGCATCTATGGGCAAAACTTCCACTGCTGCTCCCAATTCTACAGCCGCTTTAGGCATACCATAAACCACACTGGTTTTTTCATCCTGGGCGATAGTATGCCAACCCGCAGTGCGCAACACTTTCAAACCTTCACCACCGTCCTGTCCCATCCCAGTCAGTAATACTGCTGTGCCTTTTTCTGGCCAGTGTTGGGATAAGCTGCGAAAAAAAACATTGACTGACGGCCGATAAGGATAATTGAGCGGCTCCTTAACGTAACCGAGCTTGAGATTTCGATGGCATATCAAATGGTCATTTGTTGCCGCCATCAATACTTTCCCTGCTACTATTGAGCTACCTTCAGCCGCCACTTCAACTGGTAAAGACGTCTGGGTCTTCAACCAATCTACCATGCCAGAAGCAAACTGCAAATCTAGATGCTGGACAATTACCACAGCGGCACTGAAACTCTTTGGTAGCTGAGAAAGTATTGTGGCTAGAGCCTTGGGGCCGCCGGTGGAAGCACCAATTGCCACCATTGGCGGAACTGACTGAGTTATAGATTGAGTTAGAGATGGCCTTCTAGTAGATTTTCCGGTCAGTTTACTCATTGTCGCAATTTTGGCTAACAAATCTGCTGCACCGTCAACTTGTTCGTTTGTAACTATCACAGGCGTGTTGACTGCATCCAGGGCTCCATGTCCCATCGCTTCAAATACTTGGGCAGCATTAGCACTAACGTTAGGGGTAACGATCACGATCGCGCAAGGAGAATTAGCCATGATCCGGGCTATTGTTTCAACACAATTCATTCCTGGCAGGTGCAAGTCTATCAAAATCAAATCCGGGGTGTCGGCGGCGCATTGTACCATCGCTTGAAGGCCATTACTAGCTACCCAAGCAATTTCATGTTCTGGGACTTTGGCCAAAACTCGCTGTAGCGCTTTGACGGCGCTTTGTCGATCGTTTACAATAGCAATTCTCATAACATGAATATTACCTTATTATCTGGATACAAACAAATCAAAATCCCGCCTTATGAACGAGCGAGTCGGAAGTAGGGCTGTAGATCCTACTTCCTGTGATAGATGACAATATTTTAATCTCCAACCAAATTCTTTACTGCTTGCATGAAGGTATTATCATGGAAACTACTTTTTGTCAAGTAATAATCTGCTCCCACCTCCATACCTCGAATCCGGTCTTCTTCACGGTCTTTGTAGGAAACAATAATCACAGGTAAAGATTTTAAATTTGGATTGTTTTTCATATTGTTGACAAACTCGAACCCGTTCATGCGAGGCATATCAATGTCGCTGACAACCAAGTCGAATTGGCTGCTGCGCACCGCGTTCCAACCATCCATTCCATCCACTGAGACTTCAACTTCGTAACCATTGTTTTCCAGTAACTTCCGTTCCGTTTCACGCACTGTAATTGAATCATCAACTACCAGTATCCGCTTAGATTTTTTCTTTCCTTTACCATCAGGGGTTGTAGCAGAAGCCTTGCCATTTGTTGATACACTCAGTTTTTCTCCAGAAGTCAGTAGTCTATCCATCGATCGCACCATATCATCGACATCCACAATCAGGACTGGAGTATTATCTGTCATGATGGCTGCCGCGTTAATATCTGGTACTTTCCCCAGACGGGAGTCTAAAGGTTTGATCACAAAATCCCGCTCACCCAGAAACTTATCCACCACCAGCCCATAACGGTTTGAGCGCTCGCTGAGGATAATTGTTGACAACACATCTGAATCGGGAGGGGTTGCTTTCAATTCTAAAATTTGATGAGCTGCTATCAAACCAATATTTTGCTCTTCAAGATAAAAGTATTGACGGTTTTCTGCAACTGAAATATCCGACTTGTTCACCAACAACATCCGTTCAATGCGCGTCAGCGGAAAAGCATACGGTTCTCCGGCTATTTCTACCAACAAGGTGCGAGTTACGGACAGAGTCAGTGGTAATTGTAACTGGAAACTCATGCCATGACCAGTCTTAGATGAAGTTCGTATCACTCCACCTACTTCCTGAATCATGCTTTGCACCACATCCAACCCCACACCACGACCAGAAATTTCTGTTACCGCTTTCGCCGTTGAAAAACCTGGTAAAAATAGAAATTCCAATAGCTCGTTTTCTGTCATTTGAGCTAACATTTCTGGAGTGCTTAGCTGCTTGCTGATAATCTTTTGACGCATGCGATCGTAATCAACACCTCGCCCATCGTCAGTTACTGTCACAGATAACATCCCCGCCCGATGGGCGGCTTCTAGTCGCACTGTACCTTCTGGTGACTTTCCATTAGCTACACGTTCTTCAGGAATCTCTAGCCCGTGGTCGATCGCATTACGCAGGATATGATTTAGTGGAGCCTCAAGTTTTTCTAAAATATCCCGATCTACCGGGGTATTTTTGCCCATAATTTCAAATTTGACTTGCTTACC
>CASBRB010000277.1 GCA_949127975.1 Oscillatoriales cyanobacterium PMM_0019 | reverse complement strand
TGTAGGTTGGGTAGAGCGGAGCGAAACCCAACAAATCCAGGACTCTGGGAACGAGAAAAACGAGAAAAAGTACTGCCGTGGAATTAGGAGGCAGAGCCTCAGAAGCAGCGTTCCCAGGCAGAGCCTGGGAACAAGAAAACGAGAAAACTTTAGGGTGAGGAATTGTGTTCTCGTTACCAGGCTCTGCCTGGTAACGAAGCCTTTGCCTTTGAGGCTCTGCCTCAAGTCACAGGGCAAAACGGGGGATCTCTAGTGCGTAGAATTGGAAGGCAGAGCCTCACCAACATTATGAAACTTCCTAAGATTGCTGCCGCTAGTTTTGCATTCGCCCCCATCTTCGCTTGGTTGGCTTTATTCCCTATACCAAACCTCGCTCAGAAGCCTCTTTTTGAGCCAAACAATCCCAACGTACCTCCTTTTTTGTCGAATCGGCATCTTCTGAGCCCAGAGTCGATAGCACAAGCCCCAACTCCAACGCCCAGCAACCTTGGGAAAGAACTCCTACAACAAGTTTTGCAGTGCGTTGCCAGTCAAAGCTCTAACCCACAGCAAGCTTCTACGGAAGCTTTGCAAGCGGCAACAATGCAGTGTTTCTACAAAGTGGTGATGTTAGCCCCAGACGGCACCATTCGCCCGGATGCCAGCCAACGTCTGAAAGCCTTGATTAAGGCGACTGGCATCACTGTGCCCCACCCCGTTAGTCAAGGGCAAGCTTCTGTACAATTACAGCCCCTTGCCGATAGCCAGGTATTGACTATCCCAGTGACAATTGGTGGCAAGCGTAAAACTTTCTTGTTCGATACCGGAGCAACTAATTCTATAGTAGATAGTCAAACAGCCCAGCAGCTAAATTTGTCAGGTACTCCTGTCCCCAAAGAGATGTTGAAATATATGGCTGTGGGCGACAATTGCTCGAATCTGAAAGCGACGATGTATAGCCTACCAGCGTTAACTGTTGATTCAGCAACCGTTGAAGGCATCTACGGCTTAGGGTTGTCGAAAACAGCGATTCCTGGTAAATTGTCTGGGGTTTTGGGGCTTGATTTTTTAAGTGGCTTTGATATAGTGCTGAATCCTCAAACCCGGCAACTGCAACTCCTGCGACCTTCTAAGTCTAGTGTGAGTGGTATTCCGCTGCAAGGAAAACTGGGCGTAATGACAGCTCAAGTTAAGATTAATGGTCAGGGGCCTTTTACTTTTATGCTGGATACTGGCGCTGATGTGAGTGTTGTGTCGGCACGGCTGGCTTCTCGACTCTCCCTCAAATCCACCAATAAAGCAACGGATGTACAGGGGTTTTGTGGTACGCAAGCTAGTAAGCAAACTAAGTTAGCTCAGGTGAATTTGCAACAGTATCAAGCCAAGAATCTTAATGCGGTAATTCTTGATAGTGATGTGTTAAAATTACTCGGTGTTGACGGTATCATTGGACAGAATTTTTTGAATCGTTATCAGCAACATTGGCGGTTTGGCGATCGGGATGAACTGGGTCTTCCCGATCGAGGTAGCCTATCTTTAACTGCACTGCAACGGAAAACTAAGCACTGAAATTCAGATCTTGAATCAACAGGAGTCAGGAGTCAGGAGTCAGGAGTCAGGAGCGAAACCCAACATCAGTTTCTTCGTAGGTTGGGTTGAGCGATAGCGAAACCCAACATCAGCGTGCTAATTTATGTTTAAGTTTATCTTCAAGCCCCTGCTATTTTCTCGTTCCCAGGCTCTGCCTGGGAATGCAGCTGTGTCGGCATAGCCGACACCAGTCGGGAACACACCACGGGAGCAATCGGTGTTCAAACTCATTCCCTCCTTTAGCGATGGAACGAGAAACGAGAAGATTGGAGGCAGAGCCTAAGAGCCCTCGTTCCCAGGCAGAGCCTGGGAACGAGTTGAAAGGTTACGAGAGTCACCTTGACAGGGCTACCCTATATATGCCCAGTGTGCTACAGTACTTCTGATGTTGGGTTTCGTTCCTCAACCCAACCTACAACTACTGCAATTAGCTTTTCCAACCTAGCTTTATTTGCGACTATTTTGAATTAGTTGCTGTTGTTCGGGCGTGAGAATAGCGAACATTTGCTGTTGAGATGACTGGATTATTTCTCCAATTTTAGCTTTTTGTGCTTCAGTCAGATTGAGCGACTGCTCAATTTCACGGGAATTCTGTCCGTTCTCTATTGCGGCTTTAAGAATGTCCCGCTGGGTAGACGTAAGAACAGCCTGAATCTTAGTTCGAGTTTGCTGCCTGATTTGGACAATTTTATCTTTTTGCTCTTGAGTAAGGTTAAGCTGTGTTCGTTGCGGAGAATCCTGTTTTGGTGGCGTGGTACTAGGTTCTGCATGAGCCGAGCTAACCATTCCAGCATTAAGAGACATGGCGATCGCAGCAGCTAAAAAATAAGAAAATTTATAGCTGGCATTACCACTAGGCATGACTTTTCCTCAATATGGGTCAGATTAATACAGTCTAGCTTAAACTTGCCTGTTGTGGCTAATACCCTATCTTAAGAATAAATAATTTTTTTTTACCCCTGTGGATGACATACTAAGTTAGAGGCAGAAGCGATCGCTCCTGTTGGCTTTACTCCTAATAGAGTACGACCATCTGGCGTCACGATTATTGTTTGCGCTTCCACGATCGGATCGCCCACTTTCCAGGCTCGTTCTGGGTAGGTATCACGAGAAGAAGCACCTGGGGTTCCACTCAGCCGTCCTAATCCCATCACGTCATATTGACCCCTGATAGGATCGTAAGGGTTGGGTGGTAATCCCCCAGTGCCAGTTACTACGAATCTGCCTTGCTCGTGAGTGCGACTTGTTAGACAACTACCAGCCAGAATTTGCTCTGAACTGACTAAATTTTTGGTGATTGGCGTCAGGGTATTTTGGACATCAAACCCTAGTATTTGCACTTGCACAACCCCATTAACTCCCAAATCGGAACTGGCACTAATTTTACTATTTGGGGAAAGAAAGACACCTTGGGTACTGATTTGGATATTCCCGCCTCGCCCCTGCACAGCATTAGCTTTGATGGTGCTATTTTCCAAACCTACTAATGTATTAGTATTGAGTGAAATATTGCCGCCGCTTGCCGTGCCAGTGGCGCTAGTGGTGATCTTGCTGTTATGGCGCAGGGTCAAGTCTTGGGATTGCACGTTAATATTACCGCCCGTACCTACGCGGGTTTCGGCGCTGATACTGCCAGAGTTGTTCAAGTTAATCGCGCCTGCTGTTAGGTTCAAGTTACCTGCCGCGCCTAACCCTATAGCGCTTACAGATACCTGTGCTAAATTTTGGACACTGAGCTGTCCCGTGTTCACGATTAATGAACCCCCGGTTCCGGTGACTCTTGAGGGATTGAAGTTTGGTCCCGATTCGCCAGAAAGGGCAAACAAGCCACTGGGATTTTTCC
>CASBRB010000276.1 GCA_949127975.1 Oscillatoriales cyanobacterium PMM_0019 | reverse complement strand
TTCAGATCGTAGGTGCCGATAAGCTTTAATTTCCCAATACCTTTTTTATCGGTAAAGGTTATGGCTTTTCTGTTCTCAGATAGCTTCCAGCCACTTGTTTTATATTCAACAGATCGACCATGTTTCCTGAACTGGGGATAACCCAACCCACCCCTGGGGTGGGTAGCTTTGCAGTTGTCAAAGAACTTCTTAATCGCTGACCAAGCCCGTTCCGCTGCTGCTTGGCGTGCCATTGAGTTTAACTCATTAGCAAATTTGTATGACTCGGCTAAGACCTTGCAATATGCGCTTAAGTCATACTGATTCACGCCTTTTCCGTCCATCCAAAGCCGAAGGCATTTATTTCTAATAAAAAGAGCAGTCCGTATCGCCTCTTCTATGGCGACGAACTGCTCTTTTTTGCCTTTGACTTTAAATTCTAGGATAGTTGTAGACGACATAATCCTTATGTTTGACTTATTCTATGGTAGGCTATTATCTATAGGTTTGTCAATACTTACGGCAATTTTAATTGCCGTGTCGTGTTTCATCCACAGGTTTTAACACGGGGGCTTTCACACTCCCGAACTTTTTTAGGTAAAATTTCGGCTGTGTAGCTCTTCTGTCCTAAGAAATATGTCCGCCCAAAAACAAATCTACGAAGGTAAAGCCAAGATTCTCTACACTACGGAAGATCGATCGATCCTCCTGGCGCACTATAAAGACGACGCTACAGCCTTTAATGCCCAAAAGCGCGGCATGATTAGCGGTAAAGGAGAGATCAACTGCAAAATTGCCGCTATGATGTTCCAGTTACTGGAGCGTCATGGCATTACTACCCACTTTATCGACTGTCCGGCACCAAACCAAATGCGAGTCCGGGCAGTGAAAATTTTGCCAGTAGAAGTAGTAGTCAGGAACATTGCTGCTGGTAGTCTCTGCCAACAGACTGGATTGACTCTAGGTACCGTCCTACCATACCCCTTGGTGGAATTTTTCTATAAGAACGATAGTCTGGGAGACCCCTTGCTGACGCACGATCGCCTCCTGTTATTAAATCTGGCAACCCCGGAACAAGTCGAAGAGTTACAGCGTCGTGCCTTGCGGATTAACGAGATTCTCACCAGTTTTTTCCATCGCTGCGGACTTACCCTTGTGGATTTTAAGCTAGAGTTTGGTGTTGACCAACAGCAAAAATTACTGTTAGCTGATGAAATTAGCCCTGATACCTGCCGCCTCTGGGACTCAACCGTTGCCGATCCTGACCGAAGGGTGATGGATAAAGACCGCTTCCGCCGCGATTTGGGGAATGTAGAATCTGCTTATCAGCAAGTTTTAGAGCGGATAATCAGGGCAGTAGACAGTAATTAGGTGATGGGTGATGGGTAATTCAATCCCCTTGCGCCAATTCATTTCCCCTTTCCCTCTAGTCGCTATCAAGAGCGTTGCGTAGTTGGTCTTTGGGCCAATGTAGCAACATTCCCTTAGAAACCCCAGTGTTGCAACCGGGGAAGATATCGACTAATACCAGCCAGCATAGGTTAAGTTTATTTTTGCCCCTCTACAATTGTCTATTGGTGGAAGTGTCAACCGAAATCATCAAGGAAATGCGCTTATCTCCACTGTTGGTGGCGGTTTTAGCTGCCTCAACAACCTTGAGTTTGTCAACCCCTGCTAGGGGACAAACTGTAAAGCCTGCGTCTTTAAATGCCCAACAGGCACCTGGTTCTTCCCCTGGAACATCGGCACCTCCAAACGTGGTTGTCCCTGCCGAAAAGGTGCCAGCAACACCGCCTGGGGGAATCAGGATTCAGACTCCCGCACTGCCACCCCCAAATCAACCTGTCACACAGCCGCTTGAGATCATTCCTCGTAACGGGACAGAAAACACGCCGCGACAAGAAACACCGAACACCATTCAATTTGATATCACGCCTAAACCCACGCCGCCGGAAATTAACCAGCCAACTCCTAATCCGTCTCCGGTAATACCTAGCACCACCCCCACTCCCAAACCAACTCCATCAGCGCAACCAGAAGCCCGTGTTTTGGTTGCGGAAGTTGCTGTCAAGGCTCCCCAAGGGGAACTGCCAAGCGACTTGAAAGACGAAGTATATAAGGTAATTCGTGCCCGAGCTGGACGCACCACTACCCGTAGCCAATTACAGGAAGATGTCAATGCGATCGATGCCATCGGCGATTTTTCTAAGGTGGAAGTTGTCCCAGAAGACACCCCGTTAGGCGTGCGCGTGACTTTTGTTGTCCAGCCTAACCCTGTGCTACAAAAGGTAACTGTAATCACTGTTCCCGAAAAGGCAGGGAACCGTGTACTGCCTGAAAAAGTACTTAATGACTTTTTTTCGCCAGAGTATGGCCGCATTCTTAACCTTCGTCAACTGCAAGAAGCGATTAAGAATTTGAATAAGTGGTACAAAGATAACGGTTATGACCTGGCACAGGTGGTAGATGTGCCCCAAGTCGCAGCCGATGGTACAGTTACACTGGTGGTGGCAGAAGGGGTGATTGAAGATGTTCAAGTTCACTACCTGAACAAAGAAGGCTCTGAAACCGATGACCAGGGCAAACCAATCCGACCCCACACCCGCCAATTTATCATTAGGCGAGAGGTGCAGTTAGCACCAGGAAACGTTTTTAACCGCAAAGCAGCAGAACAGGATCTCCGACGGGTTTATGGCTTGGGCATTTTTGAGGATGTGCGGCTCTCATTTAGCCCAGGTCAAGATCCCCGAAAAGTGATTGTGGTGGTAAATGTGATTGAGAAGAATACTGGCTCGATCGCAGCTGGGGCTGGAGTTAGTTCTGCTAGTGGTTTATTTGGCACAATTAGTTATCAGCAGCAAAATCTGGGCGGTAACGACCAAAAACTGGGAGCTGAGATAGATGTAGGTCAGCGAGACTTGCTGTTCGATCTCAACTTTACAGATCCTTGGATTGCTGGCTCGAGGCACCGCACGTCATATACCGTTGATGCCTTCCAACGTCGAACGATCTCGCTGATTTTTGATGGCGGTCCCCACCCCGTTACACTGCCAAATCGCAATAACCCCAGTGCAAATGGCGATAACCCCCGTGTGGTACGGCTAGGTAGCAGTGTCACCTTTAGCCGTCCCCTGAGCCCAACCCCTTTTACTGACTCACCTTGGAGGGCGTCTTTGGGTTTGGAGTACCAGCGGGTTTCCATTCGCGATTCCAATAGCAACCTGAGTCCGAGGGATGCACTAGGCAACAACCTTGCCTTTAGTAGCACGGGTATAGATGATTTATTGACTCTCCAGTTAGGAGTTGTACGCGATCTCCGCAATAGCTACCTACAGCCCACTAAAGGTTCCCTGCTGCGATTGGGCGTTGAACAATCTGTCCCCATAGGATCGGGAAATATTCTCCTCAATCGTCTGCGAGGTTCATACAGTTACTACATGCCGATTAAGCTTACTCGCTTTGGCAAAGGTGCTCAAGCTCTTGCCTTTAATCTTCAAGCTGGAACGATACTCGGTGACTTGCCGCCTTATGAAGCTTTTTCTCTTGGTGGCAGTAACTCTGTACGTGGCTATGATGAAGGGGATGTAGGTAGCAGTCGCAGTTTCGTCCAAGGCACTGCTGAATATCGCTTCCCACTGTTTTCGATTATCGGTGGCGCTCTGTTTATTGACGCCGCCTCCGACCTCGGTACAGATCATAGCGTACCTGGTAATCCAGCGGGCATCCGGGGCAAACCTGGCAGTGGCATAGGCTACGGTCTTGGCGTCCGGGTTCAATCTCCTCTCGGTCCGATTCGGGTTGACTACGGTATTAATGACCAAGGTCATACCCGTATTCACTTTGGGATTGGAGAGCGATTCTAACTTACTCAGTACTGTATTACTGCCTCTAAATATAGCGGTTCGTCGGGGCAATCCCCAAGTGGGTGCCCCTATTTGTACTCAAAGAGTTGTCAGAGTTATGAACGAGCAAATTAAAGGCGGTCTGTTTGAGATTTTAGCTAAAATAAAAGCTAGACCAGGAATTTATATCGGGCGACCTTCAGTTTCAGATCTATTTATTTTTTTAGTTGGTTATAAAACTGCTAGGCGCGAATTGGGAGTCGAGCCGACGGAGGAAGAAATAGAATTTTACGATAAATTTCACGAATTTGTAGAGGAAAAATATCACTTACATACATCGAATTCATGGGCTAAAATCATCATGCTTTATTGCCCAGATGAAAAAGCGGGCTTTGTTAGATTTTTTAATTTATTCGATGATTTTCAACGGTGCCATTCGGCTAAAGCACTTAATACTAACCTGCTCGTAGTGAGGACTGCTCCCTCAACCTTACAGGGCTAAAGCCCTTACTACAAACCATCCCAACTATAGATAAGATTTTTTTATCATCCTAAGTGTTGTAGAGCATGAGGACTAAAGTCCTCACTACTAACTTGTAATTACTCCCTTCCCGCCAGAAGATTATGTACTACAGGCGGACGACAGCGCGGGCGAAGCAATCGCGCTGTCGTCCGCCGGCAAGGGAACCCCTTAAGTATTATTCCTTACAACGTTCGACGCCCCCGGTCGGTCATCTGCTAGTAATTAGCACTTGACTTTTTAGATCTTTTTAAGGGATAATTTGAGCAGATAAATCAATGGCTTACAAGTGATGAACAACCG
>CASBRB010000275.1 GCA_949127975.1 Oscillatoriales cyanobacterium PMM_0019 | reverse complement strand
GTCAATAAAGGCTCAATTGCCAACATCTCTCCCCATCCTTCTATTAGCGTGAGACATCTAAAATTAAAAATCGATCGCTCACAACTTCTCACTTTTTCGCGTTGCTCCCATTTGGAAACTGCCCATCTCTCACTTCACGGCTAAAATCTGCTACTGCCTGAGTAATTGTCTCCTTTAAATTAGCATAAGCCTTGGCAAATGGGGGGAGCCGCTCTGAGAGCCCTAGCAAATCGGCGGTAACTAGCACTTGTCCATCACAGTATGGTCCGGCACCAATACCTATTGTGGGAATTGTTAATTTTTGTGTAATCTGCTCTGCCAGAGATGCCGGGATATGCTCTAAAACTACGGCAAAGGCACCAGCTTGTTCAAGTGCGTGAGCTTCTGATAAAATCCGCTCACCAGTATCTGGCGTCTTCCCCTGCTGCCGATAACCCAATTGATGTACTGATTGCGGCGTTAGCCCGACATGACCTAGCACTGGAATTCCTGCTTGTACCAAACGCCCTACGGTTTCTGCCATTGCTGGATATCCGCCCTCTAACTTTACCGCTTGGGCACCTGTTTCTTTCAGCACTCTCCCGGCTGAGTGCATCGCTTGCTGGTAGCTCTCCTGATAAGTCAAAAACGGCAAATCCACAACTATCAACGCCTGCTTAACTGCTCGACGCACCGCTTTGGCATGGTGCAGCATCTCTTCTAGGGTTAGTGGTAGCGTCGTTTCATAGCCCAGGGTCACCATTGCTAGGGAATCACCCACCAGGATCGCATCGACTCCGGCTCTATCCAATAACTGGGCTAGTGCATAATCCCAGGCTGTCAGCACCACGATCGGACGCCCCTGATTTTTCCATTGCAGTAATTGCTGGGTGGTGACTGCCATATCAGAAAGGGGTTAGGGGGTTGTTAGCTTGTCAACTGCTCATGGATGAGGCTAGCTTAGCACACTGAAATATTGTTGTCAACGTTTATCAGCCGCCATCCTTATCATTTTATGTAACAAAACTTTGCAATTATTCGCACTTTGATAAAAAAAACTTATATCAACGTAACAAATGTTAAAATTTCAGGTTATGTGTTTGCTGATATAGTTAAAAAAAGATAAAGGAAGCTTAATTAATTCCTGAGGAAGGAAGACATGTCGTACTCGCAAACCAAAACTCAGTCTAAAACTGGGTACAAAGCCGGGGTAAAAGATTATAGACTGACGTATTACACGCCGGACTATACGCCAAAAGATACAGACATTTTGGCGGCTTTCCGGGTTACGCCTCAGCCTGGAGTTCCACCGGAGGAAGCTGGTGCTGCCGTAGCTGCTGAGTCCTCCACTGGTACTTGGACAACAGTGTGGACTGACTTACTGACTGACCTAGATCGTTATAAAGGTCGTTGCTACGACATTGAGCCAGTTCCAGGAGAAGACAACCAATACATCTGCTTCGTTGCCTATCCTCTGGATCTGTTTGAAGAAGGTTCTGTGACCAACATGTTAACCTCGATCGTAGGTAACGTGTTTGGTTTCAAAGCCCTGCGTGCCCTACGTTTGGAAGACTTACGGGTTCCGGTTGCTTACCTGAAGACATTCCAAGGACCTCCCCACGGGATTACCGTAGAACGGGATAAATTGAACAAGTATGGTCGTCCCCTGCTGGGTTGCACGATTAAGCCTAAGCTCGGTTTATCTGCTAAAAACTATGGTCGTGCAGTTTATGAGTGTCTGCGCGGCGGTCTAGACTTCACGAAAGATGACGAGAACATCAACTCCCAGCCCTTCATGCGCTGGCGCGATCGCTTCTTGTTTGTAGCAGAAGCCATCCACAAATCTCAAGCAGAAACTGGTGAAATTAAAGGTCACTACCTGAACGTCACCGCCCCCACTTGCGAAGAAATGATGCAGCGGGCTGAGTTCGCCAAAGAACTCAAGATGCCCATCATCATGCATGACTACCTCACTGGTGGCTTCACGGCTAACACTTCTTTAGCTAAGTGGTGCCGTAACAACGGTATTCTCCTCCACATCCACCGCGCTATGCACGCGGTAATCGATCGGCAAAAGAACCACGGTATCCACTTCCGCGTCCTCGCCAAGTGCTTGCGGATGTCTGGTGGCGACCACCTGCACTCTGGTACAGTTGTTGGTAAACTTGAGGGCGAACGCGGCATCACGATGGGCTTTGTCGATCTGATGCGCGAAAACTACGTTGAGCAAGATCGCTCGCGGGGTATTTTCTTCACCCAAGACTGGGCTTCCATGCCTGGTGTGATGCCAGTAGCTTCTGGTGGTATCCACGTTTGGCACATGCCTGCACTGGTAGACATCTTCGGCGATGACTCCTGCCTGCAATTTGGTGGTGGCACCCTCGGACATCCTTGGGGTAATGCTCCTGGCGCTACTGCGAACCGCGTAGCTTTGGAAGCTTGCATCCAAGCTCGTAACGAAGGCCGCAACCTGATGCGCGAAGGTGGCGACGTCATCCGCGAAGCTTGTAAGTGGAGTCCTGAATTGGCTGTTGCTTGCGAACTGTGGAAGGAAATCAAGTTCGAGTTTGAAGCAATGGATACAGTCTAGTCCATTTTGGATTTTGGATTTTAGACTTGAGATTCAATCCAAAGCCCCCATTATACCGTAAGGTTAATGGGGGAGAACGTCACAATCTAAAATTTTCGTGGCTGGGGTCAAGTGATGGATCTCAAACAAGTGGCCAAAGATACAGCTAAGGTGCTGAGCAGCTATCTGACCTATCAAGCCGTGCGGATTATCCTCACTCAGTTAAGTGAGACAAATCCCCCTCTGGCTTATTGGCTGAATAACTTTTCCTCAACTGGCAAAATCCAAGATGGAGAAGCATACCTTCAGGAGTTACTGCAAACAAAGCAAGATATGGCGTTTCGCGTCATGACTGTGCGACAGCATCTGGCAGAAGAAGTAGCCGAATTTTTACCAGAGATGGTGCTAGCCAATATTTTGCAGGCAAATATGGAACATCGGCGTCAGCATCTAGAGCGAATTACGCAACTTACCATCACTAAACCCAGTACTCATCCCGAACAGCAAACAGATTCAGAGCCTAATCTAGATAATTTATCTAGTTAGCTTAAAAACCTGACGACATTCACACAAGGATTACCTGCACAAAACTATGCAAACTCTACCCAAAGAGCGCCGTTACGAAACCCTCTCCTACTTGCCTCCGCTCACAGATATTCAGATTAGCAAGCAAGTTCAGTATATTATTGACCAAGGCTATATTCCAGCAGTGGAATTTAGCGAAGAGTCTGAACCTGAACAGCACTATTGGACTTTGTGGAAACTACCTTTGTTCAACGCTAGTACAGTTAACGAAGTGATGAATGAAGTCAAAGCTTGCCGTTCTGAATACTCCAACTGCTTTGTGCGGGTGGTAGGCTTTGATAACGTGAAGCAGTGCCAAGTTCTCAGCTTCATTGTTGCCAAGAAAAAAGGCTATTAGTGCTTATTGAATTCTTGGGCGCGGCAAATACCTTTGCTAGAGGATAGATGCGTCGCCCGGTAAAGGGAAAAAGAAAAAAGCTAACTTGTTAGAATTTTTTCTTTTTTTCCTTTCTCAGTTTCTAGACCAGGGGCAAATAGATTAAAGGAACCTCTACGTCTGTTGAGGAAACTCGTGCCGTGGTGCGTTCGCGATAGCGTTCCAAGAATCCCCGTCTATGAGCGAGCGGGGAGTGTCAATGAATCACTGTTCTAGCGCTTCGTTACTTATTAGCAGCGCCAGGAGCGTGGAAGCCAGCAGCTTCAGCGGCTGCTTTATCTTTAAAACAGGTTTCCGGCTTAGTTGTTTTGTAATCCGGTGTGTTGGCAAGATGGTAAATTTTCCCGCGCTTGGTAGTAACGTTGCCCTTAACGGGTTCGCTGCTAGGACAATCAGTACCTTTAGGTGCGACACCAGGCAGTTTTTCAGTTGTAGTAGTTGTGGTGGTGGTTGTTGATTTCCCACCAGGAATGGGATTAGAGGCAGTTGTGGTTGCACCCCCTGAAGGCGAGATTTTAGCAGCCGGTGCTGTAGATGAAGACGGGGAAGGATTGTCTGCGTTATCGTTTCCACCGCCACCACAACTAGATAGTGTTAAAACGGCTAATAGCGCTAGGGCAGCGATGGGGGGGCGAGGATAGATGCGAGTTTTCATTTTACTCCTACTAAAGCTCAAAAAGTTTTGGCAAAAGATGATATGACAGTCTTAAAGACGCAAATCTAAGTCCTGTATAGCATATTCCGCTGTTATATTAAAATACAACATGAGCTTACGCCAGCAAATAGCTCCCTTCGCTGCTCATCGCAAGCAGGCAGTTACCGGAGAGTGCAGAGCGGCAACGAGCGCTTGCTGCGAGTATACTATAAATATAGTGAGAAAACTTGGAGGTGATGAACAGTTGGCACTCAAGAAGCGCTCATGCATTTTTTGATTCCAGCCGCTGGGATGGGGCGTCGCATGGGGAGCCAGGGAAACAAGCTGCTCCTGACTTTACTGGGTAAACCCTTGCTTGCCTGGACTCTATTGGCTGTTGAGGCATCTCGTAAAATTAACTGGGTTGGCATCATGGCTCAGCCCTCAGACTGGGCAACTATCAAGGAGATTCTGGCGACGCTCTCCCTTACCAAGCCAGTGCAGCTAATTGTAGGTGGAGCAACACGACAGGAATCGGTATATAATGGGTTGCAAGCCCTACCGCCTGACTCTGAACGGGTGTTGATTCACGATGGTGCCCGGTGTCTGGCAACATCAGATTTGCTCGATAGATGTGCCGAGGCGCTTTTAAATTATCCTGGTTTGATTGCCGCTGTCCCAGTGAAAGACACCATCAAGGTAGTAGATGAAACTGGCTTGATTCAGAGTACACCCCCTCGCAGTCAGCTTTGGGCAGCACAGACACCCCAGGGCTTTGAAGTGCAGCTCTTGAAACATTGTCATCATCAAGGTCGTCTTCTGAGTTGGGAAGTTACAGACGATGCCGCTTTATTTGAAAAGTGTGGTTTACCCGTGCAAATTGTGGCAGGGGAGGAAACCAATCTAAAAGTGACAACGCCTGTAGATTTAGCTCTAGCTGAATTTATCCTCCGCCAACGGTTGGGGATGTGAGGCTGCTTTTTGTAGTATCTATGTTAAAAAATGGTAGCGCCCCACTTCCACCTAAAACAGTAGGAAATTTGCCATCCCATTTTTCTATTGCCTGTTTTTGCAATAACTCTGGTGTCAAACTTTCTCGGATTAGTCTTTGAGATTCTGCTTGTCCTTTGGCACGGTTAACCTGTGCCTGAGCTTCTTTTTCTGCTTTCAAGGCAAAAAATTCTGCTCGTTTAGCCTCCTGTTCAGCAATTTGTTTCGCCTCTACTGCTTCGCTAAAGCGTTGTGAAAAGTGGACGCTAACCAGGGAAATGTCATCGACGTCAATGTGATAATTCGCTAGTCGCTCCTTTAATAACTCATCTACCCCCGCTTTTACTTCTCCCCGCTTGGTGATGATTTCTTCAGCAGTGTACCTTGCCATCACTGCTTTCAAGACTTCTTCAACTGCTGGGTTGAGGATGCGATCGATAATTTCCCGTTCGTTACCAATTTCTTGAAATGCCAGATTTGCTTCTTGGGGCATAAGGTGCCAGTTGAGGGCGACATCGGTGAATACATCCTGGAGATCTTTTGAAGCTGCTTCTCCTGGTATTTGCTGCTTCTGGACTCGTACACTTAGCTTTTGGACAGTATTAAGTATGGGGAAAATCGCGTGAATGCCTTCTCCTAGTACCTTTGGTTGCACTTGACCAAAATTCATTACCACGCCCCGCTCGCCAGCGTTGACTATGACGAAGGGTTTGAATAGAATCAGTAGCAATAATAGAAGTAAGGTCAGAAAACCTGCAATATAAAAACCATTGTTATATTTCATTAGGTTGTTTATCTCATCGGACCAAGTGGATAATACCATTAACCAATCTTTTTTGCCTAAAATTTCGGTAGTTGTTCCGGTTTACAACGGCGAAGCAGACTTGCCAGACTTAATCAACTGCCTGCGATCGCAATTTTACCCACCTGACAGAGTAGAATATTTGTTGGTGGATAATAATAGTAGCGATCGCACTGCTGCCATCCTGGAAACTGCTACCTCCCTAGGGCTAACCATCCGACATCTGACAGAAAACCAAATCCAAAGCTCTTATGCCGCGCGTAACGCTGGTATCCGGGCGTCTACCGGAGAGATTATTGCTTTCACTGACGCTGACTGTCGTCCTCTATCAAATTGGTTAGACGAACTCACGCTGCCATTCGTCAATCCTGCTATTGGCGTCGTTGCGGGTGAAATTGTCGCTCTGCCTGGTAACACCCTCCTGGAAAAACACAGCGAGCGAGGAAATGTTTTATCAGCAAAGTACACCTTAGAGCATCCATTTTATCCCTATGGCCAAACAGCTAACCTAGCGATTCGCAGACAAATATTCGAGCAGGTGGGTTTGTTTCGCCCTTACCTAACCACTGGGGGCGATGCTGATATCTGCTGGCGAATCCAGACGGAAAGCGATGCGCAACTACATTTTGCCCCAACAGCTATTGTTCAACACCGACACCGCAATACACTGAGGGAGCTAAAAAGTCAATGGCGACGCTATGGTTGCTCAAATCGCTACTTGCACGAGCTACACGGGGTCGATTTGATGCGGGATTTGAGTATTTTGGAGTACATTTATATTATAGGAAGATGGTTGTTCAAGGAAGTACCAGTTAGCGGAGTAAAGACGCTTGCTGGCAAAGCTACCCTTGTGGATATGCTGAGTACGCCTATTGGGCTGTTTAGTGTTAGAGCTAGAGCCGTTGGGCAAAGAACTGCAAAATTACCTGATCTAGCTCGGAAAATCGATTGGCTGTAAAATTTTAACAATTAAGCAACTAACCACGGGAACCAAATCGCTAAACTCAGAAGTGTTACAAACAAAACTGGAATAGTCAGGACTATGCTAAAGCGAAGGTACTGCCCCCAGCTAAAGCGAATATTTTTACGCGCCAAAATTTCTAGCCACAGCAGAGTAGATAAACTGCCAATCGGTGTTATCTTTGCCCCAATGTTGCAACCAATGATATTAGCATACACCATCGCCTCCTGAATTGCTCGATCGACCCCGACGGCATTTTTAATCGCAACGTTATTAATTAGTACTGTGGGTAGATGATTGATCGCTGCCGACACCAAAGTTGCCAAAAAGCCAGTGCCAGCGATCGCAATGCCAAATCCCCAGTGAGCAAGCTGTTCTAATATACCACTAATGATAGATGTAAAACCGACATTGATCACACCGATAACAACAATATACATACCCAAGCTAAAAACGATCGCCTGCCAAGGTACTTGCCGCAGAATTTGTGTGGTGGAAATAATCCTAGGACGCCGCCCAGCCAAAGCCAGCATTACCAAAGCACCAATAGCGGCAATTAAGCAAACAGGGATGCCTAACAAGTCAGCTAAGAAGTAGCCAAGCACCAGCAAACCTAAAACAGTAAAGCTCCATCGGCAGACGAGGGGTGATCGAATGACTGTGCTGCTGTTACGTGGCAATTCAGCGTCGCTGTAGTAGGGCGGGATATACCGATAAAAGTAGAAGTAGAAAACGCCCAAGCTAGTAGCGAGTGCAACCAAGCTTACTGGCCCCATCACCAACAGGTAGCGCCAAAAGTCAATATGGAAATAGTCAGCAGTAATAAGATTTAACGGATTGCTCACCGTCAGCAGCATACTCGTAGTGTCAGCAATCCAGCCAATAGCCAAGACAAACGCCACTCGAAAACGGAAACGAAAACCCAATGACAACAGTATTTCTACTACCAGCGCAGTCAGAATCAAGACAGTGCCATAGTTGGTAAGCACTGCCGTCACCGATGCCCCCATAAGCATCACCAGGATAAACAGTAGACGCCCTGAACCGACGCACCGACGAACAATATCAATTGCCAGCCAACGGAAAAAACCTGCTTCTTGCAAAACCAAAGCAATAATCAGCAGCGCCACCAAAGTGAAGGTGGCATTCCCAACTATTCCCCAAACTTGTATAATGTCGTCTAGAGTGACAACCCCCGTAGCTAGGGATAAAATAGCCCCACCCAAAGCGCTCCAGCCAATCCCCAGTCCTCGCGGCTGCCAGATAACCAAAGCGATCGTAAGGATAAAAATAGCGTAGGCAAAGCCTGCCCTAAGTATAGTTGTCGGTAGTACACCCATTTTTCCCTGTTCAGGGTTTAATTATCACTTTATTTTGGCATATAAAGTAGCGTAAGCGTAGTTCTTTTTGAATAAGAACGAGCCTGTTGACGAATTAAAGCAACCTTCGCGGGGGGTGAGGTTTTTGATTCGCCAACAGTGTCATAAATTCCCTGGCTGTTCAGAGCATAGGTGCCAGATGTCCATTAAAATAGACTTTAGGACCCAAAAGTGGATTATAGAGGCGGCTTTGGCATTATAACTGCTCTTCTGCCAGCTCGGTGACAGTTTCTAGATTAAGCTCTAAGCGTTGAGCAACTTCTTGAACGCTTAATCCTAACTCTAGTAACACAGACACCATTTGGAGTTTAGTCTGTAACTTGCCCTGTTCAATTCCTTCTTGAAGACCTTCTTGAAGACCTTCTTGAAGACCTTCTTGAAGACCTTCTTGACGACCTTCTTGACGACCTTCTTGATGGGCTTCTTGATAAAACCTAGTTTGCCTAAGTTCGTTCAGTCCTAACATAACTTCTATCTCCTCCCGACCTAGCTTGGGAAATTTATAGATGACTATCGTCTCTATAAATTGTATAACTTGTTCCTGACCGATCGCATCTGTCAACTCTAATCTAGCTTGGTTAATCAGTTGTTGAGCGCGACTGTTTGCTCTGCTGGGAGTCTCTACAACTAACTTCAAGATACCTATGCCCAGCGGCCCTTGTACGTCTGCTACTATTTCATCCAGGTAGAAGCAGCGCAGGTGATTTTCTGCTAGGACTCGATAACGCTGTGGCGATGGAGTTTCATAACTGCGACGTTCGTAAATAACTATCGCGTACCAATCTGGGTTAGGGGGTCTATCTTGCCAAAAGTACAGGCAAATTTTAGCAAACAGTTTCTCGTAAAAAAGTTCATCTTTATAACATTGAACTTCCAGAAAGTATAGTGGTTCTGTCTGGTACCCTTCTGAAGTTAAGAAGATGCCATCTAATCTGAAACCTTTCTGTTTGATTTCAGGAGCAATGAATGAGTAGATATTGATGTCGGTATCAGGCTTGCCAATTAACTCAAAGAAAAATTGGGGAAACTCTTTAAATATTTGAAAAAAAATGGTATCTGTTTTCATTGTCTAACTCTCTTACTTATGACCACAGGGGGATTGCCCCTACGAACCGCTATATGTAGCGGCAGTGCGTAAGTCCTGTTACATTTGAACACAATCCCTAGTGCATTCCTCGTCTCAAAAAAAAATAGAGACGCACTTGCATCTCTATTGCTACCAACGATCGATTAACCTTTAAAAGCTTTAAGGGATTAAAACTGCGACCCCGCCAGCAATTGCCGAAACTACAGCAGAGCAAGCCGCAGTCGAGAACAGCCACCAAGCCGCTCTTTCAGCCAGCTTGCGGGTTTCTTCAGCTTGCCGTTGAGCTTCCTGCTTGATTCCGTCCAACCGTCGTTGAGCTTCGTGCTGTAAGCGTTCTGCCCGTTGCAGGATATTGTTACGTGTCCCTTCAATTTGGTCGATGAGTCGGTTAGCGTCAGCTTCCGAGATATCCTCACGGGAACTTAGAATCGCCACCAGAGTATCGCGGTTGAAGTTACCCAAGCGATCGCGTAAAGCATCAAACCCAGATTGCGGGTCATCAAACAAGGTGCGGAAGTCTCGCTTGATGCCATCATAATTGAGTTCAGGTCGGTTGAGGGAGTTAAGGTAACTGCGGAGACGCTCAAAAACGCTATCAATTGCCAACTGAATGCGACGTTGCACAGCCCGCACCTGTTCAACAAATTGATCCCGCACCGATAGGATTTGATCCACACTCCGGGCGGCTTCCTCTTCTGACATATCCTCCCGTTGAGATAATAGGGAAATCAGGGTTTCGCGGTCAATTTTCGACAACCGATCGCCCAGACTTTCCATTCCCACACGGGGGTCATTCAGCAACAACTGTAAGTCCCGCTTAATGCCTTCTGGGTTGAGTTCTTCCTTACCAGTCTTGCGCAGGTAGTCTGCCAGCGTCGCTTGAAAATCTTGTACCTGTGCTTGAGTCCGGGCAGCCAAACGTCGAGGAGCCTTGACAATGTTGCCAATTGTTTGCTGCACTTGATCGATCGCCTGATTGACTTGTTCTTC
>CASBRB010000274.1 GCA_949127975.1 Oscillatoriales cyanobacterium PMM_0019 | reverse complement strand
TCCAGAAGAAGGTCCCAAACTGGTAGATCCAGCTTACCAAAGCCGAATGGCTGAAGCGATCGCTCGCGGTATTTTACAGTACATTCAGCAAAAATTTTAGAGGTTCATTCTTGACCAGTGACAAAATGACACTTGACCAAAAACTAATGACTTTTCACCAAAAACAGCAAAGAATTGGTATTTTTGACAGTGGGGTGGGTGGTTTAACTGTTCTCAGGGAACTTTATCGACAGTTGCCTAACGAATCAATACTTTACTTTGGAGATACAGCACGTCTCCCCTACGGGACCAAAACTCCAGCAGAGATTTTGCAGTTTGTCCGGGAAATTATTAATTGGATGCTGCAACAGGACGTTAAAATGATTATGATGGCTTGTAATACCAGTTCCGCGCTGGCGCTGGAAACCGTCCGGGCTGAGTTTAACATCCCCATCCTCGGAATTATACTGCCGGGAGCCCGCGCTGCTGTGAAACACGGGCGCAGGATTGGTGTGATTGCCACCCCTGCTACTGCTGCTAGCAATGCCTACCGTCGGGCAATTTTAGAAGTTGACTCTACGCTTCAAGTTTGGCAAGTAGGCTGTCCGGAGTTTGTCCCACTTATAGAACAAAATCGCATCCACGATCCTTATACCACTATTGTGGCGCGGGAATATCTGGCACCTTTGTTACAGCAGGGAATTGATACACTGATTTACGGCTGTACCCACTACCCTCACCTAGAACCAGTGGTCTGCACCATTCTGCCTCGGACGGTGAAGTCGATCGATCCCGCCGTGCATTTGGTTGCCTCCGCCGCCCAGGAACTCGAACTCATGGGACTTCACAACTGCAGCCCCCTTCTACCAACTCAATTTTGTGTTAGCGGTTGTCCTCAACATTTTGCCCAATTATCGTTGCAGTGGCTAGGTTTTACACCGATAGTGGAAAAGGTTGTTTTACCCGCATTGCTGAACCAACCAGTCCCACTCAAATCAATGCATTCAGATATTTGACATCTCCCCACGGTTAAAACACGGGGGATTCTAAGCAACGCTTACGATATGATTTGCTCAGATCGTTCTAGAGTAGATCGGAGTAAGCTCTCTATTAAAGATGCCCCCATTATACCGTAAGGTTAATGGGGGAGAACGTCACCTCCCAAGACTGGTGTATGCGCGTACAGAGCAGCCGATGAAAGTACCATGATTCGGATTTACTACGGTTTACTACGGTTTACTCCGAGTTGCTGACTACTCTGAATGTAGGTAGTAGGCGTTGAGGGAGGGAAGGAGATGTTACTACCTTCGGAGGCAACGTATCTTCCATTTTTAGTAGTTCGCTCTGCTAGGATCAACAGCAGATAAATGGTTAACAAATAACCACTGGCTAGAAGGAGAATAAGCACAGGCATATCACCGTAAGTCATAGTGGGTACAACAGAATAAAGATGTAAGTTTCAATATCAATCACTCTCCCAGCACCCAAAAGCCTAATTTAACTGATGAGTGCTGCACCATATAAGCACTGAGGGTAGACATTGCTGTTCCCTCAATGTTTAGTTATTGCCTTCCTGTTACAGCCAATGCTCAGCAGGAAATAGCGGACTCTCGATCCGCACAATTGTCAAGGTTACAGTTTCTTCTTTTTTTTACCTTATGGACGAGTCGCCCCATAAAAACGGTATCAAGGGTTATTCTTACAAGAAAGGCATTGATGTCTCTCTCAAATAGCTACAATAAACCTTTACGGCAACTAATCGTTACCCGTTTTTTTGGACTCCAGCCTGGTGCCTTCCCCCCGGAAGATAACCGAGGATAGGGCAGATTAAAGCATAGACAGCCTCAGGATCTAGTCTTACAGCTATAACCACCTGAGCCTCATCCAAGCTTTTTCTAACCTGGTGGGGCGATCCGATGTGTATAATTTCTTGAAACCCTTATATTTACAATAACACAAAAGTTTTGGCTTTTTATGGTTATTTTTCTTAGATACTTAACAAATCTTTACAATAGCTGCCCCAAAGAATAGCCCCTAGGCAAGGGCAACAAAACTTTACAATCGGGGAGGCTTAGCTTAAAATTAAGTAATAATGTAAATTTTCGTAACCATCTCGCCTGAGTAGGCTGATACATGACTTCTGGTACTTTCCTTTTTGCACCTGTTGAAGTAGACCTGCAGCTTTTGACGGAGAATCTAAAAAAACTGGTGGGTGCCCGTCACCCGATTCTGTATGCGGCGGCTGAATACTTGTTCGGGGCACAAGGAAAGCGCATCAGACCGGCGATCGTGCTATTGATTTCAAGGGCGACGATGCGGGAGCAGGATATTACCCCTCGGCATCGGCGGTTGGCGGAGATTACCGAAATGATTCACACCGCCAGTTTGGTGCATGACGATGTCTTGGATGAATCCAATGTGCGTCGAGGCATCCCCACGGTTAACAGCAGCTTTGGCAACCGGGTGGCAGTGTTGGCGGGTGACTTCTTATTTGCCCAATCCTCCTGGTACTTAGCCAATTTGGATAATTTAGATGTTGTCAAACTACTGTCGGAAGTGATTATGGATTTGGCAGAAGGGGAAATTCAGCAAGGGCTGAATCGGTTTGACAGCAGTTTGTCAATCGAGGCTTACCTGGAGAAGAGTTACTACAAAACCGCGTCTTTAATAGCCAACAGTTCTAAGGCAGCCGGGTTACTCAGCGCAGTTTCCCCATCACAGGCTGAGAATTTGTATAGTTATGGGCGTCACCTGGGGTTAGCATTCCAGATTGTGGATGATATTTTAGATTTTACTGGTTCTACAGAAGCTTTAGGGAAACCAGCAGTATCTGATTTAGCCAGTGGAAATCTGACAGCACCAGTATTATACGCCCTGGAAGAAAAACCTTATTTAGAGAAACTAATCGAGGGCGAGTTTATTGAAGATGGGGATTTAGAACAAGCACTGGCGCTGATTAGGGAAAGTAAAGGCATAGAGCGATCGCGCGAACTAGCCAAACACCACGCTCAGCTAGCGGTGGAACACCTGCCAGATTTACCGCCCTCACCTTCTCGTCAAGCCTTGATTGAGATGGCGGACTACGTTTTGAGGCGACTCTACTAACCCCATCAAC
>CASBRB010000273.1 GCA_949127975.1 Oscillatoriales cyanobacterium PMM_0019 | reverse complement strand
TTTACCTTGAATTCGATGGTGGTATTTGTCATAATCTTATTCTAGTCAAGATGGATAAATATGTCAACCCTCTGTCACAGAATTTAATCTTGACGGCGAATCAATTCGCCGTGTCGTGCAATACCCCCGGTTAAAACACGGGGGTATTGCACTTCCCGTCCTTTTTATAGATAAACCAGTTGCATTTTTTGACTCAGGCTAGAAAAACTAGGTTTAAAGGAAGTGTGATCGGCACCAGGACCACCATGAATCAGGAAAGCAACAGGCTTTTCCCGCATCCGGGAGCCATCCACCACCAACCCAGAGCCTTCAATATCAAAGTAAATTTCAGTATCTCGGATCTTGGCTCGCATTATTTACCCTAACTCTGCTTTAATACAGATAGCTCCATCTTATCCCAAAACCTCTGCGAAGATGAAAATACTGGTACTGAATGCTGGATCTAGTAGTCAGAAAAGCTGCTTGTACGAGCTAAGTGACTCATTGCCAAATATACCACCAAAACCACTTTGGGAAGCTAGGGTGGACTGGAGTCACCATCAAGGGGTAGCAGAACTTAAAGTCAAGAGTAATAACACAGTTCTAGAAGAAGAATTACAGACTGATTCACGAACTCAAGTAATTACTCATCTCCTGGATACCCTGTGGCAGGGTCAAACTCAAGTAATCAATAAACTAGAAGAAATTGATATAGTAGGGCATCGGGTGGTACATGGCGGTGAGCATTATAGTGAGGCGACGGTAATTACGCCAGAAGTGAAGCAGACGATCGCGCATTTATCTATTCTCGCCCCTGCCCACAACCCAGCTAGCCTAGAAGGAATAGAAGCTATTGAACAGCTATTGCCAAATATAACCCAAGTGGCGGTATTCGATACGGCATTTCACTCCACAATGCCCAAAGCAGCAAATGTTTATCCCGGTCCCTACGAGTGGTTTGAGCAGGGTATTCGTCGATATGGGTTTCACGGGATCAACCACGAATACTGTGCCCAGCGGACATCCCAAATAGTGGGAAAAGACTTGGCGCGGATAATTACCTGTCATTTGGGTAATGGTTGTTCCCTAGCAGCTATTCAAAATGGTCAGAGTGTGGATACGACGATGGGATTTACTCCCTTGGAGGGGTTAATGATGGGAAGTCGCTCTGGCTCTGTCGATCCTGGGATATTGATTTACTTGCTACGAGAGCAAGGAATAGATGCCAACAAGTTAGATGAAATCCTGAATCGTAGTTCTGGGTTAAAGGGGATTTCTGGTGTATCGGAGGATTTTCGGGAAATTATGAAAGCGCGATCGTCTGGGAACGATCGCGCTAAACTGGCAATAGATATTTACGTGCATTCACTATGTAGGAATATTGGGGCAATGCTGGCTGTATTGGGCGGATTGGATGCTCTGGTATTTACTGGCGGCATTGGGGAACATCTGCCAGATGTAAGAGCCGCAGCTTGCCAGCAGTTGGCTTTTCTAGGTTTAAAGCTCGATCGCCAGAAAAATAATTTATCACCAGTTGATGAAGATGTGGCGACAGCAGATTCACCTGTGCGCGTACTGATTGTAGAGGCACAGGAAGATTGGGCGATCGCTCAACAATGCTGGCATTTTAAAAAGTGAATCGCATATGAATCCTAGGGTGGAGCTTGGCTTCTACAGGTGTACCCCCCAAGAGATGTTGTTCCACTATCACTGGTACATCACTTGGTTTAACCCGACAGTACCAAATTTCTTCCGGAAGCACCCGCACGGTTGGTCCAGAGCTACACTGTCCCTGACAACCTGTAGCCCTAATTGCCACTCCCGGAACCGACTGCGCTTCAAAAGCGGCAAGTACCTCGGCTGAACCATTCGCCAAGCAAGAGCGGTGCTGGCAAACCATTACATGAACGTGTTTTGAACACTTTTTTTGAATAATTGTTTCCGCGCTTTCTGCCAACATAAAACTCCAACTTGCTACCGATCCTAGGGCAATAATTCTTGATTTTTAAGTCCTAGTCTATCAACCCAGTTCAGATGTTATGATAGCAAATATGGACATTAAACGTCACCATTAGCTAGGATTTCAGTGAGATCCAAACGGCACCCTATTGTTATGGTTGTACTGCTGGGTGTGGTTCCAGTTGCGGCGGCGCTTTAGTTTGATCAGACCGCCTGACTCCTGACTCCTGACTCCTGACTCCTGACTCCTGACTCCTGACTCCTGACTCCTGTCCTGTTGATATCAATGCAAAATTCTATGACTTTTCTCTCTCAGTTGCTGACTGGGGGAAACTGGAATTTGAACGATGAACGTCGTCCATCCATTACCGCTATTGACATCAATAGTACCCTCCATTTTGTCGAGCAACTGCTGGACTAAAGCCAGCCCTAGTCCGGTGCCGCCTTGCTTCCAGGGATCGGCATTGGGAACTCGGTAAAACTTCTCAAAGATGCGCGGTAATTCCTGAGCTGGGATTTCTGCCTGGTTGCTGATGGTAAAATTTATTACTGGCTGTGCTGTGAGGTGGCTGGCGCAACTGACGCTAAAAATTATTTCGTTACCTGGTGGGGTATACTTGCAGGCATTGTGAAGCAGTTCGGCGATGATTCTTCCCAGACTGGTTTTGTCTGTATCCAGCAGCGGCAAATCCGCTGGCATGTTAACAGCCAGCTTTTGCTTGTGTTGCTGAGCACGGGATAAAAATGGCTCAATAATACTGAGTAACCAGTCTTGCAGCTTAATTTTTTCCAAACTAATGGAGTAGTTGGCAACTTCCAATCGCTGCAAATCTAAAAGATCGTTAATCAGGTCGGTTTCTCTGGCACACTCTGATTCTAAGATATCCAAATACCGCTGACGCCGATCGCTGCTATCGGCAACAAGTTTTAACATTTGTATCGCCATTTTCATATTTGCCAAGGGCGTCCGTAGTTCGTGGGAAACTGTACTAAGAAAGTCGTCTTTGAGCACATTCAACTGCTGTAATTCCTGGACTTTCTGTTGTAACTCGGCGGTGCGTTCCTGTACCTGAGATTCCAAATAGGCGTTAAGTGCTGAACTTTGTTGGTAAAGTTGAGCTTGCTGAATAGCCAGTGCTAGTTGGTCAGCGATCGCACTAATCCATTCTACCTGCTCCGAGTGCCATTCGTAATCTAAACTCGCCTTCATCAGGCTCAAACTACCCCACAGGCTCTGTTGAAAGTGCAGTGGCACCAATAACCAATTACCTGTATAATTCGGATTCATCAATCGTCCTGCTTCTTCACTGCCGATATCTTTATGTTTCACCACCTCTAACTGCTTAAGTTGGCGTGTCACCTCGTTATCCACATCTGGAACTTCGACACTGAGATTATTTAATACTCCTGTCTGGGGCGGGTATTCGGCGACAGTTAACCAAACCTGCTTAGTCGGCAAATATTGCTGGATTTCCACATGCTCAACCTGTAACATCTGACTGATTTCTGTGGCGGCTATGCTACAAATCGTTTCTACATCCAGGTAACTGCGGAGCGTGCGCGTAAACCTGTTAAGAGCATGCTCTCTTTGGGATTTATGCTCCAGTGACGCTTCTGCTTGTACCCGGTAGGTTATGTCGCGACAGTTGACAACTACACCTTTCATACTTGCCTCCTGTTCATTTAATACCGGATCGTAACTAATTTCAAACCAATATGAATTACCATCAAACCCTTGAAGTTCCTGTTCAAATTTTATAAATTTCCCCTGTATAGCTCGTTGAAAGTTCTGGTGAAACTTTTGGCAATCCTCTGGCAATAAAAAATTACGAATTGCATCACCCTGACACAGGGGTTTATTGTAAATTCTTTCAGCCCACTTGTTGGCAGTTTTATTAAAAGCCTGAATCCTCTGTTCCTGGTCAATTAGGACAATAGCTTGCAAACTGTTGTTAAAAATAGCTTGCAACTTTGCCTCTGATTGTTTCAATGCCATTTCTGCTTGTTTACGCTCTGTGGCATCTATATAAATTCCCACAAAACCCTCGATCTGAGCGTTGGGCTCTCGGATAATGGCATTGGTGACTTCGGCAACAAAAAAGCTGCCATTTTTGCGTTGGACAACTAACTCGCCTTGCCACCATTCCGATTGCTTTAAGTTTAAAAGAGTTGCCTCTGCTAGTTGAATATTATCATTTACGAGTAATTTACAAATATTTTTACCGATCGCTTCTTCAGATTTCCATTGAAAAATTTCTTGAGCAAATCTGTTCCAATAGATTATATTGCCTTCTATATCTGTAGCAATTACAGCATTAGGAACATGCTCTAACAAAAGAACTTGGAGATCTATTGGCGTTTGCCAAAAATCGGGATTTTTTTCTATGGCTGACATAATTTGTGGTAGCCATTTATAGGAAATAGCATTTTGATTCACTTTATTTTGTAGATTTTGCATATCTTCCGTTTCCCTAAAAAAACTTTTAGCACTGAATTAGATGGCAATTCAAGTAATAATTGGTAGATTTATTTTATTGGTTTAAACTCAGATTTTTGATAATTCGCCAGCAAGGACAGCAGCTTGTTTACTGATTCTAATATGTAATTATATCACATTCAATCCTTCGCTATCACCTATCTGCGGCGTTAGTCTGACTGATAAAAAAATTGGTCGCGAGGCATACATCGGTGATCCAGTAGCCCCAGAGTACGGTATTTACACCCTCCTCGCTTAATTGATTTATGAAAAATTGTTACAATGTGTAAAGAGTTTTAAAGCAGAAAGAGCATGCATAAGCCAACATTAGAACAACTGGCAATCCAACTGGAAAGTGGCAACCTGCGCGATCGCATGGTGGCTCTCGCCTCACTACGCCATGTGCCAGCAGCGTCTGCTGTGCCGCTGATTAAAAAGGTTCTAGACGACGAAAGCCTACAGGTGCGATCGATGGCAGTATTTGCCCTAGGGATGAAACCAACAGAAGAATGCTACCCAATTCTGGTAAAATTGCTGGAAAGTGACCCCGATTACGGCATTCGCGCTGATGCTGCTGGTGCTTTAGGGTACCTGGAAGATGGGCGAGCCCTTGAAGCTCTGGTGCGAGCTTTCTATGAAGATACTGATTGGCTGGTGCGCTTCAGCGCCGCTGTGTCACTCGGTAACTTAAAAGATGCCCGTGCTTACGAAGTTCTCATCCAAGCTTTAGATGCTAAGGAAGTAGTAGTGCAACAGGCAGCGATCGCTGCTTTAGGTGAAATCAAAGCCATAGAAGCCGTCCCTCACATTCTGCGCTTTGCCCAGTCCTCAGACTGGCTAGTGCGTCAAAGGTTAGCAGAAGCTCTTGGGCACCTGCCCACTCCTAAGAGCATCTCAGCGTTGAAATACCTAGAAAAAGACAGCCATCCTCATGTGGCTGAGTCAGCACACATTTCTTCAGAGCGCATTGCCAGAGCTATCGCTTAAGATCGAAAACGCAGTTTAAAAACTTTTGGCGCGAGACAACTTCATTCATGGATATTCAAGAATTTTTCCAACTTAGCTCTGGCAAATGGTTTTCCCAACGTACCAGTCACCATCTAGCTTTCAAACAAACAGAGAGTGGCAAGTCAGATATTACCATTGAAATGCTCTCAAAAGACGACCCAGAGGTTGTCAAGCTTTGTGAGCAGTACAATATTGACCCCAATTTAGCCTGGGGTGGAGCTCGCGTCACCTGGGATGGGACAATGGAATGGGATGAAGAAAAACACTCTGGCTCCTCAGTTCTGGTACCCATCCCCGATCCAGATCGCCCTAAGGAAGGCAAACTGCTGCGCGAAATCGGCTATGCCGAAAAAACAGGTGTTGCTGGGAGCTACATCATGGGCAGCGATGGCGCAATGACGCTGATTACTGAGTATGAAACCATGTATTCAGAAGAGCGCATCTGGTTTGCCAGTGAGAACTTGCGGCTACGCACCAGCATTTTGAAGCGATTTGGCGGTTTCAGCATGGCTACTTTTTGCTCAGAGATTCGTAAACTCGGCACCCAGTCACCAGCAAAAACCACCGATGCCGCTGCTAAGGTTTGAACAGGACTGACTCATACCAAATCCGGGTTAGCTACCCCCTTTTTCTCGTTACAAGCCTTGGCCTGGTAACGCCCTCACAAGGCTCTGCCTACACCCAGACCTCGGCTTTTCCCTAAAATCTATTCCACTATTTAAGCTGTGTCGCGCCACTACAAGAGCGGCGATCGCACTTAAGGTCTATCTCTTTGTATTTGAGGGGTTATTTTCTCTTCCCAATGATTATCTTCTAAATCTACGGTAATCATTCGTCCATCTGCTTTTGAACGATCGATATAAGCATAAAAAGCAGTGGTATCTTCTCGATGGGTCAATACATATTGTCTCAGTTCATCTAAACTCAGAGCATTGTAGTTAATGGGGTTCATGGTTCATATCCTCCAGAAGGTTTAATCTCAAAATCTAATTCTTCGGCTAATACATATAAATTACCAAGATTGAAGTACAAGAGCGACGATCGCACTGAGTATATAGTCCCATTGAGTAGGGTGTGTTAGCGTGAGCGTAACGCACCGAAAATTAGCATAGGTGCGTTACATTTCATTAACGCACCCTACAAGAGCGACTCCGATTTACTGACTACTCGGCAAAGTAACTATAAAGGTTGTTCCCACCCCAAGTTCACTCTCCACTGCAATTTTGCCACCGTGTAAGTCCACACAATTTTTGACAATAGCTAAACCTAATCCTGTACCTGAAATATTGCCCACATTTACCCCCCGGTGGAAGTGGCTAAATAGTTGCGCTCGATCGGCTTCAGTAATCCCGATGCCTCGATCTTGAACGCGGAAAATGGCTTTTCCCTGTTCGCCAACTAAAAATAGATTAACTTCACCACCTTTTGGTGAATATTTAATAGCATTGGAAAGTAAATTAGTTAAGATACTTTCTAGTAATTCTTCATCCATGCAAGCATTTTGGCAAGAGCCTTGGTGAGTAAAAACGATCTGATGATGCTCCCCAGTACCCAGTTGCATTTCCTCCACCATATTACTGCATAATTTAACCAAATCTAGAGGGGTGGGATTGAATTCTTGTTTTCCCGCTTCAACTTTACCAATTAGCAAAACATCATTTAATAAATGGGTCATTTTTTTGACGGCTGCCTGAATGCGATGGAGATGTTTAAGTTTTTTCTCCTCATTAAACTTATGTCCGAAATGTTCGAGCAATTCAGCAGAAGATAAAATAGTATTCATGGGAGCGCGGAATTCATGGGAAGTCATGGAAACAAAGCGGGATTTCAGCTCGTTGAGTTCTCTTTCTTTTTCCAGAGCTTTGCGAATTTCTGCTTCGGCACGACTAGCTTGGAGCATACGCAGTACTCGTTGACGTAACACCGCCAAGTGGACGGGCTTAGTGATGTAGTCACTGGCACCTGCTGAAAATGCCCGATCGACATATTCTTTATCCTCAAGGCTGGTAATCATTAATATAGGAATGTTCGCGCCTTGAGGAAGTTGACGCAATTTTTGGCAGCAAGTAAAGCCATCCATCACAGGCATGAGAGCGTCTAGCAAGACAATATCTGGGGAATATTCACTAAAAGCGGCTAAACCCTGCTCTCCGTCAGTCGCCTCAACCAGCCTGTAACCTTCGTCTTCCAGCATACCCCCGATTTGCAGACGCTGGAAATTGTCGTCATCAACTATCAAAACTAACGGGGAATTTTCAACAAAAGTGATATTCATTATAACTTGGGTGATGGGTGATGGGTGATAGCTAATCCGTACTAATCAATTTTAGGGATTGAAATATTAATTTGCAAAGCCGCCTTCACCCTTTCATATTCGTTTTTAATCTGCACCACTTTCTGAGGAGCATCTGCAATTGTGCCAGCACGACTCATTGCTTCCAGCTCTTTGCAAAAATTAGCCAGGTGGTTAGCCCCGATAGCGGCACTGCTGCTTTTGAGGGAGTGAGCTATCCGTTGCAGTTGCGTCACATCCGAATAAAGTAACGCTTTTTTCATGTTTTGCAAAAGTTCAGGGGCTTCTGTGAGATAACAATCAATTAACTTACCCACTCTTGCTGAATTGTTTCTCCCAACTGCATTACAAAAAGATGCCAAAATTTTGATATCAATAGCACTACTTGATTCTGGTGATGGGTAAGAGGTGGGATTTTCCAAAGCTCTAGGCGGGCACAGGGGCATCCCTAACCCCCATTCCCTAGCAGGCAAGGGGGGAGTCGGACTCCCCTCGGCTCCTGGAGAAGTTAATTGAACCGAATTGGGTTCGCCCCTATGCTGCAATTTGGTTAAAGCCTCAGCTAGTGCGTTTACTCGAATCGGCTTGCTGATATAGTCATCCATCCCTGCCCGCAAGCACTCTTCCTTATCCCCTTGCATGGCATTTGCTGTGACGGCTATAATTCTAGGACGTTCCTTGGACGACCATTCCTGGCAAATGCGTTTCGTCGCTTCTAATCCATCCATTAAAGGCATCTGCACATCCATCAGCACCACATCATAGGGCTTCATGTGCAAAGCAGCAAGCACTTCCAAACCATTAGCAGCAATATCGGCTCGATACCCAATCTGTTCTAGTAAGTGTAATGCTACCTGCTGGTTTACCCGATTGTCTTCGGCTAAAAGAATCCGCAAGGGGTGTGGTTCTACTTTCTTTTGCTCTAAAGTTTGTAAAGGGCAATACTTGCGCTGCAATTTAATCGGCACTTCAGCAAAGATACTATTCAAGACATCGTAAAGCTGAGATTGTTTAATCGGCTTGTTGAGAAAAGCTGCCAACTCTAATTGTTCTACCTCTTTAACAGTTTTTGGTTTTTCCAGCCCAGTCAACAATACTAAGGGTAATGCCTTGAGGTTGGGAAATGAGCGAATTTCTTTTGCTAAACTCAAGACATCCATCTGAGGCATCTGCATATCTAAAATCGCTAGATCAACAGCATTACCCTTTCGGAGCCAATCTAGAGCTTCAACACCCGAAACAGCTATTTTGGTTATCATTCCCCAAGACTGGGTATATATAGTCAAGATATCGCTGTTTGTAGCATTATCAACCACAATCAACAGTCGTTTTTGAGTTAATTGCCGCAAATCGACATCTCTTTCAAAAAGTGAGCAACTAGGAATAACAGGGGCAACTATCGTGAAGTAAAAGGTGGAACCACCAGAGGGATTAAGGGAACCCCAATTAGGAGGATGATTACCAGCAATTGCACCCCCACTTTCAACCCATATCCTACCCCCCATCATTTCACTCAAATATTTGCTAATAGCCAGCCCCAATCCAGTACCCCCATATTGGCGAGAGGTAGAGGAATCAACCTGGCTAAAAGACTTAAATAAACGATCCATCCTATCTGCTGGAATACCAATACCAGTATCTTTAATTGCGAACTGTATTTCATAATAGGGAAAAGATGAATCCTGATTTTTATCCTTTATATTCTCGTTTTCTGGCTTGACTTGGAAACGTCCGACTGTCACTGACACGACAACTTCCCCCGCCTCTGTAAACTTAATAGCATTACTCAGCAGGTTCACTAAGATTTGGCGCAGCCTAGCGAAATCTCCGACAATCGTGTTAGGAGTCTGAGCATCTAGTATATAAGCCAACTCTAGTCCTTTGGCAGCCGCTTCATTTGCCAACAAGTCAAAAGAACTTTCGATCGCTTCTCGTAAATCAAAGGGATGTTCTTCTAATTCCAGCTTGCCGGACTCGATTTTAGAAAAGTCCAGGATATCGTTAATTAAGGTTAGTAATGCCTCACCACTGCTGCGAATTGTTTCAGTAAAATTTCGCTGCTGGGGTGTCAGCTCAGTTTCTAGCAGCAATCCTGTCATACCGATAACTGCGTTCATTGGGGTACGAATTTCGTGGCTCATGGTTGCCAAAAATTCACTCTTGGTTTTGGTAGCTGCTATAGCAACGTCACGGGCTTTTGCCAATTCTTCTTCTGCACGCTTGCGCTCTGTGATGTCTGTAACCATCCCCAATGCTCCGGTATAGCGTCCCTCGTCATCCAAAAAGGCAGATGTGGAAACAATTGCCCACAATTCAGAACCATCAGCACGACGAAACTTGAAATCGTGTTGTTCTTCAATACCTTGGCGACGGGGCTCTAGTAGAGTTTGTGCCATAATTTGACCTTCAGAATTCATAAAGTCAAACAAGCTTTTGTTTGTAAAAAAATCTACTGAATAACCGAGCATATCAGCCATTTTTTTGTTGACAAAACTTGTTTTATTTTCCGCATCAATCACCCAAATTCCCTCAGTTGCCGTATCAACAATGCGACGAAAATGTTCTTCACTGGAGCGCAGGTTTTCTTCAGCAACTTTAGCTTCATTTTCTGCCTGCTTGCGTGCGGTAATGTCTTGAATTTGAGCAATGAAATACAGCGGTAAACCTATGGCATCGCGTACCAGTGAAATACTTGCGTACACCCATACCAGATGCCCTAATTTGTGGAAAAACCGTTTTTCTCGGTGGTAGAAACTAACCTCGTCAGCCAGCAGTTGCTGCTTAAAGTTTAGAACGTCATCCAAATCGTCTGGATGGGTAATTGACTGTAAGGTGATGCCTCCTAATTCTGACTCTGAGTAGCCAAGAATCTCGCACAATAAATTATTATATTTTAACCAGTATCCATCTATTCCTACTAGCGCCATGCCAATAGCAGCGTGGTCAAAGGCACTCCGGAATAACTCTTTACTTTCCCTTAAATCCATCTCGGCTTTCTGTCGCTTTTCTTGAACATAAGCTTCCTGGAGAGTCAAGGATAAATAGTCAGCAATCTCTATAATCGTGCCAATTTCGTACTCGCTCCAGCGGTAATGAACTTGGAATGAAGTTAGGCTAAGTAATCCTAACAATCGGTTATTAAATAGCAGGGGTACAGCTAAAAGCGCTGCGATTTTAGTGTTCTGGATTAAATTGACAAGGACTGGCGGTAGCGCACATTTAACCTCGTCACAGGTAATATCGTCAACAATTAATGGGATTCCCGACTGCAAATTAGTCAAATATTTAGGGACTGCTGTTATATCTATTACTAAGCCCGTGCAGGATGGTGTTACTGGTGGTTGGATGCATTGACTTACTATTATTTGATTTTCCCCCTCGAATGTGCAGTAGGCAACACCGAAATTGCGGAAAAATTGATGAATCCTTTTCACGGTGCGATCGATAATTTCTTCTATTCCCAAACCAGCAGTTCTCGCAGTAGAAAAGGTGTTCACTAACCGGGAGCAAAGCTGGCTTTCTTGCAGTGCTTTCTGCACTTGCAGCCGTTCAACAATCTCCGCATGGAGTTGCTCATTAATCTGCCTTAATTCGGTGGTGCGCTCAATTACTCTTGTTTCCAGTTCTTCGTTGAAGTTTTGCAGGGCTGTTTCTGCCCGCCGATGCTCCGCTAGTTCTTTCTGAAGTTGCTGGTGTAGCTCTGCTTTTTGGATAGCAATGCCGACATGGGTGGTTAGTTGCTGTAAAAAATCCATTTCTCCTGGCTGCCATTGCCTAGCACCTGCACAGTGATGGACAATCAGCAAACCCCACAACCGAGGAGGGGTTGAACTTGGGGCTGTTTGTTCGTTTTGCAGGATAGGAACTACTAATTTAGCTTTTACTTGAAACTGAATTAGCAGATTTCTATAGTCTTCGTTTAAATCTGCGGTGTCAATGTCTACTATTGTTTCGACATGTCCCTGTCTAGAAGACTCAAGCGAATATTTTTGAAAGCAGGAATCGTAGATAGGTATTCCCTTGAGTGACATCCACTCACAACCAACTGATTCAACTGCTACCACCCCACCGCCATCTGAGTTTAGCTGATAAATCAGCACCCTGTCAGTATTCAGTACCTGCCGCACTTCGGCAACGGTGGTGTTGAGAATTTCATTTATATCTAGAGATTGGTAGATGCGGAGGGCGATCGAACTGATATATTCTAGAATCTGCTCAGGTGCAAGGGTAATATTCAGATTGTTATCTGGCATGGGTTCCGTGTCCAGTTGGGGTTTAAAAAAGTAAACTTATGTAAGTATCTATCTTTAGGATAATATTACAGTCCTGTTAAACTGTCAACCGTGCTTGATGCACTCGGTTCATGGACTCCAAAAGTGCCCGATAGTCGGTGATGGGTTTCGCCCAAAACCCATCCGCTTGCGAATCTGACAACAGCTTTTCCCGCTCACTCAGCATGGCATAGGCTGTAATCAAAATAATCGGAATCTGGGCAGTTTGGGGATCTGTTTTGAGTAAACGAGAAATATCTACACCACTGACTTCTCGATCTTCCCACTGTGCTGCTGGTAAATTAACATCCATCAGCACTATATCTACCTCTTTCTCCAGACAGATGCGAAAAATTTCTGCTGGCTCATCACTAATAACAACTTGATGTCCCCCCAAGCGTTCGATGAGCTTGGCAGTTCCCTTTGCTAGTAAATAATCATCATCTACAAGTAATATTTTCATATCTTAATTTACTTCTCAAACCACTTCTAATTAACTCCTGTCTCGCAGTCTCGCAGTCTCCTGTTACTTGTTGTGGAGGCTCTGCCTCCACCACAGCGTTCCCAGGCAGAGCCTGGGAACGAGAAAATGTCTCCTGACTCCTGACTCCTGACTCCTGACTCCTAACTCCTGTCTCGCAGTCTCGCAGTCTCGCAGTCTCGCAGTCTCCTGTTCATTCAAGGCACGGGCAGGGTAAAAATTACTGTTGTACCCTTTCCTCTGCCAGCACTATGCAGCCCAATCTCACCACCCATGAGTTTTACTAGCCGCTGGCAAACCGTCAAACCTAAACCTGTTCCTCCATACCGACGCTTAATTGAGCCATCTTCCTGCACAAATGGCTCGAATAGCAGATTTTGTTTAGCAGGATCGATGCCAATTCCGTTGTCGCTAATCGAAATTTCCACAACCTGCTTGTTTTCTCTTGCTTTAGTAACTACCCGCACGCAAATTTTGCCACCATTAGAAGTAAACTTGAAAGCATTAAAAAGCAGGTTAGTAAAAATTTGTCTTAGTTTAATTTTGTCAGCATAAACATTTTCAACTTCGCATTCGATCGCTAAAACTATCTGCTTGCTGCGGCTTTCGAGTCTGAATAGATTGCACTGTTCTTCTAGCATAAAATGCAGATTAATAATTTCTAAATTAACATTCATCCGACCCGCTTCTATTTGAGCAATATCGAGAATATCATTAATGATAGCAACCAGGTTCTCAGTGGACTGGTAGGCGACATTGATGTATTCTTTCAGCTCTTCTTCATTGTCGTAAAAACCTTCCTGGAGGAGTTTCAGATAATTCAGTGTTGAGGCTAGGGGCGTGCGTAACTCGTGACTGGTGGATGACAAAAAATCTGATTTCAGACGGTTAGCCTCTTCCGCCGCAGTGCGGGCGGTGTTGAGTTCTTGGTTGCGCCTTTCTACCAGGATTCGCTGTTCGTGTTCATATTGGTAGAGCCGATTTTGCATCACTGACAGCGTCAGGTTAGTTCCCAACTCTCGCACGAATTCAATTTCTTCCCTCGTCCACTCTCGACTTTGGCCTTGTTTTTGCTGTTGCCAAACTTCAAATGAATGCCGTACCGGCTGGTTTCGTTCATCAGGATCGAACTTACCAGCCCAAGGAATGTCTGTGTTAATCTCGTCTCGGAAAATGCTCAGACAACCCAAAGGCTGTTCTCCGTATCGCAGTGGCATTACCAAGAGGCTGCGGATACGAGTAGGGCGGAAGTAGGATATGATTTGTAATAGTTGGGGTTCGCTGTAGATATCTGCTATTGCCTGAGGTTGCAAACCGCTTCTGGCTATCTGCACCATCTGGCTGTCATCGTCTGCACCGATGACTACGCGGCTATCGGCAATATCACACTGCTCGACAGTACCTGGCGCTTGATTATGCATCAGTTGCTGCCAAAACGGATATTCTTCTAACAAAATTTGGTTGCCACCCTCAAATAAATCTGGCTGCGTACCATAAGTGTATAGTGTACCTTCAGGGCCATTGGTAGAAGTTAGATAGAGTCTGCCACCAGTACCCTCAAGAGCTTTCACTAATTGTTCTAAAACAGTTTGCAGAATTTCTTTTATTTGTACGGGAGCATGTAATAGGGTGGAAATTTGATTGATTAGTGTTTCTCGACGGGCTTGTTCGCGGGCTTGATATAGCAGATGAGATTGGGCGATCGCGATCGATACCTGATCTGATATCATCTGTACAATATCTAACTGCTCCTGAGAAAAAGCTTTCGGCTCTGCATGGTGTGCAGCCAGCAAACCCCAAAGCTTATTACCATGCAAAATGGGCACTACTAGCGAAGATTGCACACCCATGTAGGTGAGGTATTCCACATGACAAGGAGCTACCATACGCTCGAAAATATCTGCGCTCGATTTGGATAGAACTTGCTCAACTGTTAGATCCTCTGTGGTTGATGGATACTCCATGCAGTTGAGGATAATCCGCTGCGCTGGCACATCAATAATCGATCGCACACGAGCTTTGATAAACATGGCGCGAGCATGGGGGGGAACATCTGCCGCCGGGAAGTATAACCCTTGGAGTGCAGGTAGGCGCTTCATATCCACCGACTCGGCAATCACCTGCCCTGTGGCATCAGCGGCAAATCTGTAAACTTTAACCCTATCTGTACCCAGAAACGCTCGCATTTCTGTTACCGTTGCTGCCAAAATTTCTTTTAACTCTAGCGATTGACGAATGCGATTTGTTATCCGGTTTAGTAGTGTTACTTTGTTCATAATTTATTATAGCGCGTCTAAATGAATTGTAAAATTTTCTTACTCCCCTCTCCCCCTTTGGGAGAGGGGTTGGGGGTGAGGGTATTTTTATAAATGATTTAGACTTGCTATAGTCATTGGTCATTAGTTATTAGTAACTCCTAACTCCCGACTCCTGTCTCGCAGTCTCCTGTTACTTGTGGTGGAGGCAGAGCCTCCACCACAGCGTTCCCAGGCAGAGCCTGGGAACGAGAACAAGTAACAGGCAGAGCCTGGGAACGAGAAAATGTCTCGCAGTCTCGCAGTCTCGCAGTCTCGCAGTCTATTGACTAATGACAAAATTCACCAGCTTTCCTGGCACGACAATTACCTTTTTAATCTCCTTTCCTTCGATGAAACGCTGGGCAACTTCAGATTCACGGGCGTACTTTTCCAAGTCATCTTGATTTGTTTGCGCTGGTACTTGAATCGTGCCGCGAGTTTTGCCCATGACTTGAATCACCAGGGTAATTTCATCGGCAACTAGAGCATCAGGATCGGCTTGCGGCCATACTTGGGTGTGTACTGAATTGGTATTACCTATACTATACCAAAGCTCCTCGGCAATGTGAGGGGCAAAGGGAGCCAGCAGTCGAATTAGAGTTTCAACACCTTCGGCATACACGGGTGATTCTTTGCTGCTAGCATCTTGCAAAGCGTTGCTTAGTTTCATTAATTCTGAGACGCCAGTATTAAATTGGTAATCTCCATCTAAATCTTCTGTGACATTTTTTATCGCTGTGTGAATTGCTCGTCGCAACTCTTTTTCTTCAGAGATTGTCATCTTAGTGTTGGTTATTATCTGTGGTGGTGTGGTGGAGGACTCCTGAGCAGTTATTGACTCCGAGGTGGTTTCTGCCTCAACAATTTTTGCGCTAAAATATCTCTTGTTCCCCAACACCTTTTGACGCTCTGATGCAGGCACCAAATAGCGGACAATAACCCATAGAGTAAAGTAAAACCCTGTAATTTCAAAAACAGGCTTTACCAGGGGGATAGAATTAATTACCTTGAGCAGCATCACTATCAAGTCAACACTAATCAAGGCTAATATAATCAACACAGCTATGAGTATTTGGGTTGGATAACTGGTGAAAACTTCTTTTAAATCTTCATACAGGCTTGACAAATACTTAATAACTGGAGATTGACTCTGCCACCTCTGCTCTCCTGACTCCTGACTCCTGACTCCTGACTCCTGACTCCTGACTCCTGACTCCTGACTCCTGTCTCCTGACTCCTGACTCCTGACTCCTGACTCCTGACTCCTGACTCCTGTCTCCTGTCTCCTGTCTCCTGTCTCCTGTCTCCTCTCTGTTGGTTGCTTTTGAGAGGATCTTTCATTTACTGCAATTTCAGGTGCTAAGGCTTTAGTAGTGCTATCGCCCTTTGTC
>CASBRB010000272.1 GCA_949127975.1 Oscillatoriales cyanobacterium PMM_0019 | reverse complement strand
CTGGCGGAATTGGCAGACGCGCTAGATTCAGGTTCTAGTGTTCGCAAGGACTTCCGGGTTCAAGTCCCGGGTTCCGCATATGACGCCCTTCCCACTCTACTCCCTTCCCGCTCTAAGATTATGTATTAAGCCAGCAGGGGGAGCTTTCTTGAGCAGGGGGAGCAGGGGGAGTAGAAAATACAAAATCTTCTGGCGGGAAGGGAGTAAGATTATGTATTAAGCGGGGAATGTCAATCTAATCCCATGTTGACGAGTGTTCATAATCCTCTGGTAAAACAAATCCGTAAATTGCACTCCGCCAAGGAGCGGCAAAAGCAACAGCTATTTTTACTAGAAGGGACACACCTGCTGGAAGAAGCCTGTGGAGCGGATTACCCGTTAGTGACAGTTTGCTGTACCCCCGAATGGCTGGAAGACAATCGACAACTATGGGAAAATATCTGTAGTCGCTCCGGGCGATCGGAATTGGTGAGTGATAAAGTAATGGAAGTTCTCGCTACCACAGTTCACCCCGATGGCGTCGTCGCCACTGCACCACGACGAACCGCTTTAAACCAGTCCATACCAATTAATAGTTTAGGACTAGCATTGGAAACATTGCAAAACCCTGGTAACTTGGGTACCATTATTCGCACTGCCTGCGCTGCTGGTGCTGAGGGGCTATGGCTGAGTGCCGATAGTTGCGATTTGGACAATCCTAAGGTATTACGGGCATCTGCTGGGCAGTGGTTCCGGCTACCGATCGCAGTAGTTAGTTTAACAGCGTTGGTGAGAGAGTGTCAAGAGGCTGGGATACAGGTAGTAGCGACGACACCCCAAGCGCAGGTAACTTACTGGGAGTTAGATTTGCGCAATCCTACTCTGATTTTGCTAGGTAATGAAGGCGCGGGGCTTTCCGCTGAGTTGGTGTCTTTAGCAGACAAGCAAGTGAGCATTCCCCTCAGTCCAGGGGTAGAATCATTGAATGTAGCGATCGCATCTGCCTTGATTTTATATGAAGCTCGCCGTCAGCGGTTAAAATATTAGTCACGGTTCTTTCCTAGTCTGTTGTAATTGAATGTCAGTCGGCTCGCTCGATTTTTTTGGATTCATTGTAAAACTTTCATACCCAGCTTTCAGTAAATTTTCTACTGACATTTTCAATAATTCCAAGTCTCCTTCTTCTAAGGCTTCTTTAAAATAAGCTTCAGCTCGTTTTCTGTCAAGCAACAAATTTGACGTCAAATATGTATCAAAACTCATCCCCTTACCCATTTTACTTAACTCCTCAGCATATATAGGGGCAACCACAGGGGGATTGCCCCTACGAACCCTTCGACTTCGCTCAGGGTAAACCGCAATATGTAGAGGCAGTGCGTAAGTACTGTACCTCCTGTAATCTTCCCAGTACAACCGTGCTTTGAGAATATCAATTACCAGCTTCTAACTGACTTACTTTATTGGCTGCTATAGCATACCAAATCTGAGCAAAGGTTTTCTGGTTCAGTTTCCGATCTGGCAATTCTGGAAATAGCTGATAAAACTTGGCATTAGTTTCTTTTTTCAACTGGTCTATGGTATAATTACCCAATTTGTGTTGGTTAGCTTTTACCTTCCAAATAGAATAATCTCGTATACTATAACTTCCCAGTCGGCGACGAGCTTCTTTACTGAGTTGGGCTTGCTGTATTTTATCGAAAAATTCCTGAGCAGTGCTTTGCCAATCGTCCCGTAATTGGGCATCTTGTGAATTAGTAGTTAAGCTACGCCCCTGTAATTCTGGGTGTTTGGCATAGAATCGTTCATTTACTAAGGTGTTAAAAAATCCTCCTGGAATACCTAAAGCTTGACGGCGACTTAGAAGTGTATCTGACGTGGGAGTTGAGTCGGACGATCGCTTTACTATAGTAGTTACCGCTTTTGAATGGATAAATGTGTTAATCACACCAAAAGCACTTATCCCAGTGAATAAAATCAATCCTGCACCAGCACCCATGATTGCCAAACGACGCAACCAGAAGGGAATTTGCACCGATGGCAAAGAAAGTTTAAAGCCTGCATTATTGGGTGGGTTGGGGCTGGGGTGATAATTAAAATTGCCCTTAGGAGCAAACACAAAGGTACGCATCCGGGATATATAAGTGTTTGAAAAGTTTGGCTTGATTGGTGATTGCAGGGCTTGGAGGACTTCGGCTGCTGATTGGTAGCGCGAGCCCGGTTTAAAAGCTAACATTTTCTTTAACACAGCTTCCAGTTGCGGACTAACGCTAATTTCCTTTCCCCAGCGCCAAGTTGCTTTAAAGCCGTCATATAGCTCTTGGGGTTCTTTGCCCGTAAGTAAAACTAGCCCCGTCACTGCCAGGGCGTACAAGTCACTACTAGAAAAAGCGCGTCCCTGCCGCAATTGTTCGTCTGGAGCGTAGCCTTTCTTACCCAAGCGAGTGCCTAAGACACCAAGCAGAGTACCCCAACCGCCAGGAGTTGCTTCCAACTGCTTGACACCGCCAAAGTCAATCAGCACTGGCAGCTTGTCAGAATTCCTCAAAATGATATTATCAGGTGAGATATCGCGGTGAACTACATTTTGCGAGTGGATGTAGGATAACACAGGCAAAAGCTGTATCAGCAACTGACGTATTTCCGCCTCAGTAAAGCGTAACCCATCGGCTAACAGTTGGTAGTAAGTTTCACCCTCTATATAGTCTTGCACCAAAAAAAGGTAATCTCGACCCCCTAAATTAATTTTCAGTGTCTCGCGGAAGCGAGGAATTTGAGAGTGGTGTAGCTGTTGCAACACGCGGGCTTCTCGCTCAAACAACTCTTGAGCTTTTTGCCACTGCTCCGGGGGCAGCTCTTGGGGAGTAAATTCCTTAAGAACACACTTTTCGTTAGCGAGAGTAATATCCTCAGCTAAATAGGTACGTCCAAAGCCGCCCTGCCCCAAAATGCGCTCTAAGCGATAGCGGTTGTGTAAAATCTTCCCTAGATGAATCGGGAGTGGTTGCCCGCACTCTTGACAAAACTTGTTAAAGGGAGGATTTTCATGTCCTTGAGTGCAGTAGAGGGACATCATGGGGACTAAATCCACTATATTTATAAGTTAACTACAATGTACAAGAATTAGATTCCTGAAAAAACACAGAGGAGCGGTGATGCAGGAAGAACAACGGAAACGGGTAGTGATAGCATTTCAAGATTTCCTCAATTCCCCCTTGGATGAGCGACTGGAAAGACATCAGCATACCTCTATAGAATCATATGCTCTAGCTTTTTTCCACTCAGTTGCCGCCACAGTTCCAGCATATCAAACTTTCCTGAAGGAACAAGACATCAATCCTGCCGCCATTCAAACCATTGAGGACTTCCAACAACTGCCCCTGATAACCAAACAAAATTACCTGCTGCGTCACCCCTTAGCAGACTTGTGTCGGAATGGCAAATTAGAAACCTGTGACTTTATCGCCGTTTCTTCAGGTTCCACAGGCAAGCCGACTTTTTGGCCACGCTTTCTCACAGATGAACTACAGATTAGCACAAGATTCGAGCAGATATTCCACGACAGCTTTTACGCCGACACACGCCGCACACTAGCCGTGATTTGCTTTACATTGGGAACCTGGGTTGGAGGTATCTTCACTGCCAACTGCTGCCGCTACCTAGCCAGTAAGGGCTATCCAGTTACAGTTATCACTCCCGGCAATAACAAAGAAGAAATTTTCCGAGTAGTACAAGAACTAGGTTCTGCCTTCGAGCAAGTTATATTACTAGGCTATCCACCATTTATCAAAGATGTCGTTGATAGCGGTATTGCTCGTGGTGTCGAGTGGCACAGATATGGTATCAAAATGGTATATGCCGGAGAAGTATTTAGTGAAGAATGGCGTAATTTAGTAGGAGAGAGAGTCGGCTCAACTAACCCCTGCTACGACACAGCATCACTATATGGTACAGCAGACGCGGGAGTATTGGGCAACGAGACACCAATAAGCATAAATATTAGGAGGTTTTTAGCCCAAACACCAACAGCAGCTAGAGAACTTTTCGGTGACTCACGCTTACCCACCTTAGTACAGTATGACCCATTGAGCCGCTTCTTTGAAACCCATGAAGGAACATTATTATTTTCAGGGGATAATGGTATACCTCTAGTGCGCTATCACATTTCCGACAACGGGGGATTAATCACTTACGATGCCATGCTGAAGTTTCTAGCAGAGTGGGGATTTAACCCAGTCGAGCAGTTGCAGCAACAGGAATCTCTGACTAAAGTAAGAGGAATTCATCCTTTACCATTCGTCTATATTTTTGGACGCTCTAACTTTACAGTTTCCTACTTCGGAGCAAACATCTACCCAGAAAATGTAACAATCGGGTTAGAGCAACCACTTATCAAAGAATGGGTAACAGGTAAATTTGTCATGCAAGTAAAAGAAGACGCAGACAAAAATAGATTTTTGTCAGTGGTTGTCGAGTTAGCGCCAGGGATAGCAGAAAGTATAGACAAGCAAAAATCGATCGCATCATCAATTCTCGCACAACTGCTGAGACTGAACAGCGAATTTGCCAACTACGTGCCCCCAGAATATCAGAAGCCACAGATAGCCCTAGCACCAACCAACGATCCCGAATATTTCCCCATCGGAGTTAAACATCGTTACACCCGCCCTGCCCAACCTTAAACCCATAGAATACCTTTGCGTACCTCTGCGTTAACCTCCGCGTCCTTTGCGTTAAAAAAACGAACTAATGGAACCCTCTAAAATTGTGCTAAATATTACCATAAACAGGGATAGCTGCGCCACGAACATCATGGGCAGCCTCTGAAGCAAGGAAACAGATTACTTGAGCTAGGGATTCAGGTTTCACCCACAGAGAGGCATTTTCTGCACCCATAGCATCTCGGTTAGTGGGAGTATCAATAATGCTAGGCAGAACCACATTAGCTGTAATATTAGTACCTTTGGTTTCGTCAGCGATCGCTTGTGTCAGAGCTACCACCCCAGCCTTAGAAGCACAGTAAGCAGCCAGTTGCCCTGCTGGTTGCAAAGCACCCCGCGAACCTACTGTAACAATACGTCCGTAACCATGCACTAGCATTTTTCTCAGACTGTGTTTGCAGACTAAGAAAGTCGTAGTCAGGTTTAAGTCAAAATCGCGTTTCCACTCTCGCAAGCTGTAGTCGTGGGTTTTGCCCATCGAGAAGCCGCCCACCAGATGGATTAGTACATCCACCTGCCCCATGCGGTTGATGACGTTTTCCACCGAGCCTTCATCAGTGAGATTAGCAGGTACAAACTGAATCCGAGCAAAATCTTCTGGTGAGACGAAACTCTTCAAACGTTCTACATCTTTAGCATCAAAATAGGGAATCGTTACCTCTGCACCTCGGGCGAGAACTGCGGGTGTTACCCCTAATCCTAAACCACCAGTACCGCCAGTGAGTAAAACCCGCTTGCCTTTCATCGCTTTTTTTCCTCTGACATGCTACATTTAGCATATCAAGCCTAAGCCAGCAAATGGAAATTATCCAGTGTCTTCATGCCGCAGTTCTCGTTTCTAATTTGGAACGATCGGAGCATTTTTATGGTGAGGTGTTAGGATTAGCTAAGGTGGATCGATCGCTGAAATACCCCGGTGCTTGGTATCAGGTGGGAGATTTCCAAATTCACTTGATTGTAGACTCAGAAATTACCCCACAGCTACACAACCGAGAAAAGTTGGGACGCAACAGACATATCGCCTTTTCCGTTGCTAACATAGATGAAGCTAAACAGCAATTGCTAGCTCATGGCTGTGAAGTGCAAATGAGTGCTTCTGGTAGAGCCGCTATCTTTACTCACGATCCCGATGGCAATGTGATAGAAATCAGCGGAGGATAAGATATTTGTCTAATGTTCGTAGTAAGGACTTTAGTCCTTACGGATTAGGACTTTAGTTCTCACTACAAACTACAGGAGAGTGAAATATGGTAACAACAATTCCAGTCGGCAATCTTTCGATGGAGGATCTGATATACAAATTTAAACTAAGACGTGTTGTTGATGAGCAATTCTTTACTGAGTGGTTAACTGAATTGCCGGAAATTACCGAAGGTGAAACAACAATTCTGGATAGAGTTAAGAGTAACTATTTCTCTTTAATCGAACATCCTCCTATGAGTGAAAGCATCGTCAAAATGGTGGTGCTATCGCCAGTGCTGGATTTAGCAGGTTTTTACCAGCCTCCCTTCCGAGTCAAGGGAGAATCATCGGTAGAAATCTTTATTGAAGACGAAGGAGGAGAAATTATCAAGGGACAGATTGATGTCCTAGTGTTGCTCCCACCAGATGTGGATACTTGTCATCGAGTCCAAACGTAGTCGTTTTTCACTGGAGGTGGGTTTACCCCAAGCTCTAGCTTATATGTTAAGTAACCCTAATTCTGAAAAGCCCTCCTTTGGACTGGTGACTAATGGCAGTAACTTTACTTTCCTGAAGCTGACAAAACAGGGTACACCCCAGTACGCCCTTTCCGATGAATTTTCGCTTCTCAATCGCAGGAATGACCTGTATACTGTCTTAAGTATCCTGAAGCGCCTTGGTAACTTAATGTTGTAGTGAAAATCATAGCATATACTTACAGCGATACTCAATCTTATCAACCAGGATAAATTAAGGAAAGTGAAATATGGTACAAACAATTCAAGCTAGTAACCTCACCCTTGAAGCTTTAATACAGAAGTTTAAGCTCAGACGTGCTACTGATGAACAATTCTTTACTGAATGGTTAACTGAGTTGCCTGAACTCACCAATTTTGAAAAACAAACCCTAGAGCGGGTTAAGAGCAACCATTTCTCTTTAATCGAACATCCACCAATGAGTGAGAGCATCGTCAAAATGGTAGTGCTAGCCCCCCTACTCGACTTAGCAGGTTTTTACCAGCCCCCCTTCCGAGTCAACGGAGAATCATCAGTAGAAATTTTGGTCGAGGACGAAGGAGGAGAAATAATCAAGGGACAAATTGATGTCCTAGTGTTGCAAAACCAGATGTGGATACTTGCCATCGAGTCCAAAAGTACTCGGTTCTCACTAGAGGTGGGCTTACCCCAAACTCTAGCTTATATGTTAGGCAATCCTAATTCTGACAAGCCCTCCTTTGGCATGATAACTAATGGCAGCAACTTTGTTTTTTTGAAGTTAACAAAGCAAGACGTGCCTCAATACGCAATGTCTTATGACTTTTCCATACGGCGCGGAAATGACTTGTATACTGTTCTAAGTATCCTCAAACGCCTTGGTAACTTACTGTTGTAGTGAAAATCATAGCATATACTTACAGCGATCCTCTCTTAGAGCCTACACCCGATCGATCTATCTGGGGTTGGGAAGTAGATCGAGTTTATCAAGATTTGGGAGGGCGTCAACAACTGCAACAACTGTTAAAAGATTGTCAGGCAGAGCCAGCAGATTATGTGTTAATCCGGCGTCTAGAGGAGCTAGGGGAATCAGTAGCGGAAGTAGGCTCGCGCCTTACTCAATTAGAATTACTCGGCATCGAGTTAGTTGTCACAGAAGCAGAAGTCCCACAACAGGTAAGTTTGCTCAAACTGCTGCAACACCTACAGTATAACCAGCGCAGTCGGCGCATCCGCCAGGGACACGCCCGCAATCGTCTCAAAGCTGCACCGCCTCCGGGTAAAGCACCCTACGGCTATCGGCGCGGAAAAGAACGCTATATACTTGATCGCAGTGTCTTACCTGTGGTAAAGGATTTTTTTGAATATTTTCTGCTCTATGGTTCTCTGCGTGGAGCAGTACGGTATATAGAAAAGAAGTACGGCAAGAAAATTTCCGTGACTACTGGGCAACGGTGGCTGAGTAACCCAGTATACCGGGGCGACACAGCATATAATAATGGTGAAGTAATCACAGATACTCACGTCCCGATTATTTCCAAGGAAGAAGGGGCGCAAATCGATCGCATTATCCGTCGCAACCGCCGCTTGCCAGCTCGTAGTGCAAGCGCTCCTCGTTCCCTAGCAGGGTTGGTTGTCTGCGGCGAGTGCTACTCACCGATGACTGTTACCCGCGTGACAACTCCACGCAAAAAACAGGAGTACCTGTACCTGCGCCCAATTAGGTGCCAGCGCGAACCTAAATGTCGGGCAATTCTCTACGAACAAGTATTGCAGCAAACGATCGTAAAAATTTGTCAAGACTTACCCAAAGCAGTTGCAGGAATTAATCCACCGGGTAAAAATGGAAATAAGGGCGAACTCACCGACGAAATAGCCAACAAACAAAACATCTTAGCCCAGCTACCCACTCTTACAGCTAGTGGGATTTTAGATTCAGAAACCGCCGAGTTACGCGCTTACAAACTGCGGACAGAGATTGCCGAACTCCAAGCTAAACTAGCAGTGCTGCCGCCAGTAAACTTACAACTGGTAGCCCAAGCAGTGTCGATTCCCCAATTCTGGCTAGACTTATCTGAATCAGAGCGCAGATTTTACTTTAGGGAATTTATTCGCCAAATTGAAATTACGCGCCAAAACGCCAACAAATGGCAACTAAAATTAGTATTTATCTTTTAGGAACCAACAGTGCCACATCCAATTACTGAAGTTCAACCACCACTAGAATTTCTACCACCAGCCCTCAACCCCCTAGTGCTGCGGGGTGCGCAACTAATATTGCCAGCGATACTACGATCGCGCACAACTATCACCCAGATTGAAGCGAACAATGTAGAAACCTTAGTAGACTTATATCAGCAGTTTCAAACAGGTAAAATTCGGTTCTTGATGGCATTTCGTCATCCCAGCGCCGACGATCCATTTTGTATGCTACACTTGCTATCTCGCCTCGTCCCCCAAGTAGCCAAACAAAAGCAAATTTCACTAACACCCCCTATCCACGCACACTTTATCTACGACCGAGGTATTCCAATCTGGGCTGGAAAAATAGTAGAGTGGCTATATCCCCGTTTAGGCGGAACACCCATATATCGTGGCAAACTAGATCGGATAGGTTTGCGAACGGCCCGCGATTTATTTGCCAATAGTACACTACCAATGGCAGCAGCGCCCGAAGGAGCAACCAACGGACATAACGAAATTATCAGCCCACTAGAACCAGGCATTGCCCAACTAGGATTTTGGTGTGTAGAAGATCTGCTTAATGCGGGACGAACCGAAAAAGTTTTTATTGTACCAATAGGGATTCAATACCGTTATATTGAAGAGCCTTGGGAACCCCTAAAAAAGCTTTTAAACGAATTAGAGGAAAATAGCGGATTACACCTAGAACAAGGCTCACAGCAAACACCAGGAGAACCCCTAGACCAAACCCATCAAGCTCTCTACCGACGACTATTTAGACTAGCGGAACATCTACTATCTTTAATGGAGAACTTTTACACAGAATTTTATCACAAACCCCTAGGTAAAATAGGAGAAGCGCAAGCAGAAATACTAACCCCCAGTGCCAATCAAGAATTTACCTCTAGACTGCAAGCCTTACTAAATGCGGCATTACAGGTAGCAGAAGAATCTTTTAACATTCACCCCAAAGGCAATTTAATCGATCGGTGTCGTCGCTTAGAACAAATAGGCTGGGACTATATTTACCGAGAAGACATCAAAAATGTGGATACCCTCTCACCAGTAGAAAGAGGATTAGCCGATCGCATGGCAGCAGAAGCAAACCTAAGAATGTGGCACATGAGGCTAGTAGAAAGTTTTGTAGCAGTAACAGGAGCTTATGTATTAGAAAAACTCACAGCCGATCGATTTGCCGAAACCAGCTTACTGATGTGGGACATGATAACCAGAATTAAAGGAGGAAACCCCTTTACCCGTCCTAAACTAGGCAAACAATGGGCACAAATGACAATAGGACAACCCATCTCAGTGTCCGATCGGTGGGACAGCTACCAAACCAATCGCCGCAGCGCCAAACAAGCAATCACCGGACTCACTCAAGATCTCCAAACCGCCCTACAATCCATGATTACCTAAACTCTTCCTCTGCGTACCTTTGCGCTAACCTTTGCGCCCTTTGCGTTTCAAAAAAACCATTGGTAAAGTGATTTAATTGGATTCAGAATCAGCCGACTTATCAGTAATTGAACCAGGAGATTTACCAGCATTACGCACATTAACCACCTTACCCAACAAATCGAACCAAAAAGACGCACCCATAGCAATAGCGACGCCAGTCAAAATCCACCCCAAAACCATCAGCATAATTTTGATAATATGATTCTGCTGCTCATAACTTGGGCCAATCTGCTGCTCTAAATTAACAGCAGTCCAGCCAATAGGAAGAGCAGTATCTGCCAAAGCATCAATAGCTTCATCTCTCAGAGCATTTAAATCTTTTATGGCAGAATCTTTCGCCACTACCGAACCTGCATTCTGAGCGATCGTAGTGCGGATTGCCGAATCTTTTGAGAGTCTATTGATAATGTGAAATGTATCAGCATTAGCCGCACAGGCTATAACGCAGCCAATTATAATAGCCACTCCTTTAGCATTGCGCTTATATACACCAGAGGCACGCTGCATTGACCTTTCAAACCAAACTTCAATCTCTAGGCGAAGTTGATTCATTTCTGATTCTTTAGTTGTAATCTTTGATTCAGCCCGCCTTGCCAAAATAGTAAGGCTTTCTCTTAAGGATTCAGGCAACATATTGATTACTTCTTCAAGTTTTTTATAAGTGGCGCTATCTTTATCTTGCAGTGTCGCTTTGATCTCCCTAAAAATTGCACTATTTTTATTGAGGCATTGTATAACCTCAATAAAACTGGGTTCTAATTCTCCTAGTAATACCGCTTTTTCAAGATTTACAGTTGTAGTAATACCAAAGATATCTTTTTTTAAAGATAATAACTGTTTAGTAAAATCTTCAGCAAGTTTTTCCCCTTCAGGAAACTGATTTTTAGTAATGGTGATATATAGATCCATTTTTTCTTCCAGACGCTCAATGCTAGTAGCCAAATTTGTTTTATTATTTTTATAGTCCTCAACAACTTTGTTAAGGACTATTTTGAATTTATCAAATTTTTTAACCAGTTCTTTGGTTAATAACCGATTATATGCTCTGGGGCTGTTTTCTAAGTCAGCTAAAATAAGCTGAATGTTTTTGACTATTTGCTCATTTTTAAACTTTTCCAGTCTAGTTTCGCTTAATTTTTGAAATATAGTGGGAATTTCCAATGTTTCAAGGAGAGTGGTTGCAAATAATTCCGAAGGAATATAAGAAGGACCACTGTGCTGATTGTCACCAAAAACACTTTCTGGTTTTTCACGCCCTGATCTGGGGTTTTTGATAGAACGATATAACCAAGCGATCGTCCAAGTTAATTGGCGTGGCAAAGTAGATAACCATCCTTTGGCTTCTTGATTGATGTTGGAAATTAAGGGATTACGGTAAAGTTTATTTACCAAATCAATAACATGCTCTTCTGATTCACTAAGGCGGTTGCCACCCTTTAACAACACTTCAATAGATTTCTTTAAGTGTTCAGCTCGCCACTGGAAGATAGTGGTAAATAGTTCCTGAATTTCAGAAGCTAGCAAACTCAATATTAGATAAATAAAGATTAAACCAATAGCAATATCTAAAATTAAAGGTATGTACATTACGTAGCTCCTTTTAGTAAATGTCCCCTGGTGCAAGACCCT
>CASBRB010000271.1 GCA_949127975.1 Oscillatoriales cyanobacterium PMM_0019 | reverse complement strand
GCAACTTCTCAAACCATGTTACTTTCAATAGCCCAGCGGGCTAATTCGGTGCGGTTATGAAGAGCAGTTTTTTGTAGCATATTAGAAACATGACTTTCAATCGTCCGCTGACTAACATTCATATACTCTGCAATTTGTTTATTCGCCAATCCCCGCGCCACAAACTGTACTACCTTGAGTTCGGTGGGAGTTAACTCGGCAGTTTCTGGCACATGGATTTTAGGACCAGAATCTGTGGACTTGTGGGAATGCTCAATCAAACGATGAGCCTGCTTCAGGGACGATTCTACTTGTGCTACCAGTTCTTCTGGCTCAAATGGCTTCACCATGTAGACATCGGCCCCTGTGCTGAGTCCCTTCACCCGGTCTTGGCTTTGACCCTTTGCCGAAAGAAATAGCACTGGAATCCAACTGGTGTTAGGATTTTGCCTGACATGCTCTACCAGGGCATAGCCGTCCATCTCCGGCATCATCACGTCACAAATAATCATATCGGGAATTTCCTGCTGTAGCACCTCCAGCGCTTCCCGACCATTTTCTGCTGTGATTACTTCATACCCCCGAAACTCAAGATAGTCCTTGACTAGCAATATCAGGTTAGGATCGTCATCAATCAGCAGCAGTCGCTTGTGATCTTTTACACCATTGTCTTTCATCTGTTTTATCATGTTACTATAGAAGCTTGGCAAAAAGTTATAAATGATACATATGCCAACTTAGGCTCTAGAGCATTTTGGCAGAATAGCTTAGGATTTGGCTCCAGATTTAAGTTCAGTCTCTGGCAAGGGATGAACCGCAAATGCGTATTCTTGAACAACTTGGTTGCCAATTAGATGCTCTTGGATAATTCGCTCTAGAGCAGGTGGAGTCGCTGAGTGATACCAGACTCCATCGGGGTATACCACTAGAATGGGGCCTGCGGTGCAAACTCTCAGACAGTTAGCTTTAGTGCGGAAGATGCAAGAAGCACGGGTGTCTGTGGGCTTGTCCAGTTGCAACTCGTACAAGCGCTTTTTCAAGTAGTTCCACGCTTCTAGACTGATTTCCTTAGAGCAGCATTTAGGTACAGTCTGATCGGCACAGATAAAAACGTGTCGCTCAATTTGATTTAGCGCTAAGCTCTCCACGTAATCTGCCATAACCTCCTTCTGTGGAGCTTCACTGGGAAGGAGACTTTCGCTCAATATTTCTATTGTGTTCTTAGTCATTAAAGCCATTTGTGTCAAAGAGGGACAGGGGAACCCCACGGATGCATCCGGGCGGATCGAATGTCTAGCTACTCTCCAGTGTAGAAAATACGGAACACTTTTGCAACCACCTTCCGGATTACCAGTATTTTTGCTTAGTCCCATCTGCCGAAATATGTAAGTACGGTAACCCGTACAGAGGAGTAGGTTGCGATCGGCATCAGTATTTCGTTAGATTAGCACTCAGGAGTAGAGAGTGCTAATTGGGAGCACTAATCAGGAGAATTAAATATGGCAGCAGTATCTCTGAGTGTATCCACAGTTAAACCCCTAGGCGAGCGCGTATTTGTAAAAGTGAGCGCCTCTGAAGAAAAAACCGCTGGTGGGATTCTCCTACCAGATACCGCCAAGGAAAAGCCTCAAGTAGGTGAAATAGTTGCCACAGGGCCTGGAAAGCGTGGCGAAGATGGCTCGCGTCAGGATCTCGAAGTGAAAGTCGGCGACAAGGTACTTTATTCCAAGTACGCTGGCACCGATATCAAGCTTGGTACTGAAGAATATGTCCTGATCTCAGAAAAGGACATTCTGGCGATCGTTTCCTAAATCTAAAGTTTCTAAAACACACAACCGTGGAAATATATGGCTAAACGCATCATCTACAACGAAAACGCTCGTCGCGCCCTAGAAAAGGGCATGGATATTCTGGCTGAAGCAGTAGCCGTAACCTTGGGACCAAAAGGTCGCAACGTGGTGCTAGAGAAAAAGTTTGGAGCGCCCCAAATTGTTAACGACGGCGTTACCATCGCCAAAGAGATTGAACTGGAAGACCACGTTGAGAATACAGGCGTCGCCCTGATTCGTCAAGCTGCTTCTAAGACCAATGACACCGCAGGTGATGGCACCACAACTGCAACGGTGTTAGCTCACGCAATGGTAAAAGAGGGGCTGCGTAACGTTGCTGCTGGCGCTAATGCCATTGTGCTGAAGCGTGGGATTGACAAAGCTACCCACTTTCTGGTAGGGAAGATTGCAGAACACGCCCGTCAAGTAGAAGATTCCAAAGCGATCGCTCAAGTAGCGGCAATCTCTGCTGGTAACGACGATGAAGTCGGTCAGATGATCGCCCAAGCGATGGACAAAGTAGGCAAGGAAGGCGTAATTTCCCTCGAAGAAGGGAAGTCTATGACCACCGAATTGGAAGTCACCGAAGGGATGCGCTTTGACAAAGGCTACATCTCTCCCTACTTCGCTACAGACACCGAGCGGATGGAAGCAGTTTTCGATGAGCCTTTCATCCTGCTGACTGATAAAAAGATCGCTCTGGTGCAAGACTTAGTACCAGTTCTGGAGCAAGTTGCTCGATCGGGGCGTCCTCTGGTAATCATCGCTGAAGATATCGAGAAAGAAGCTTTGGCAACCCTGGTGGTTAACCGCCTGCGGGGCGTGCTGAACGTGGCAGCTATCAAGGCTCCTGGCTTTGGCGATCGCCGCAAGGCTCTGCTAGAAGATATCGCCATCCTGACTGGTGGCCAAGTAATCACCGAAGATGCTGGATTAAAGCTGGATAACACCCGCTTAGATATGATGGGTAAAGCCCGTCGCATCACCATCACCAAAGATAACACCACCATCGTTGCTGAAGGTAACGATAAAGCAGTCAAGGCTCGCTGCGAACAAATCCGTCGTCAAATGGACGAAACCGAGTCTTCCTACGACAAGGAAAAACTGCAAGAGCGTCTAGCTAAACTGGCTGGTGGAGTTGCCGTGATTAAAGTCGGCGCTGCTACCGAAACCGAAATGAAGGACCGCAAGCTACGCCTGGAAGACGCCATCAACGCTACCAAGGCTGCTGTGGAAGAAGGTATCGTTCCAGGCGGTGGTACTACATTGGCTCACCTGACTCCCCAACTAGAGTCTTGGGCATCTGAACACCTCAAGGGTGAAGAGTTGACTGGTGCGCTAATTGTCGCCCGCGCTATCTCTGCTCCCCTGAAGCGGATTGCTGAGAATGCTGGCCAAAATGGTGCCGTGATTGCTGAACGGGTGAAGGAGAAGGAATTCAATGTTGGCTTCAATGCGGCGACTAATGAGTTCGTCGATATGTTTGAAGCTGGTATTGTCGATCCTGCTAAAGTGACTCGTTCTGCTCTGCAAAATGCGGCTTCGATCGCTGGTATGGTGTTGACAACCGAATGTATCGTAGTTGACAAGCCTGAGTCTAAGGATGGCGCTCCTGCTGGCGCTGGCGCTGGCATGGGCGGCGACTTCGATTACTAATTT
>CASBRB010000270.1 GCA_949127975.1 Oscillatoriales cyanobacterium PMM_0019 | reverse complement strand
ATCACCTTCATTTCGGTGTTCTATTGTTGTTGGTTCAGTATCTAGAAAAGCTTGTTTTGAAGGTTCATTCATCTTTGGCGCTTCTGACCGCTTACCAGAAAATGTTTTTAGCCTAGCTTCTTGTGGTATTGAGCCAATCCGGATTTGAATTTTAGGACCAGAGCTGGCAAGGCGAATCACCATTCCGTCTACTACCGGAACTTGAGTGATGCGTTTTCCATCCAGATAGGTACCATTAGCACCTAAGCTAATAACTTGCCAACCAGAATCATTAACCTTTAGTTCTACATGGTGGCGAGAAACTACAGCGCTGTAGAGAACGACATCATTATCAGTTGACCGTCCAATCCGAACAAGTGATTCGGACTCAAAGCTCCAACTTTGGACTGGGACAGATTGTAGAGGATGTAGCAAGGTCAGGGTAATCACGGTGTTACATATTTCAAAGATTTCCACGGCATTCCCCTCCCATTATACCCGTTAGGGTTAATGGGAGGGGAATGCCGACATTAAGTTGGGGAAGAGCAATTCTCGTTACCACTCTTTTCCGGATGCCAAAGACAAGTTGATGTGGTATAGCAGCACATAGCGTCAAGAAGTTTGGAACAAAAACGTCATCATGTCGCCTTTACCCAAGCTAATCCGATCGCCCGGTCGCAAACGGTGGCGATTGCCCTTAGGAAGGGGTATGTGGTTAAGGTAAGTGCCATTAGCACTGCCAACATCTTCAAGATAGTAGGCTTCTCCCTCAACTCGGATATCAGCATGAATCCGAGAAACAATTTCCGAATTTGGAAAGCCTGAAACATCAATGTCAGGCGGAATCTGATCGTTGGGCTTGCCCACATGAATCACTGGCAGATTTTGCGGCAATTCAATCGTCTTATCCGTTTGGACATGCAGCAGTCGGGCAGTTTGCTCTTGCAGTTGAGTTTTAGAAATGCCATAAGACGGTTCTGGTGCCGATGCTGGCGTTGGGGTACTGACGATATCGGGTTCGGGGGGAAGCGGTGGTGCAGTAACCATAGTAGGAGGAGCAGGTGTTGCCGGATCTGGAGGCAACGGGATAATTGTTGGGGACTGCGATTGAGAGTTAGCACCCTCCGGATCTGGTAAAGATGAACTGGGCTTGAGGCTAAACCCACACTGTCCGCAGAAGGTGGCATCGGTTTGCACTACAGCACCACAATTAGGGCAACTTGTAGTCGTCGGTAAAGGTGTGTAGCAAGCCTCACATTGCGTGGCTCCATCAGGGTTTTGGTGAGCACAATTTGGACAGACAATCATAAAAAAACTCCTTACAGGCGGTAGTTCATCATATATTCTGACCGAAAGCGACTTCCAGGTAGCCTAGCTAAAATCAACACCCGCTGCCTCATCGAGTAGCCACCAAAGTTCGCCTTGGGGTTGAATTAGTCGGGCTGGATAGGTCAGTTCGTCGCCCTTGGCAGCTAAAACTTGAGTCAGAGCCGAGCGTTTATTAGCACCAGAAACCATAAAAATGACGCAACGGGCGTGGTTAATCAGCTCGAAGGTGAAGGTGAGACGGGGTTGAGCGTCTTTATTGCCAACTGTAATCAGGTGAGTCCGCACTTGCAGGGCATCGGTGTGGGGAAATAAAGAAGCCGTGTGCCCATCATCTCCCATACCCAGCAAAATGATATCAAAAGTGGGAAATTCTCCCGCAGACACCTGAAAAAACTCAATAAGTTGTTGTTCATACGCTTGAGCTGCCTGCGCTGGATCTGGTGAGGAAGTCGGCATCGGGTGGATATTGACACCTGGCATATCCACTAAATCCAGCCAAGCACGACGAGCCATCTGTTGATTACTATCGGGATGGTTGGCTGGTACATAGCGTTCATCCCCCCAAAACACATGGATTTTATCCCAAGGCAGGTCTAGGAAGGCTAGCGCTTCATAGAGGCTTTTAGGAGTGCTGCCACCAGCTAGGACTAGAGTACAAAACCCCCGCTGAGCAATAGAGGCTTGAATTTTATCCCTAACCAGGTCGAGAGATCGCTGTGCTAACGCCTTAACATCCGGCAACACTTCTATGATTTTATCCATCGCTTAAAATAAATTCCTGATTTCTAGTAATGGGATATGCAAATTATAACGATCGGCTCTGGTTCATTATCTTCTAAAAACCCTAACAAACTCTGACAAAATATGACAAAACTGTTAGGTGTGGGGCATCGCGTACTCCGCGTACTCAAGAAGTTGTGGATTTCTCCATCTTACGTCGCTTACTACCCTTGCGGAGTTCAGTCAACGCAGACCGCACGAGCCGTTTTTTGCTAATATGCTGGCAGGAGTGGGGAGGCAGCGATCGCTAAGAAATTATTTTTTTTGACAAGCATTGACAAACGCTGACAAACTCGCTAGTCTAAAAGAATGAGCGAACAAACTTATCACAAGCCTAGCGAGGCAGCCAAATTGCTAGGTGTCAGTGTACACACACTGCGGTATTGGGATAGGCACGGGCAAATTAGGTCTATTAGGACTCCATCGGGGCAAAGGCGCTATGACATCAACTCGTACTACGAAATCAATATGCAGGATGCGCCAGTTGCAAGAACAAGGACAATTGTCGCTTATTCTCGCGTTTCCAGCCACAGACAAAAAGCAGATCTTGATAGACAAATTGCTGCGATTAAATGTCTCTACCCTGACGCAGATATCATCACTGACATTGCCAGTGGACTCAATTACAGAAGAAAAGGACTGCTTGCCCTTTTGGAACGAGTCCGTAAAGGTAATGTCGCAACTATTGTAGTTGCCCACAAAGACAGACTTACTCGTTTCGGGTTTGAGCTCATCAAATGGTGGTGCGAGCAAGACAACTGTTCAATCGTGGTGCTCAACCAAGATGGGTTGTCACCAGAGCGAGAAATGGTGGAAGACATCCTTGCCATTATCCATATATTCAGTTGCCGACTCTACGGACTCAGAAAGTACAAGTCAGCAATCAAAGAAGACCTGGAAATACAAATTCAACTCTCGTCAGCAGAACAAGGAGAACAAACCAAACCTACAGTCAAAAGATAAGACTTTACCCAGATGAAGCTACAAAACTTATTTGGGGTTCTTGGATTGCTGCTGCAAGCATTTATCTATGTTAGCGAAAGTATACGAAAGCAATCTGCTAAGTCTCCAACTAATAGTATATATTTTAGGAGTATGATTGTTGATGATGAGAATTAAGTTTAAACTGGACTCAAACTACAGGCAGGCACCCCATGAGAAATAATAATAGCATTGTATTTACCCCACTTGCCCTGAAGATCGTCGGGGTAATCGTGATTCTGTCTTCTCTGCTTGACTATATCCTGCTGTTGTTGCCTTTTAACCCGACCGATAAGATATGGCAACTGAGCACTACCGGGCAGCTAGTTGACCGGGGTATCATTCCTCTGGTGGGGATAGCCTTCCTAATGGCGGGATATTGGATGAGCAGTAGTGCCGGTACTGCCCCTGCTCCCAGACCATTCTGGCAAAGCTTACGATTCTGGACATTTTTACTCTCCAGTTTTTTGGGGCTAGTCTTCTTACTGCTGGTTCCTTTACACCTGTTAAACATTAGTACCCAACAGAGCGTGGCACTCACAAGAATTAACCAAGAAGCATCGGCATACGAAGCTCAACTTCAGAACCAATTGCAACAGGTGGATGCCCTGCTGAAAAATGAACAGAAACTCAAAGAGCTGGATCAAACTATTAACGGCGGTCAAGTACAAGGTGAACAACTAGCGCGATTACAGAATCTCAAGGAACAATTACAGAAGTTTAAGCAAGACCCCAAAGCTCTGAATCAACAATTGGAGGAGGCTCAAACCAAAATTCGTAGTCAAAAGCTACAAGCAGAGCAAAAAGCTAAACAAGAAGCTTTAAAGTCGGCAGTACGTACTGGGGCAAGCAGTTTGCTACTGGCTGTTGGCTACATTGCCATTGGCTGGACAGGATTGATGAGTATGTTAGCTTTCCAAGGTACACGTCGAAAACCTAAGACGCGGTAAGTATTGGTGGTTATTGAATAAGAATCCAGGAGTCAGGTGACTCCTGTCCATTCGAGCCTCTTGACAAGTTTACGGGAATTTGCTAGTTTAAGCTGATGCCGAACACTATCTTACAGTTCAAAGTCAAAGGGCTACGCTACAGTACCAAAAATTCATGCCTTACCTTGACAATTCCTAACATATGAGTTATATTATAGGTATTATGTCAGGAATTACAGCTCGCACAAGCAGCAGAGCTATTGGGTACACGACTAGAACCCTACTCAGATGGGAGGAGCAGGGCAAGATTAAACCTATACGTAGACTATATGGTAGTAGAAGTCATAAGAATAAGAAGTTAATAGATAGAGTTGAGAGAAGTGGCAAAGGAGCTTAAATAATGAGTCAAGTAACATACCAAACCAAATGTCCAGAATCCATCATCGAATTTTGTGAGTTGATGGGGGTATTATTTGGCAAAGTTGAACGTGACTTATATAAAGCATTGTCTAGAGGGGAGAAGCTTAACGATTTAAAACGTAATTACCAAAAGATATATGGGATAAATGCGAGGCAGTTTAATTCAGTTCATTCCAGTATCAAAGGAAAGATAGCTAGTCGGCAAGAGTGTTATCAAAATCAAATAGAGAATTTATCAGACCAAATTAAAGGTTTATCGAAATCCATTGATAATAAAAATCAGCAACTAAACCAAACTAATCCTCATTGTGGGTTAGGTAAAAACCAATCACTTTCTGATAAAATCAGAAGAGAAATCCACCATAAACAGCGCCGATTGGCAATGTTAAAATGTAGATTATCATCGTTAAAAAAGAATCAGCCATCTTTAAGATTTGGTTCTAAGAAGTTATGGAAAGCACAGTTTAACCTAGAAGCCAATGGTTATTCTAGTCATGAAGAATGGCTAAAAGATTGGAGAAATGCTAGGAATTCTCAATTTATGCTGGTTGGTAGTAAAGATGAAACTCAAGGAAATGTTAACTGTCAGTTGACCAAAGATGGTGTGATAAAAATTAATGTTCCACCAGCATTAATGCCAAAATTCGGGAAATATATAAAAGCTGATGGGATTAAGTTTACCTATGGGCAATCCGATCTAGATTATGCCTTGTCAAAAGGCAAAGCATTAACATTTAGATTTGTGAGAAAATGCGGTCAGTGGTATATATTCTGTACAGTGTATCGAGCCGAAATCCCATACCAATCTAAGTACAGCACTTCGACTGCGCTCAGTGCGAGCAATGGGATGTTAGGTGTGGACTTAAATCCTGGTGTAATTGGATGGGCATATTGTGATAGTGCAGGAAATCTAAAAGATCGAGGACAGATTAAGATAAATATTAATGACCGTACCAGTAATCAAATTGAAGCCACTTTGGGAGATGCTTGTAAGAATTTAGTAGAAATTGCCAGTCAGTATAATTGCCCAATTACAATTGAAAGTTTAAATTTTAGTCGCAAGAAAGCAAGTATGAGAGAGCAAGGAGTAAAATACTCTCGAATGCTCTCCAACGCAAGCTTACCAAAAATTTGCCGAAATTTTAGCTAGTCGTTGTGAAAGATTTGGGATTGAATTAATTAATGTAAATCCAGCTTATTCTTCTCTTATAGGACTGGTGAAATTTATGGGACTTTATGGGTTATCGAGTGACACTGCGGCGGCACTCGTATTAGCTCGTAGAGCCTATCAGAAAAGTGAGAGGATTCCAGCCAAAACAGCCTCATGTTTACAGGTTTGAAGACCGCGCACAGTTGGAGTTTCTGGAATGCTCTAGGTAAGAAGTTGAAAGGTATACGCCGACACAACTATTACCAATTCAGAGATCCTAACAGGATAGTAGAGGTCATCCGGTTGCGCGAGTTAGAGTTGACAAACTCTCATAGACGTGGCAGGAAACCGAAAGGTGCTTCTACTCGTGGTCTGAGAAACCCACGCTCAAATCGTAAGTAGAACTGCGAGGGCTTTCGTGCCATGTCAGGATTTGTCATGGTTTTTAGGAGCGGCTACAGGAGTATAATTTAGCTGCCCCGCCAGGAATCGAACCTGGAACTTCTGAGTCAAAGTCAGAGATGTTGCCAAATTACACTACAGGGCAATAATATGGATGCGACTGATAAAATTTGGTAGTGCTGACGGGATTTGAAGGGAGCAAATCACACGGATGAAAGCCGTGCGGCTTAAGCCATTTGCCTACAGCACTATAAAAGACGCAGAGACTAAGATTTGAACCTAGAAAATCGGATTTGGAGTCACGATATGTTGCCTGTTACATCACCCCTGCATAAGGCTGAGGTGGGATTTGAACCCACGAGAAAAATCGGTTTTGCAGACCGACGCCTTAAACCACTTGGCTACCCAGCCTGGGAGTCCCGACGAGATTTGTTAGCGCAGCCTGCGCGGGACTATTCAACGAGGCTGACGGGGCTCGAACCCGCGATCCGGGAGCTGTGACAAAGCAACGCTCTACGCAACTGAGCTACAGCCTCATGAATCTAGGTTGCTCCTCACGATCGGCATTTAGCGAAATGCCGATCGCTTTCAGTTTTACTCCTGAATTCTTTAATGACAGAACATGGGCTAAATCTAAAAACAGGCAGTAGCTAACTAAAAAATTAACTTTACCTTCTGGATTTGTAGTTCTGTCATCTGCAGCTTTTAGATAAATTTTTGGTCAACTTCGGTGATATCTTGAAGTGCCGATTTTACCTTCAGCTTCAGGTGCTTCAGCTGTGGAATAACCCTACGCTTCAGTCGTATGTTTCTGTGCCTGACGTATCGAGGCGCAGCAGACTAATGAAATAAAATAGGTGACTTTATTCAGTTTTCAAGGTTCGGATTTAGCTTGGGGTGAAGCTTTTGGCTTTTTCCCACTTCGCTCTATATCTACATACTACACACGTATTACAAAAGTGTCAAGGGGTTTGGGAAAAATGTTTGAGATTTTTTTTCCAGACTGCTAGAAGGGTTGATTTACCTAGTCAGGACTTACGCAGACTGGGCATATTTAAGGGCAACCACGAGGGGATTGCCCCTACGAACCGCTATATGTAGAGGCAGTGCGTAAGTCCTGCTAGTAAGAGGGCTTACCGCAGAGGGGCAGGTTTGGGCGGCTTGCCAGAGCCAAGCGCTCTCCAGCATAAAAAATGTGGGTATGGACTTGGGCTCTGCCTGGGAACGCTGTTGGTGAGGCTCTGCCTCCTAATTCTATGCGCCAGAAGGCAGTACGCCTTCGCGCAGCCCAAGTCCGGAGTGAGGGGTGCGGAATGTAGGATATAGGGGCTACCACAGGGGGATTGCCCCTACGAACCGCTATATGTGCAGTGCGTAAGTCCTTGAATAGTGTCTATGCTACAGTACTGAAAGGTTTAAGCTCATGTCGCAAAGTTTTTAACGAGGATGTTTCCCGAACTCACTTCACCAATAGCGATCCTCCCCAGGCTCTCTCGATTATAT
>CASBRB010000269.1 GCA_949127975.1 Oscillatoriales cyanobacterium PMM_0019 | reverse complement strand
TCAAAACTGCCAAACTCAACCCCCATTTAAACTGACTAAAACTTCGAGGTACTTTAAGGTGCATGGCAACCGCTATTAGGAAGCCAAGGGCTGTGAGGTGTAACAGTGGGTGGAGTTGCGATAAGAATAACCTCGCCTTTATTGTTAAGTACCCATCCAGTAGCTGCCACCGGAGCAACAGTTGGACTTGTCAGCTTAGTGGATGAAGTTCTACCAGTTCGGGTTCCGTGAAGCTCCGCCGAATCCACCAACCCGACTAAAACTGAATCATTAGTGAGCGCTTCCCCAGGGCCCGGTGGTAAACCGCGTCCGGTTCTAATAAATGTCTGAACCTGTCGAGAATTGTCCCGCTCTGCTGGACAGATATTTGCCACTTGATAAGGATTTACCACAGCCTTGGGTAATTCGACAGATCCTTGAGTCGGGTCGAACTGTGGTATATTAAGTTGAACGATGCCGCCGAATTGCGGGCCGAGAGCAGAAGTAACAGTGATGTCACTCCGATCGGTATTATTTGCCCGGAACTGTATACCAAAAAGTCCTTGAGTGTTAACAGTAACTCGCCCGCCGAAGCCTTTGTTGGCATTGGCACTAATATCGCTATTTTCTAAGGCGGCTAAAGTTAAAGTATCGATGGCAATATTGCCTCCAGTGGTAGTGCCTTGAGCGTTAGTAGTAATATTACTGCCATGTCGCATTTGGAGTTCTTGGGATTTAATAGTAATATTCCCCTGGTTTCCTGCTAGGGTATTACTTGTGAGAAGGGCATTATTGTCAAGTAGGATAAAGCGGGCGTTGATTTGAAGATTGCCAGGACTTCCCGTTCCTGGAGGTAATGGGTTGTACCTGCGGATTGGAATATTACCCACATTTACTGCTGCCCCATCTCGAATAACCAACTTGCCTGTCTCTACAGTTATGTTGCCACCATTTCCACTTCCTGCAAGAGCATCAGTAAATAAGCCGCTAACTATACCGGTTGGTTGTCCAATCAGTTCGACAAACTCATTAGCATTAACAGTAAGATTTCCCGCACTACCAGATCCTATAGTCGAACTATCTATCTGTCCGCCATCCCGTAAGATCAACCTTCCAGTATTAATCATCAAATTACCAGCATTACCAGAACCCGCAGCGCCAACGGACAAAGCCCCAGAACCAATATTGCGGGACGCAGGGTTTAAGGTTTCTATCGAAAAAGCATTTACTAATATATTGCCACCTTGCCCAGAAAAAAAAGTCGTAGCTGATAATCCTGCCCCATTGCGGATCGTTAACGATCGAGTATTAATCGTTAAGTCACCAGCAGCGCCAGTACCTAAGCTAGCCGAATACAATCCACTGTCAACCACTATGGGGGCTACAACATTAGTAAGACTAATTTCTAGTTGGTTGCCACCAATCAATTCCATTGATGAGGCATTTACAGTTTGATCTCCTCCCCTTCCACTACCTGTAGTAGCAACAACTGTGGCGGTTAACCCGCCATCTCGGAAAATCAACGCCCCAGTATTAATCGTCAACTCACCGGCATTGCCAGTACCTGCGGTGCCAGTAACCAAGGCAGATGCACTTAACTCTACAGACTGGGGAGCGTTGATAGTTAGATTACCCCCAGCTCCAGAGGAAAAAGTAGAAGTAGAGATAAATGCTCCATTGCTGGCAATCAGCTTCGGCGTGTTAATCGCTATGTTGCCACCAGTTCCACTACCAAAATTCGCGTTAAATAAGCCAGTGTCGAGAGTGCTTGTTAAAGTTCCATAGATCAATTTCAGTAAGATTTCTTGAAATCTGCCGCCTCCAATTAATTCTAGAGAGTCGGAGGCGTTGACAGTTATATTTCCTCCTGGTTGCGCTCCCAGAATAAAAGAGGTAATGCGGGAACCGCCGTTAAGCGTGACGTGTTTGCCCTGCACTTGGATATCCCCACCGCCAAAGCCACTAGCATTAACTACAGATTGTTGGGAAAGCTGGATATCTCCGTAGTTTGACACCCCCTGGTATTCTAAAGCCCAGCCAGTGGCAGTTGGGTTTAAACTTACCAGCCCCTCACCTCTAACACTGCCTAGTTCAATTCGTCCCCCTGGCGATGTCATCACGCCACCTTCTAACAGGACATCACCGCCTACTAGAGCCAATGTTTTCCCAGGTTGCGATTTTTTCTCAGGCTGCACCCGGAGTCCGACGGGGATAACAGAGCCAGAGTCAGGATCTAAAGCCGTAGCAGAGGAACGATTGATAATTTGACCCGATGTAGAATCAAATTGTAAGGCGTCAGGCACGCTGATGGTTAACAGGGGCGTTGTTTGGCTGGGAGCTGCACTGAAAAAGGTGCCATCGGCAAACTTCAAGCTCCGCGCCGTACTTGCCAGAAACGAGCCGCCGATATTCAGGCTGGCATTAGTACCAAAGACAATCCCCGAAGGGTTGAGCAGAAATAGGTTAGCAGTACCGTTGGCTTTCAGGGTGCCATCGATGAATGATGCTTCTCTACCCGTCACCCGACTGAAGATGTTGCTGATATCGAGAGCGTTGTTGAAGAAAGCTGTGCCACCTGTAGGCACAGAGAACTGAGTGAAGCTGTGGAATAGGTTATTACCTGCCCTAGTCCCCCCATCAATCTGGATAACATTTCCCAACTGCGACGAGCGCGAGTTATGCAGCAGCGTGTTATCGGGTTTAATCTGTGCCGCTGTTGGAACGGAGACGGCAAGACTCAACACGATGCCATGACAAACCAAGAATTTTTTATTCAAAACTTAAAATCTCCATAATTTAGCGATTTTAGCAAAGTCACCGCTGGAAAACGTCGAACTGTGGTAGATTGAGTTGAACGATGCCGCTGAATTGCAGGCCGCGATCGGAAGTGGCAGTAATGTAATTTTGGTTGATATTCCCTGCCCGCAACTAAGCGCCGAAAATTTCTTGGGCATTAACAGTAACTCGCCCACCCAAACCTTGTTGAGCATTGACAGCTATCGCCAACTCCAGTAATACTAACTAAATGGCTCTCCCGTACTTAGGCGTGATAAGTTTTACTAATCAATTGCCTGAAAGCTTTAGCAGAAAGGAACCTGAGGTTTTTCAACTAATATGTTGGGTTTCGTTCCTCAACCCAACCTACAATCCTACGAATAGTAAGGGCTAAAGCCCTCACTACGAACAGTAAGGGCTAAAGCCCTCACTACGAACGAAAAAGTTGGTTGTGATAGTCCATCGCTCGCGAACTATCAATTTTTCTCGTCGCTCCCTATTTTAGGTTTATTTAGCTCCCTGCACTTAGATTCTGCTTGTTTATACGCTTCTAAGTAATCATTACCGCCCAACATCACGTCGCCGTAATACTCGTAAGGCCCAGCACCATAAATAGGAAGTGGATCGTCATCTGGATAATCTTCTTCAGCTTCTTCTATTGCTGCTTTCAGTTGCTTGACACTCAGACTTTGTACCGGAAAGTAGTAAAGTTCTGTAGCATTTTTGTTTAAGTGCGGAAATGTGGGATCGACAATGCGATCGCCAATCTCAATCCAGCTATACTCAATGGGTTTGTATGGCTCTCCAGGAAAAACTAAAAAGCCTTGCACATACATTGATCCCTCAGTCAATAATGCTGCATTATAAGCATTTTTAAAGCAGCCATTAGCCTTGCTTTTGATGCGTTTAGCAATTTCTATCGAGAGAGTTTCATCTAATGGTTTCGTCATAAGGGTTAAGTATAACTCATAGCGACGTGGGTATCTCAGTTTTGACTCTGTTGGTAAAAAAATGCAGCCTGGTGCGTAACAAAGTTTTAACTAGCCTGGAAAAAGGCGATTAAGCACGCTGTTAACCACGCTTACGATAATTGAACCAACCAAAGCAGGGAAAAAACCTGTGATGTGAAAACCAGGTGTGAAGGCAGCTACTATCCAAATGGTGAAGGCATTAACCACAAACAAAAACAGCCCCAATGTCAAAATGGTAAGCGGCAGGGTGAAAAATACCAGTATAGGTCGGACTACAGCGTTTGCCAAGCCCAAAAGCACGGCAGCTATAGCGGCGGCAACAAAACTTTTGATTATGAAGCCTGGGACAAGATAAGCTGTAATTAGCAACGACACAGTTGTGAGTAGCCAAGTTAGCAAGAAGTGTGGCATAACCTTTGTTGAACATCATCCATCAAGATCTTATACATCGGCTGTCTATAGTTTTTCGGAAACTAGCAGCTCTTCTATCGGCGCTGATTATCCTGGGTTGGGCGGCTTCGGCACAAGCAGGAAACTATCCTCCTCCCCTGTCGTTTAGCAATGCCGAGCTGACGGGGCAGGATTTTTCCGGTTTAACCCTGCAGACAGCGGAGTTTTCCAACGCCAATCTGACAATGACAAACTTTGCGGGTGCTGACTTGCGAGGAGCCGTTTTGAGCGCATCGGTAATGAGAGCAACTAATCTGCATGGGGCAGATTTAACCAATGCCATGATCGATCAGGTACTATTCAAGGACACGGATTTAAGCGATGCTATATTAGTAGAAAGCATTTTGTTGCGTTCTGTCTTTGAGGATGTCAATATCAACGGTGCTGACTTCAGCGACGCTATTTTGGACGGGGCACAAATTAAACAACTCTGCCAACAGGCGAGTGGTGTAAATTCCAAAACTGGTGTAGCAACTCGTGATTCTTTGGGGTGTCGATAGATGCGGGTGGGTGTAATTGGCGGGGGGCAGCTAGCCTGGATGATGGCAGGCGCAGCGGAAAAGCTGGGGATGGTATTGGTGGTGCAGACGCCCCATGCCAACGATCCCGCAGTCAGTATTGCCGCCGATACTATTCTTGCTCCGATCAATGATAGCGCGGCTACAGCTATTCTGGCAACTCGCTGCGATGTGATCACCTTTGAAAATGAGTTTATTAATCTAGAGGCTTTAATGCCGCTAGCCCAACAGGGTGTCTGTTTTCGCCCAGGCTTGTCGGTGTTGGCTCCCTTATTAGATAAGTATCACCAGCGCTGCTACTTAAGAGATTTAGGTTTGCCCGTTCCTAGGTTCGTCGCTTTTGACGAGGTGATGAGGAAAGAAGAGCAGAACACTCAATCCAAAATAGAAGAGTTAGGGTTTCCTGTGGTTGTGAAAGCCCGACGCCACGGATATGATGGTCAGGGGACTTTCATCGTTAAAGATAAAGACGCCCTGGAAGTTATTATGAAGCGACTGGGACAAAGTGCGCTGTTGCTGGAGGAATTTATTCCCTTTGAGCGGGAACTGGCTGTAATTGCTGCCCGTTCTGTTACTGGTAAGGTAGTTGTTTACCCAGTGGTGGAAACTCAACAGGAAGAGCAGGTATGCCGTCGCGTCTTGGTGCCTGCTGAGATTAGCCTAACCTTGGCAGTAGAGATTGAGGCGATCGCTCGTACTCTATTAGATAGCCTGGAAGCTGTGGGTGTCTTTGGTATTGAGCTATTTTTGACCCCCAGCGGCAAGATATTGGTAAATGAAGTTTCCCCCCGCACTCACAATTCTGGGCATTTCACCCTCGACGCTTGCTGTACTTCACAGTTTGAACAGCATCTCCGTGCGGTTAGTGGTTTACCCTTGGGTAACTCTTCCCTGGGCTGTGGGGGAGCCGTGATGGTGAATTTACTGGGCTATGAGTATGGGCAGAATGACTACTTTGCCAAACGTCAACAGTTGAGCCAGTTACCCCAATCCTACGTCCACTGGTATGGTAAAACAGAATCCCGCCCTGGTCGGAAGCTGGGACACGTCACCGTGCTATTGGATACGCCGTCTCGCTCTGAAGCACAAGCTTGCGCCCATAACCTTGAATCTATCTGGTACAGATAAGTTTTCCCTAGGGGCGGTACCTAGAGCGCCCCAAATGCGTGAGTTTTCAATATTCTTCCTATCCCAATCTCCTTTCGTACACAAACACAAATTTAAGCGCTATAGTAAATAGAGAGGTTCCACTACGACGTTGGTGACTGCCAATAACGTTTTTTGATCTATGCCTAAAGAAAAAGGGAACCAAAAAAGCTCTCGCAGCAGTAAACCGGGCACAGTACCCGGAAACTTTAAGCCAGAGCGAAGGTACCCACCTGGTTTATCCAGGTCATAAACTGAGGTAAAACGGCGTTGCGGTGAGCCTAACGAAAATTAATTCCCCAAGTTTAGTAGACTTGGGGATTTTTAACTGACAAAAAGCAGAAAGGTTTGGATTTTCCTCAGCAATAGCCATCACTTTGGATATTTTGTATCAAAAAATTCGGATTTTTTGTTCATAAAGCGCTAAGATACATAAAATCGCGTTTGATGGAAATTGACTTCTATCTTTGGCTACAAATTAACAGGATCGACTCAGCTTTTGACGGCTTCAAGGTTTCCAGCTGATGTCTTCAGACTGGACAACGGGTTAACGGTGATTCATCAACACATGCCTGCCACACCTGTGGTGGTGGTTGATGTGTGGGTTCGTGCTGGTGCTATAGTAGAACCAGAAGAGTGGTGTGGCATGGCTCACTTCCTCGAACACATGATTTTCAAAGGTACCAACAAACTAGCACCCGGTGTGTTTGACGCGGTGATTGAAAATCGGGGAGGAGTAAGCAATGCAGCAACCAGTCACGACTATGCTCACTTTTTCATCACCACAGCCGCGCAGTATTTAGAAGACACCGTGCCAGCATTGGCAGAACTACTATTAAATGCAGCGATTCCCGAAGAAGAATTTGTTCGGGAACGGGATGTAGTGCTAGAAGAAATCCGCTCCTGCTCTGACGATCCTGATTTTGGGGCATTCCAAGCTCTGACAGAGAGTATTTACCAGCGTCACCCCTACGGGCGATCGATTCTGGGAACGGAAGTTAAGCTGATGGAGTATACGCCTGAACAAATGCGCTCCTTCCATCGATGTCACTATCAACCGGAAAACATGACGGTGGTGATTGTGGGGGGTGTTGCCAAAGAAATCGCGCTAAAATTGGTACAGCGATCGTTCCAAGACTTCTCTTTACCTGTTGATTGTCCCCAAGCGCAAATTGAGGCAGAACCACCAATAACAGAAATCCGCTGTCAGGAACTATTCTTTCCCAGGCTAGAGCAATCTCGCCTGTTGATGGGCTGGATGGGACCAGGAGTTGATCAGTTAAAGGATGCCTACGGCTTAGATTTGCTTTCCGTACTGCTAGCAGATGGGCGCTCTTCCCGGCTGGTTCGGGAATTGCGGGAAGAGCTGGGATTAGTGCAGGGCATTAGTAGTAATTTCTCGCTACAGCGGGACTCTAGTTTGTTTACCATTAGTGCTTGTTTAGATAGCCATTATTTAGAGCAAGTAGAGGCATTGATATGTTCTAGATTATGCCAGTTGCTTAGCGAGCCAGTGTCAGAAGCAGAACTGGCGCGATGTAAACGCTTGCTGTGTAATGATTATGCCTTTTCCACAGAAACCCCGACGCAACTTGCAGGTTTATACGGTTACTACAATACTATCGCTAACCCAGAAGTGGCCGTGACTTATCCAGAACAAATTAAGCTGTTTAAATCTTCAGAAATTCAACAGATAGCTCAACGCTATCTTTCTCCTAAATTCTACGCAGTAACGGTACTAAAACCCGCTTAGTGGTAGTTTATAACTTTATTCCTTTATGTTAATCCTTCCTTAAATATGCTTCAAGTGGCTCTCCCTTACTTAGTGTGATAAATTTTACTAATCAATGGGCTCTCCGCTTCAACAGAGGGAAACCCCAAGGTTTTCACACCTTTTTGTTGGGTTTCGTTCCTCAACCCAACCTACAACGCTTATCCTTAAAGGCGTCCCAACTATAGATAAGATTTTTTAATCACCCTAAGTACGGTAGAGCCAACAAGAAACTATGATCCATCGCAACATTTTAGACAACGGTATCCTGCTGCTGGTGGTGGAAAATCCAGCCGCTGATATAATTGCGGCTCGCATTTTTATCCGGGCAGGTAGCCGATGGGAAGCACGGGAACAGGCGGGGCTGTCTCATCTGCTGTCAGCAGTAATTACCAAAGGCACAGAGCAACTGTCGTCAATAGAAATTGCCGAGCGGGTAGAGTCAGTGGGAGCAAGTCTGAGTGCTGATGCCGCTAGCGATTACTTCCAACTAAGTTTAAAGACGGTTTCTGGTGATTTTGTTGATATATTACATCTGGCAGGACAATTGTTGCTCCAGCCCACTTTCCCAGAAACCGAAGTAGAACTAGAGCGACGCCTCACCCTCCAGGATATTCGTTCCCAGCAAGAGCAGCCCTCTACCGTAGCTTTCGAGCAATTGCGGCAGGCAATGTACGGACAACATCCCTACGCTTTATCAATTTTGGGAACAGAAGCTTCTGTGTCTAGCCTAGGGCGTGCCGACTTGCAGCGTTATCATCAAACATATTTCCGCCCTGATAATATAGTGATTAGTATTGCTGGCCGCGTAACAGCAGCAGAAGCACTCGCCCTAGTTGAGAAAGTTTTTGGCGATTGGCAACCTCCAGCATCTCCCTTACCAGTGCTGCAACTACCTCCCCTGACATCCCAGGCAGGTACAAACGTTACGGCGCTGCCAACTCAGCAGTCTATGGTGATGCTGGGATATCTGGCATCAGCGGTGCAAAGCCCCGACTATGCCGCCCTCAAGTTGCTTAACACCTATCTCGGGAATGGTCTTTCTAGTCGCTTGTTTGTGGAACTGCGGGAAAAGCGGGGTTTAGCTTATGAAGTATCGGCATTTTATCCTACGCGCCTGGATGCTTCCCAGTTTGTAGTTTATATGGGCACTGCACCAGAAAATACGGCGCAAGCTTATGCAGGTTTGCACACCGAAGTCGAACGGCTTTGCACCACCAAGCTAACTGCCGATGAATTGCAAGCGTCTAAAAACAAGCTCCTAGGTCAGTATGCCCTAGGTAAGCAAACAAATTCACAACTCGCCCAGGTATTCGGCTGGTACGAGACTATCGGACTGGGGATTGAGTTTGATACCCAATTTCAGGAGAAAGTCACCGCTGTCACTCCAGAAACCGCGCACGAAGTGGCTTGCCGATATTTTATTCAACGCCCCTATGTGTCTCTGGTTGGTCCGGAAGCAGCAGTTACTCCCTTCCCGTTCTAAGATTATGTATTAAGCGAGCATCGGGAGCATCGGGGAAAAAAATACAAACAGGACTTACGCAGCTACACTACATATAGCGGTTCCTAGGGGCAATCTCCTGTAGTTGCCCCTATATATGCCCATTCTGTACAGTACTTACAAATTTTTCTGGCTCGAAGGGATAGTGGATCTAAAATTTAAAAGCGCAAATCTCAAATCTGAAGGGTTGATTAAACATGGTTGACAGCCTGACAAAAAGCAGGGCTAGGTTAATGGTTTGGTTTAGCAGTTTACTAAGTATTGCCCTCTGCTACTCGCCCGTCGCGGCAGCATCATTAGACGTCGCCAATGATACTGAAAATACTGCTCAGGTGACAGCCTCAGCAAGATTCTATCGACCAACTCTTCAGCTCGGTAGCAAAGGCGTCGAAGTGTCTGAACTGCAAGCGGCGCTCAAACTTTTAGGGTTTTACACTGATGCTGTAGATGGCTTTTATGGAGACACCACCGCCCAAGCTGTCGCCAAATTTCAGCAAGCTGCTGGTTTAAATCCTGATGGCGTCGTTGGTTCAGATACTTGGAGAAACCTGTTCCCCCCAGCCCCATCAACTACAACAGGCTCATCTGACTCAAATAACTCAGTGACTATTTTTACTGTTCCGTCTACCACCGATAGCCGCACTGCCACAACTGCTTCTCAAAAAATTATTTCCAATCCTAATCCGGACAATTCCCCGCCCCCATCCGTCAATCTTCCTATACTGCGATTAGGTATGTCAGGCTCCGCTGTTATCGGCTTGCAACAGCGCCTACGCGCCCTTAGCTTTTTCAAAGGAGAGGTGGATGGCGTCTTTGGCTCAGAAACACAAGCAGCCGTAAAATCAGCTCAAGAAAACTTTAAGCTCAATCCTGATGGTATAGTCGGCTCAGCTACTTGGAACGCTCTGCTGCGCTAGCTCTCATTGGTGAAGATGAACTACTTGATGCAGACCCCTGCCGACATTAAGTTGGCAAAAAGGCAAACGTAATGTTTAGCTTGGCTAAATAATGCTATGCTGAGCTACTTCAATCGAAATTTGTTAACTTATGCAGACTTTTTTGGTCTCCGATTGCAGAGTTTAGTCAATGCTGTAACTGCCTCAACTCTGCTTTGGTATGATGGTAGAACTTCCCGATGATGCAATACTAACCATACACCTCCTTGATGCTGAACAATGCCAAGCTGATAGCCATAGTTATTCAGCACTATATATGCACTGGGAAGACTTGGATGTGGTTTCAGTGTTTTGCTCATTGTTAAAATGCTCCTTGATGTTTATGAATTAAAGGAGTACGAGTTTAACCGAAGCTCCCTGTTTCTAATTAATTAAGCATCATGCTATTTCTTTTCTTTGGCGTCAACTGAGCAATAAGAAGCCTCGGAGTTCCGAAGCTCCTTTTTTCTTTATAGTTAAATGCAGAGTTGAGGATGTTTAGTAACGTCGGGAAAAGTTACGATTATTTCCCCCGTATCCACCAGAGGGTCTGTTATCTTCGCGAGGTTTGGCTTTGTTAACCTTCAGATCGCGCCCCATCCACTCTGCACCGTCAAGAGCTTCAATAGCCGCCGTCTCTTCTGCCTCTGTACCCATTTCGACAAATGCGAACCCGCGCTTGCGACCTGTTTCACGATCTGTAGGTAGCTGAACCCGCTTAACCGTTCCATATTCGGCAAAAACTTGGCTGAGGTCGGCTTCGGCGACATCGTAGGATAAGTTGCCTACATAAATTGACATGGATTATCTCCAAAATTAGGTGAGTGTAGAGAGTTAGATTTCGGAGAGGAGCCTGCCAATACCAAAAGGGAAAACCTGTCAATAATAAAAACAAACACTGCAACCGAATTAATTCTCATCTACCATCATAGCACTCTTTTTTGTATATGTGTGGGATTGACCGTATTTTCCCAGAGCTTTCGCTTCATGGTGTGACTGCCTTGACACTCCCTGCTCGTCATAGACAGGGATTCTCCAGTTTTTCTGCCGGAGCAAGCTGGATATCCGACTGTCAGATGATTGCTCCGGAGCGAGGCGATGGTTCCTGGACTCCACCCACAAGGGATCGATATCTTCCACTCTTCGTAGCGGTCGTGCGTACTCGCACGACGGCATAACTTTCCCGCAGCCCACTCTTTAGGTCGATATAATTGACCTGTTGACTTTATTATAGCATAACTCTGCAATTTATTCAGACGTGTCGCGTTTCCTCCCCAGGTTTTAACACGGGGGCTCCCACGCTCCCGATTTTTTTAGGTGGAAATCTTCTCTGTTGGGAAGTCTTGATAATTCGCTCAAAGCCTTATCTGATAAAGGATACAGCTCTGTAAGCGAGAAAAAATAGCCAAAAAAAACCATCCCCGCAAAACCTGCTACCAGCAATTGAGCGGGACATTTTGATATAGCACGACGGGACAAGGGGAGTAGTCGGTAAAACGGAGTAAAACGTAATAAAACGTAATAAATCCGAAATCACCGTTCACTTTCTTCGGCTCCTCTGTAAGCGCATCCACCAGCTCTTGTGAGTCGTAGACTCAACCAGTTGGAGCGTAGTGGAGTAGGAACGCAATGGGTGTGGCTACCCAAGCCCGGTACAATCTGAACCAGCCAAATAGTACACCTAGAAAGTTACCAATCTAGGCTTTTTGGGGAAAATTTCAAGCCAACTTCCTAAACTTTAACGCTTGCTGTTATTTGTCAGCGACATCTCTAGGCCCACGCTTGCTGGCTCGATCTGCCAATTATATTACAACTCCTTAAGTAGGAATGTCAACACTTCGGTCATCTGAGTAGTACCATGACTCCGATTTATACCGATTTACTCCAATTTACTCCAATTTGTGGCTACCTGGTAACACGACAAGGGGACTGATATTGCACGCAGTAGCCGCAAAACCCAAACCACCCCAACCTCACTCTACCATCATTTGGTTGGCGATCGAGAGCCTCGAATACTGAAACACCTTGATAGTCAAGCTAACCTGTAGAACTATCTCTGTATTACCTTATTGGGGTTTACTCGGAATCCCCATCTAAATCTATGATGGACGGTGGGTTCTTCAAAGAGCAGTTAAAATTTATCCTGAGAAGCACTAAGGGAGAAGAATAATGAAGGCTTTGCAACAGGGGGATGCTGGAAAAGAAGTTAAAAAATTACAGGAGTTGTTGAACAAGCTAGGATACGAACTCGGCTCCAGCGATGGTATATTTGGCCCCAATACCGAAACTGCTGTGGTACAGTTTCAGCAAAAACAAGGTATGCCTCCAGACGGCGTTGTTGGTCCTCAGACTTGGGCGAAGCTAGAGCAGGCTACCTCGTCGCCCCTCTAGAATTGTTCAACCTAATGGACTGCTGGTGCCTGACCTTTGGCACCTCCTTTACCTAGGAAAAGCAGCAGGGGCAGGGAACACAGAAAGGCGATCCCAACCACTTTAAAGATATCTTCAAACGACATGACAGCAGCCTGAAGATCGACCGCATGACTAATCAATTGAAGCGCTTGCGCCTTTGCCGTAGTAGGGTCCATCCCCTTACTTTCCATTCCTGCTGTAAGCGCATCGATTCGCTGATTAGTTTGCCAATTGTAAAGACTAACTTGCGTTAGCAGCGTTGCTCGATGGAAAGCTTCACGTTGAGTAAGCATTGTTGTCAGTACGGCAATCCCTATGCTGCCTCCAAGTTGGCGGGTGAGATTATAAAATCCCGATCCTGCTGATACATCCTTCTTGGGCAGGGGACCTAAAGTTGCCAAACTCAATGGGAGAAACATCAGCACTGTCGCCCCTCCCCGCTCTACTAGGGGCCAAAATAAATCGTCGGTTCCTGTTTGCGGGGTGATGGTTGACAGTTGAAACATTACTAAAGCTGTGCCGATCGCTCCGCCTGCAATTAGCAGTCTGGGATCGACTTTACCAGATATTTTTCCTAACAGCACCATCACGATCGCTGATGCCAAGGCTCCGGGAGCCAGCAATAAACCCGTCTGCGTCGCCGTAAAGTGGAGTACATTCTGGGCAAAGATTGGCACGGCAAACAGCGCTCCATACAGTCCCATCCCCAGAATTGCTGAGTAGAGACTCCCGGCTGATAGGGAACGATAGCGCAGCACTTTTAAGTCAACAGCAGGGTTTGGCGTTGTCAGTTCCCGCCAGATAAACATTCCTAGTCCAATAGTGCCAACTATTGCCAGGGTGGTGATGAAACCGGATTGAAACCAGTCATCCTGTTGCCCTTCTTCTAAAAACGTCTGCAAACTGCCTACTGAAATTGTTAACAGTCCTATCCCCAGCCAATCTACCTTTTTACTTATTTGCTTTTTGTCATCAGCTAGCAAAAACTGCCATGCCATAAAAACTGCCAACACCCCAAAGGGAATGTTCACGAAGAAAATCCACCGCCAGCCTAGACCATCAGTCAGGAAGCCGCCTAGGGTGGGACCAATAGCGGGACCGGCAATCACCCCAACTCCAAAAACAGACTGGGCAATGCCCTGCTCGTGGGGTGGGAATGTCTCGAACAGGATGGCTTGAGCCTTGGCAAGTAACCCGCCACCACACAAACCTTGGATGATGCGGGAGACAATCAGCATATTTAAATTTATGGATAAACCGCACATCACTGAGGCGATGGTAAAGCCCACGAGAGAGAAGATGAAGTATCTTTTCTTACCGAAGTAATCTCCTAACCAGGCAGTTAAAGGGATCAGGATCACGTTGGCGATCGAATAACCGGTTACCACCCAGCCTATCTCGCTGACTGTTGCCCCAAGTGTTGCTTGCATATCTGCTAAGGCAACGTTGACGATGCTGGTGTCTATCACTTCCAGTATGGCTCCTAGGGAAGCTGTAAGCGCGATCGCCCACTTCAATGGACCTTCGACATAACCAGACTTCTCATGTGTTGGACGCTGACGGGTTGTGCTCATGGGGTAAGATCGCAGATTGCACTAAATGTTATATCAATTTGATATAACAGTCTGTTACTCTCTAATTTTAGTAGACGGTTGCGATCGGTAAACTGTTGCCAAAGAGTGAATTTGTAGAATAAAGCCAGTTTTTGACATATCCCCACGGTTAAAACTCGGGGGATTCTAATATCACTAGGACTTTCGCAGCTACACTACATATAGGGGTTCGTAGGGGCAATCCCCTGTGGGTGCCCCAATATATGCCCAGCCTGCGTAAGTCCCGATCGCTTGAGTTTTAGACTGTAATTGGAGCCCACCCACTTAACCTTAAAATTCAATCTTTTGATAGAGGAGAGAATCCATTCTGAGGATAGAGTCATAGAAGCTACTAAAAAAGTTAACTTAATCAGTAGAAGAAAGAAAATAGTTCAAAAACACTCAACCTTGAACAGTTTTTAACCATATCCCGTTAATTATTTCTGGCAGGCACAAATGGCTAACCTACAAAATCGCAATTCCAATGACCCGAACCACGTTAATACCAATGGGAACGTAGATCCAGACAGAGCAGTTTCCTATCGGGATGGTTACGTTCATGGTCGCGTTACTGAGCAGAGCCTTCAAGAGGATGGACTAGAAGTGCGTGATAACAATAATGCTGCTCGTGGCTTGTTAGTCGGCATTACTCTGACATCATTGGTAGGGCTAGCTTTGGCGGCTATGTTCTTCTGGTATCCGCGATCGGAGCCAACTCCCGCCCCTGCCGTAGTGCCTGCACCTGTATCCTCACCTGCGGCTTCTCAAAGTCAAACTAAACAGACAACTGTCATCGAAAAGCATACGGTTGAACAGGTTCCGGTTTCGGTTCCTCAACAATCAGCACCAGCTCCGAGAACGGATGTTAACGTTAACGTTCCTAATCCATCGCAACAGCCAGCTAATACAAAATCCAGTACAACAGTTAACGTCAATCCTGCTCAACCTCCAAATTCTAGTTCAGAGTCATCAACTTCGACGAGTAAGTCAAATTCTGACAAGAGTAGCTCTAGCACAAGCAATGATAAGTCTAGTAGCCAGAATAAATCTGGTAGCTCGTCGGGTAACAATTAAAGCACCGGAGTTTCTAAAGAATTCTAATCGATCGCAGATAAACAGAGCTTAATTTTGTCTAGCCTCCTGATGAAGGGGGCTTTATCAGGACTTACGCACTGCCACTACATATAGCGGGTTCGTAGGGGCAAACCCCCTGTGGTTGCCCCTATATATGCCAGTGTGCTACAGTACTGTAAATCTTCCCGTTAGGGAATAAAATTATTTGCCATTCCTGAAACGAACCAGCGATCAATGCCAAAACCTACCGCTCTGTTATGACTCAACTGTGTTGCCAGATTCAGCGCCGCTTCTCTACCAATTTCTGTTTCAAATACGGAGGAGAAGACAGCATCTATTTTATGTTGTTGGCAAAACTGGCGCAACCTTTTGGGTGAACCCACTATGCACGGCTTAATCACAAAAATCTCCCGCCAACCTTGCCGATAACAGGCTTGTAGCTGAGCGAGTGTGGCTACAGATTCATCCAAGGCTATGGGGGTAGAATGCTGGGTACTCAACTCCAACAAAGCGTCGAACTGCTCAACAGGTAGCGGTTGCTCTAAAAATTCCACTGGCAACTCTTGGCAAACCTGCAACCATTCTTTTGCTTCTTCCCAACTAAGTCCGCCGTTAGCATCTAATCTTAGTTGGGCTGAGGCTGGCAGTGCATCAGCGAGCTGGTGAAAAATATTAAGTTCTTGTTTTATTGAGGCGATGCCAATTTTCCATTTGAAGATGCGATATCCCTGATTCCATAGTGGTTGCCACTCGCGCAAAGCAGCCACCCCAGATGGTAATAGGCAACTGTAGGTTATTTTAGATTTTAGATTTTGGATTTTGGATTGTAGATTACTGCTCAATGCTTCCCAAGCTGACTCAAACCCAAATTGGCAGGCGGGTAGGGCATCTGGGATTGAGAAAATCGTCTCTGGGGTAATTTCCGAGCCTAGCTGGTGGCAAAAATCCAGGGCTTGCTTTAGGGTTTCGGAACCAAACCAGGGGAGAGGGGCAATTTCACCCCAGCCCACTCGCCCAGTTTCGTCGGTGAGGCGGAGGATAATGCCCTCTCGAATTTCCCAACTGCCGTGACTGGTTTGTAATGGCTGCCTAAATCGGCGCTGGTAAGGACGAAACTCTAACTGATAGGGCGTCGTCACGCTACTGCCCCCCTATAATAGCTTTCACTATAACATCAAAAAAGGCTCGTAGTGAGGACTTTAGTCCTAAGTTAACCATGAACAGGACTGAAAATATCCCAAAAAAAAACAGTTGGGTTTCGTTCCTCAACCCAACCTACAAGCTTACCTTAGTCCTTCAGGACTTACGCACTGCCTCTATATATAGCGGGCGGGTTCGTAGGGGCAAACCCCCTGTGGTTGCCCCTATATATGCCAGTGTGTGTAAGTCCTGTCCTTAAAAAAAGTCTCTCACTTGTGTTACCCATTTATTTATTTGCTCAAAATGAATATTATGATCGCAACCCTTAATTATTTTTATCTGTGCCAATTTACAAATTTTAGTCATTGCAGCATTTATAGATATAAATTTATCATCATGTTCACCTACTAACAAAAGCAGAGGTATTTTATTATCAGCAAGTTTAGTCCATAAAGAAGGCTGGCAACCAGTTCCCATTTGCCGGAGCGATCGAGCTAATTCTAAAGGATTATTCTGCAACCGCCTCTCGAACAAGTCTACAAATTGAGGGTGTTGTTTTAAATTATTAAAAATTGGCTGCTCGTACCAGTTTAATAAAAAAGATTTAAAATCGCTGGTTTCCAGTTGGTTTGCTAATTTGGCATCATGCTGAATTCGTGCCAATCGTTCCCCATCGGTCTTTAACCCTGGCGAGGCAGATTCAAGTACAACTTTAGCAAAGCAGTTTGGAAAATGAAGACTCATGTATAACGCCAACCTGCCACCCATAGAATAACCAACTAAAAAGCATTTTTCTATATTTAAACTGTCTAGTAAGCAAAGCAACGCACGGGCAGTGTTCGGCATTGTGTAGCACTCCTCCCCACCACTCACCAAGGTGTTTCCATGTCCGGGAAGATCGACAGCAATACAATAAAAATGGTCAGCCAGCAATGCCATTACACTATTAAAGTCATTGCTGTTGCCCATAAATCCATGCAAAAAAAGAATTGGCGGCTGATCTCTGCTACCTGTAAAAGAATAGTGAAATTTATATTCTTCAAACTTCACCATTCTATGTGTACCCCTACAGCACGAAACCCAGTCCTAGTAGGATACCACTCCAGAAATGCAAGGTTACGGCAATAAATTTGCAGTTACTCACTTTTTCTGGCCGATCGTGATTGGTGCCTACGTGCCGGAATAATTGCAAGGCAAAGGGTAAACTGGCAAAGATTAGTAGTGTCCAAACTGGAAAAACTCGCAATACCACAAATAGCACCGTCAGTACATAGATACTGCCGCCGAACCAGATTAAAAGTTGGGCAGCTTTTTCAGTGCCGAGGCGAACTATGGGCGATCGCTTCCCGGCTGCCAAATCATCCTCTCCCTGGTGAAAATGCGAACAAAACAAAATTAAACTGGTGGTAATCCCCACAATGATAGATGCGGCGATGCTAGTTATAGACCAAGTTTGGGCTTGACTATAGTATGCTGCGGCAACAGCCAGAGGTCCAAAGCAAATAAAGCAGATAATTTCCCCCAAACCTTGGTAGCCTAGGCGAAAGGGAGGTCCTTGGTAGCTATAGCCCAAAGCGCAACACAGGATTACCAACCCGATTACTGTTAAATCACGTTGCCACCAGGAGATTGCCAAAACGCCCAGAACACCTAAACATAACAACAGATTCGCCAGCCAAAAGATTAAAGATTTGTTACTTGTCAAGTTGACGAGGGAATGGGCTTTATTTTTATCTATCCCTGTTTCTGAATCAAATACATCATTGCTCAGATTCAGCCATGCAACAATTAAAATTGCTGACATTAAAAAGGTAGAAAAAATCTGTTCGTGAAGAGTTCGAGTTTCAGCAAAAGCCACAGCAGTTCCCACCCAAATTGGAATAACGGCAACGCTGTACATTGGCGGCTTAAGTGCTGCTAGCCACAATTTTTTGTTTGGCTGTTCAACGATCCTTGTAGTCATCAGATTGATTAAATTAACACCAACTATGATTTTAAAGCCACCGCGATCCTACTACACCCACTACACCGCCCCTGACTCAGCAGCGAGCAACGGCAACTGCCAAGGCAACACCTGCGGCGGGCGAAAGGCAGCGCTTCAACCGCACCTGCATCAGGGTTTGGTTCCATGAGCCAGCGTGTCAGTAAGGAGCTGCATCAGTTTCTGTTAGTCTTTAAGCGGACTGTACCCTCTAGCTATACCATGATTTATAGTCATCAATACTCAATTGGCCACAAAATTCAAAAAACTTTGCGATTCTCCCCTCTATGACAGTCACACCGTATCGCACTGACCTGTTTCAAGACTGTAAGGAGCTGCATCAGTTTCTGTTAGTCTTTAAGCGGACTGAACTGCAAAAAGACCAGACAAAAATTCTTAGTCTCTCGATAGAGATTCCGCCAGTTGACCCCCTGGCTGTACTTTCGGCACTTGCTCAACCAGATCGACTACATTTTTACTTTGAGAAAGCCGGGGAAAAAGAAGCGATCGCTGCCATTGACACCGTGGCATCTCTCCAGGTAAAAGCACACTCCCGATTTTACCAAGCCCAACATTTTATCAAATCTTGCCTTGCCAACATAATTACCACTGGCATGACAAACCTACCTTATGCTGGTCCTCATTTCTTCTGTAGCTTCACCTTTTACGAGCAGCCACTAAACAGTGAGTCTCCTTTTCCATCTGCCAGCATTTTTTTACCACGTTTACAAGTGTCTCGTCAAGCCAATAAAGGAGTTTTAGTTGCTAATATAAAAATCAGTCATCAGTCTAATATCAAAATCATCGCTTCTACTTTATGGCAGGATTTTCAACAAATTAGAGCCAAAGCAAATACTCTATCAAATCTTACCACCTCTAAACCAGGATTTTTAACAAATCTCAACATAAGCGATATTAATAACTTCAAGTCGGCTGTTAGCTCGTCTTTAGAATCGATTCGCGCTAACCAATTGCATAAAATTGTCCTAGCTCACGCCGTCGATGTTACCTCACCTGTACCTTTTCAGGTAGTACATTCTCTGCATAATTTGCGTAGGCTTAATCCGGGTTGCTATATTTTCTCCACCAGTAATGGCAAGGGACAAAATTTTATCGGTGCCAGTCCCGAACGCTTAATTAGTATTCAAAATCAGCAGTTAGTGACAGATGCCTTAGCTGGCTCAGCTCCACGAGGAAAAACCACAGCGGAGGATGCAGAATTTGCCAATGGTCTACTGCATAGCGATAAAGAACGGCGGGAACACTTAGTTGTGATTAACTATATCACTAAACGCCTCATAAAGCTAGGTTTAACCCCCCAGATGACACCGTTGCCTGCTCTGCTGCAACTGTCCAATATTCAGCATTTATGGACACCTATCCAGACGAAAGTGCCTTCTGGCATACATCCTCTAGAGATTTTAGCGGAACTTCATCCCACCCCAGCCGTTGCTGGTGTGCCAAGAGATATCGCTTGCCAGGAGATTAGGCGTTATGAACCTTTTGAGCGATCGCTTTATGCCGCCCCACTTGGCTGGGTAGATTACCAAGGTAACAGTGAGTTTATAGTGGGCATCCGCTCTGCACTAATAGACGGGTGTAACGCTAGACTATACGCTGGTGCTGGTATCGTTGCTGGTTCCGATCCAGACAGAGAATTAGCAGAAGTGCAACTAAAACTTCAAGCTTTGCTAAAAGCATTAGTATAGTCAAAAATGATTGATTTTCGTAACATAAATACCGTTTGGGCTTCTATTCTGGTAGAAACCTTAAAGCGACTAGGACTAACTACCGCTGTTATCTGTCCGGGGTCGAGATCTACACCTTTAGCTGTTGCTTTTGCCCAAGCTTACCCTATCGAAGCCATCCCGGTGATGGATGAACGCTCCGCAAGCTTTTTTGCCTTGGGCATTGCTAGGGCAACCAAACGCCCTGTGGTAGTTGTTTGCACTTCTGGCACCGCTGCGGCTAATTTTTACCCAGCGATAATTGAAGCTAGGGAAAGTCGAGTACCCCTGTTAATTTTAACCGCAGATCGTCCGAGGGAATTGCGAGATTGCCATTCTGGGCAGACGATCGACCAAGTAAAATTATATGGTAATTATCCTAACTGGCAAGCCGAGTTAGCCGTTCCTTCTCTGGATATGGGGATGCTGGGCTATCTGCGGCAGACGGTGATTTATGCTTGGGAGCGATCGATGAACGCTGTTCCTGGCTGTGTTCATCTCAATATACCCTTTCGTGACCCCCTCGCTCCGATTAAGCAACTTGACTCCCTCACCATGAAGTTGCAGTTTCCAGTAGAAGACTTCTTTGCTGGAGTAGCACCGCTGATTAATTTTCTTTCTCCAGGTAGCGGCGGGGGTATGCGCCTGCCTTTATCACAATGGCGGCAATGCCCGCGCGGTATTATTATCGCTGGTTCGGCTCAACCCCAGTCTCCACAGGAATATTGTAGTGCGATCGCTCAACTTTCTCAATTTTTAGGATGGGCTCTGCTGGCTGAGGGACTATCCCCATTGAGAAACTATGTCGACTTGAACCCCTCTTTAATTTCCACCTATGACTTGATTTTGCGGAATCAACAGTTAGCACAACAACTGAAGCCCGACATGGTGATTCAGATAGGAGAGTTACCCACCAGTAAAGAGTTACGAGCCTGGCTGGATAAAGCCCAACCGCAAAGATGGGTAATAGATCCCAGCTACCACAATCTCGATCCTCTTCACGGTAGAACGGTTCATTTGTGGACTTCAGTAGAACAGCTAGCTGTAGGAGCGACGTCAAAGCCACTACCAAACGAATATCTCCAGTTGTGGTGTGCAGCCGAAGCCAAAGTTAGGACAGCGATCGATTTGACAATGACTACTATGAACCAGCTATTTGAAGGTAAAGCCGCCTGGTTATTATCCCAGGTTTTACCACCAGGAACACACCTATTTATTGCCAACAGTATGCCCGTGCGAGATGTGGAATTTTTTTGGGCACCCAGCAACTCAGGTGTACTACCGTTTTTCAACCGGGGTGCTAATGGCATTGATGGCACTTTATCCACTGCTTTAGGAATAGCGCATCGCCATAAAAGCAGTGTGATGTTGACAGGAGATTTAGCCTTATTACACGATACGAATGGTTTTTTATTAAGAAACAAATTTTTCGGGCATTTAACCATTGTATTAATCAACAACAATGGCGGCGGTATTTTTGAAAACTTGCCGATCGCCCAATTCGAGCCACCCTTTGAAGATTTTTTTGCCACACCCCAGCATATTAATTTTGCCCAGTTGTGTAAAACTTACGATGTTAAGCATGAATTAATTAATTCCTGGGAGCAGTTGCAGCAAAGATTAAACCCTCTGCCAACCAACGGAATTCGAGTATTAGAATTGCAAACCGATCGCAAGGCAGATGCTATTTGGCGGCAAGATAACTTAGGAAAATTCGCCCTAAGCGGCAACTAAACAGGACTTACGCAATGCCTCTACATATAGCGCTAGGGGCAATCCCCCTGTGGTTGCCCCTATATATGCTGACACTTTGAGTTGTAGGTTGGGTTGAGGAACGAAACCCAACATTGTAGAGGCAGGATTTGAAAAGTCCGAATCTTAATATAGAGTTGTGGTTCGTAGTCGGGACTTTAGTCCCAATCCAGGGCTAAAGCCCTTACTACAAACCTTGTATAGAATTGTGGTTCGTAGTTGTAGGTTGGGTTGAGGAACGAAACCCAACATTGTAGAGGCAGGATTTGAAAAGTCTGAATCTTAATATAGAGTTGTGGTTCGTAGTCGGCACGGCTCGTCCCCTTCCCAGGGCTAAAGCCCTTACTACAAACCTTTTATAGAGTTGTGGTTTGTAGTCGGGACTTTAGTCCCAATCCAGGGCTAAAGCCCTTACTACAAACCTTTTATAGAGTTGTGGTTCGTAGTCGGGACTTCCCGGCAGCCTAGTTAAATCTCTCTAGAATCCCCGCGACAACAGCTTCCCCATCTAATCCTTCCCCTCGGTCAAGTTCTGCAATCCCCATATCAATCTTGTCCCGCGTTTCCTCTATCCATTGTTAATACTCACCATGAAGCTTTTCTAACAAGCGAAAAGCCGTATCAATCACTTCCTCCTGATTGGCAAATCTCCCCCTTGCCACTTGAGACTGAATGAATTGTTCGTGTTCTGGTTTTAAACTAATAATCATGGTTACTCCTTACGAACAACTTCTCGGAGGTGGCGGAGTTACAATCACCTCAACTTGTTTGTACCCCGCTGTATTCAAAAGTTGAGTAACAACCAATTTTGCCCTATCATTAGCTTGTTGCAGCAAATTTGACTCACAAGCAGCCGAGACGACTTTTTTTAGTGTTTCTTGCTCAGCTAGTGTCTGTAACTGGGGTGCTACATCTGGTCCTAAATTCAAAAAACCCCGATCGTATTCATACACCTTGGAGCGATTAACGTCAATTTTGCTGTCGAGAATTTTTGGCGGTGGGAGGTGTAGTCGGAGAATATTGTTATTTATCTCCACATCAGTTGGTTTCAACTTGCCTAAGTCAACCCCAGCCCGCACTTGGCCATAAGCAATGTAGAGCAGTTTGGTTGTACCGACTACATATCCAGCAAATGAACTATCCTGGTGAGTCGGAACCACTGTCTCCGTTGTCAAGATAGCAGTTGTCAACTCACTTGCTCCCTGTACTTGATTGAGAATCATGGAGCGCACATCAACTTGAGGTGCAGGCGGTTTCGGGTGGAAAATTGCCTCCAGTTGCTCGATGAAGCCTTCACCCGTGCGCCAGACGCCGACACCGACGATCAGCGCTACCGCGATTATACTCCCTGTGGACATCACCAACAAATTTCTCAGTAGGGACTGCATGATGTTCTCGCCCTTCCACGCCCGGATATTTTGCTCTGTCACAACCAGGTGCCTCTAGCTCTACCTTCTTCTATATTAATTTAGCTGAGGACTAAAGTCCAGGACGTGGCGAGACGCGCCCCTACTACCGAAAAATAGCGGAGGATTCGGGATAATCTTGAAGCCAGGTTCACTTTTTCGGATTGCTCCCTTTGTCAAGTTATCCTTGAGCTACCTTCCTGACTGCCTCGATGTCCACCTTTAATTCCTGAGCTATTTGCTCCACACTCAACCCCAAACGCAAAAGTAAAGGCACTGTTTCTAACTTAGCTTCTTGCTTGCCTTCTTGCTTGCCTTCTTGAAATACCCTAGTCTGTTTTAAATCACTTAAGCCAAACATCGCTTCTATCTCCTGACTGCTCAAATTACCAAATTTATACACCAACACTGTTTCAATCAATTCTAGCATGCGTCGCCTGGATACTTCATCTGACAGTTGCTGCTGGACTTTCTGAATTAATTGTCGAGCTTTTGACTGCGCTGTTTCCTCATCCTCTACTACTAACTGCACCATCCCCAGTTTTAAAGAGTGTTCGGCACTGTCGCCTAACTCATTTAAATAGATCTTTTGTAATTGGGGAACTGTCAGCACGCCTTGATACTCGATTGGGAGTTCTCTATCTATACTCCGTCGGGCAAATACCGCCACAGCACGCCACTTCTTTTGCGGTCTATTTTGTCCGATATAGAGAAAAATTTCCGTAAACAATCTGTAGTAGAATTCAGGATCTGGTTGAAATTGGACTTCTACAAAATAAATGGGTTGAGCGGTATTATTAGTAGGGAAAAAGACTCCATCAATCCGTTTGATTGTTTCTTTGATTTCCAGCGACTCGAAGGTATAAGATACTACAGAACTTGAGGATTGACCAATTAGTTCAAAAAACAGCTCAGGAAAGTTCTTAAAGAGTTGATAAAAGATGCTATCAGTTTTCATACCTAAAGTTGCGCAATTGAGTTTGAGAGAGATCGCACCCACAGTGACATAGACAGGACTTACACACTGCCTCTATATATAGCGGGTGAGAGGGGCGGCAATCATAGGGTAAGGGTAAGGGTAAGGGAAAGGTAAGAATTCACCCAATCCCAGTCACTCTCCCTCTCCCTCTTTGGTTGCCCCTATATATGCCAGTGTGCTACAGTACTGATAGATTTTAATCTATGTCCCTGTGGAGGGATCAACAAGTTCAGGACTTACGCACTGCCTCTATATATAGCGGGTGAGTAGGGGCAAACCCCCTGTGGTTGCCCCCTATATATGCCAGTGTGCTACAGTACTGTATACTACATATAGCGGGACGCGCCCCTACTACCGAAAAATGGGGGAGGATTCGGGGTAATCTTGAAGCCAAGTTCACTTTTTCGGATTGCTCCCAATTAAATAATAGTAACGCTATACATTCTCCCGCCAAAATTAAGGCTGCATCTCGAATCGCCTGTTCTCTTTCTTTAATAGTGTTTCCCTCACTCGAGTCAACTCGGTCTAGTTCTAGCAGGGTTTTAACTCTTTGGGTAAAAACTTGAATAACTTTGACCAAATCCAATGTAGCTGATAGATGTTTATTCATAGTATAAGTTTGACGTAAACTCGGATCAACTATGAATTTAACTTCACAAATCTTAAATTAAGTTTTGTGAAGATTTTAGCGCCTAGACATAATACCTCTCTAGTGGGGTTCCATAACACCTTAATTGTGGTATAGAAGGCTACGACTACCTCATAGAGCGTGAGCCTCCAGCACGATCGATCTCACGCCCTCTCACTTTTTCGCGTTCGTTGCTCCCACTAGATCACCCCTGCCGTGCGATCCTCTTCATGAGATAAATCAGCGCGAACTGAACCGTAACTATAAACACAGGTTATAGTTACGGTTCAGAAGATGAGCGATCGCTCACCTATATGGTACCATCGAATAAAATATGACCTTCCTCCTAACTACCCCACTGCCAACTCTGTAAACTTACGCATATAAGGCGACCTATATCCTAGCACGATATCAGACTTAGGCACTCCGGCTTCAATTAGCTCGTTGGCTATCCCCACCTCAGTTCCATCTCGTTGAATCCAAATTTTTTCCTCCTTAATCTCAATGTGAATGACACATCCAAAAACTCGTCTTTCTCCACGCCACCCGACATGAAACATTAGGTAGCGATCGCGTTCGAGATCGAAAGCAATTTGAGTCTCCACTTCCCGATCGTCAGCATTGCAGTCAGAATTTTTTTCGACAATCGATTTAATTATTTTTCTATATTTCTCTATTTCCATGCTACAATCTCCCCTCTAATAGGATTAAATACAAGCAAGTTTAATTGCATTCGTGTCACTGATATTTGAGCTAAACGTCTAGTAAAAAACTCTTCATAAATATCTTCTGGAACTGCTAGATAAAGAATTCTATTTGGCTGTTGTTCTTCCAGAACCACTTTATAGTTCCAAGCTTGACCGATCGCTTCGTGAAAATCATTAATCAATGAAAGACCTAAAAAACTTTTAATTTCCACTGCTATTTTCTGTCCGTACCTCTCTGCTCCTAATAATTTATTCTCAGCACCTAAATCCACATACAGCTTATCTTCATCTATCTTAAGATACAGAGGATCGTGAGTAATCGTCCACCCTTCCTTTTCCAGTGCTGAACGTACAATGGCATGAAAGATATCTTTTGCGGACATAGCTTTATGTGACGATTCCTCTCAGTTCTTACTTATAACTCAGGCACGCTTATTTTGGGTAAAACCTCAAAAATCCTCTCACCCAGAGCATTACCCAATTCCCTCGGCTCCAGCTTATGCAACCCACCCTCACACGCGCCCCTCACCTATCAGCACTACTATCGAGCGCCTGCCACACCTCTTTAAGCAATTCTGGCTTATCTAAAAGCACTTTGGCAAGTGTCATAGAACCCCATCAGAAAAATTATTCTGAGGGGGATTCTGTGGGAGCAACGCGAAAAAGTGAGAGTTCGTACCCGTACTGGGGCCGGAGGCAATCGACGCTAGTCATCGCGCTTGCGCTATCGACAGTGCTCACTCACGCCAATTGCTCTATGAGCCACATCAGAAGAGTGGTGGTGCTTATGTCCATTAAACTTAGTACCCTTTCAGATCTTACCCAGAGACGAGACGGGAAACGAGATGCTGCTCGACCAGTATTAGTTACCCCCAGGACTTACGCACACTGGCATATATAGGGGCAACCACAGGGGGTTTGCCCCTACGAACCCGCTATATATAGAGGCAGTGCGTAAGTCCTGACCCCTTACTACGTATGATCGGGCCTAGCCTTAGCAGGTGCTAATACCTGGTTAAAAGGTGGTAAACTGATTAGTCCTCTTTCAGAGGACTTGAGCTATTAGCCAGGGGTTTAAACCCCTGGCGGGCTGTCGGGCAATTCATAGTCTAACTTTGACGCGAACTTGGATTAACTATGACAGGACTTACGCAAACTGGGCACACACAGGACAAGGGAAAGGGAAAGGGAAAGGGAAAGAGTGAATTCTTCCCTTTCCTTTTCCCTCTCCCTCTCCCTCTTTGCCCCTACGAACCCGCTATATATAGAGGCAGTTGTAGCTTGGGTTTCGCTATCGCGTTACCCAACATAAACCCACACGGGTGATGTTGGGTTTCGTTCCTCAACCCAACCTACAAATTACGCACACTGGCACACTGGGCAACCACAGGGGGATTGCCCCTACGAATTGTGATCGCTTTATTCTATTCTCTATTTCCGCTGCGACGCACTGAACCCCCAGAAGCGATGTTCCACGCACCGCCACTATTGCCTGTTAAGTCGCAGTTTTCAACTGTTCCTGCACCATTGAGAGATACGCATACAGCATGACCTTCATTAAAATTAATGTGGCATCGCCGGATAGTGGCGTTGCTACCAGAGCTGATATAAACTCCTACCTCGACATTGCCAAAAATGTAGCAATCCTCCACCGTTACCTGGCTGTTCTCATCAACCCAAATACCAAAACCCTTGCCATCATGGATTTGGCAATTTCGGATAATGGGATTACCGCCAGAGGAGATTTGTACCTCGAAGTGATTGCCAAAAATTTCGCAACTCTCTAAAATACCGCGCCCATGCTTAGTAACCAGAACCCCACGCCCTTTACCATTGTGAATTTTGCAGCCACGAATGCGAGGATCGGCCGAGTCACCGTGAATTTTTACACAGGTAGCTACTATAGAACTGATGTCGCAATTTTCCAGAATCAATTGCCCTTGGCGAATATCAACAGCGTAGTCAGAGTTTTCAAAAAAGAAATTACCAGCGCGGTGACGCAGTGTCAAACCACGCACCACTGCATAATCAGTCTGCATGCGGATACAGGGCGAACCTTTACTTTCAACGATGATATCCGTCACCAAACCATCACCTAGTATCTCTAGAGGCTTATCAATCACCAAACTTTCCTGGTAAAAGCCAGGACGCACCAGGATGCGAGTCCCAGGCTGAGCGTTTTTGATCGCTTGAGCAATGTTTCTATAGTTAGCTGAACCAATTTTAGCGACGACAAGTGCCGATTCAGTTGTTGCTGGTGGCGGGAGATTGCAAAAGATAGGTGTGCTAGTTAAGGGAGTAGTATTGATAGACTGGAAATTAGTGATATCTACCATTACCTCAACTGCCGATTGATAGCGTTGTTTTATATCTGGATATAACAGCTTGTCGATAATACGAACTAACTGAATACTGACAGAGTTACTGAGATAGGTCTGCCAGGTATTGATGCCAACGCTGAGCAGGCGAAACGGGTTGATTCCTGTTAGCAGATAAATGCAGGTGATTCCCAAGCTATAGAGATCGCTGGCGAAAACGGCTTTCCCTTCGATTTGTTCTGGAGCAATATAGCCGGGGGTACCAATCATGGTTCCAGTTTTTGCCAGGGCGCTAGTCGAGAGCAGCTTACTAGCACCAAAATCGACTAAAAATAGCTTGCCATCAGTATGGCGACGAATAATGTTTTGTGGTTTAATATCTCGGTGAATTACCTGTCCATCGTGGACAAACTGCAACACTGGCAGTAAATCATTGAGCAGAGCCCATGTTTGGACTTCGCTGAAACAGCCGTTCTGTTGGAGTTCCTCAGCTAAGTTCTGCCCTTCAATATACTCTTGTACGAGGTACAGGCGTGAGTCCTGCTCAAAATGGGCTAGCAAGTCGGGAATTTGGGGATGCTTGCCCAACTCTTCTAGCCGCTGTGCTTCTTGTTGAAACAATTTAGCTGCTTGATCCCAACTGGTGTCTTGGGGTAAAAACTGCTTAATTACGCAGTACGGTTTGGATGGCTTGTACTCATCCACTGCCACGAAAGTTCTGCCAAAGCTACCTTGACCAATAGGTTCAATAGCACGATAGCGATCGCCAAGCAATAACTTTGACCCACAATTTTGGCAAAATATTGTCCCAGCTTGGTTCTTGGGATTCTGGCAATGGGGATTGAGGCAGTAGCTCATACTGGGTAGAGATCAGCTAATTGAGTCTATCTTGACATTCCCCGGTCTAAAAATAAGGGGATTCTTAGTTCAATAGATTTACCATAGGTTAAAATTCTCAGGCTAACTTCCGCACCCTTGACTTATGCAAATTAACTGGCAACCCGCCAAAACCTACGAAGACATCCTATATTACAAAACCGACGGCATCGCCAAAATTGTCATCAACCGTCCTCACAAGCGTAACGCATTTCGTCCTAAAACAGTTTTTGAACTTTACGACGCTTTTTGTGATGCCCGCGAAGACACCAACATCGGCGTGGTGCTATTCACTGGGGCTGGACCTCATACTGACGGCAAATACGCCTTCTGTGCTGGTGGGGATCAAAGTGTTCGCGGTGATGGTGGTTACGTTGACGAATCCGGCATCCCACGCTTAAACGTCCTCGACTTGCAACGCCTCATCCGCTCCATGCCTAAAGTCGTGATTGCCTTGGTTGCTGGATACGCCATTGGGGGTGGGCACGTCCTGCACCTAATTTGCGATCTGACAATTGCTGCCGATAATGCTATTTTTGGTCAAACTGGTCCCAAAGTAGGCAGTTTCGACGGCGGTTTTGGCGCTAGCTATTTGGCGCGGATTGTCGGGCAAAAAAAAGCGCGGGAAATTTGGTTTCTCTGCCGCCAGTACAATGCACAGCTCGCCCTGGACATGGGCTTAGTTAATTGTGTGGTTCCAGTGGCTCAACTAGAACCGGAAGGTATTGAATGGGCATCAGAAATTTTAGAAAAAAGTCCGATCGCGATTCGCTGCTTAAAAGCTGCCTTTAATGCCGACTGCGACGGTCAAGCTGGTCTGCAAGAACTCGCTGGTAACGCCACTCTCCTATATTACATGACTGAAGAAGCAGCCGAAGGCAAACAGGCATTCCTGGAAAAACGTCAACCCGATTTTCGCCAATACCCCTGGCTACCTTAGGAGCAGGGGCAAGGGGTATTGGGGTTGGGTTTCTTTTAAAACTTGTAGGGCGATCTGAGATCACCCTACTTAAAATTTTTAGATAAAATTTTTCTTTTCAAGGGTTAACTACACTAAGGCAGCTAGCTTTGTTGGGGTAGAAGGTATCTTTTCTTCTGCGATTTTTGGTTCAGTGTAGCCTAAAGCACAGTTTGACGCTATTGTTTCCTGTATTTTTAGGTTTTTATCTGATAAAATCATCATCCCTTCCAAAGTTTCCCAAGAAGGTGCAAAGGGTGGGAGCGCCAATGAACAAGCCTTCCAGGTGCCTCGTACAGGAACCCCCAGTTGCTGACACATACCACCGCGACGTCCTTCCGGGTTGTAATACCGGCAATAACGACAAGCAGAAGTAAAATCATTTAGTGTCTTCATGGCGATTGCTCTTCGATGGTATTGTTTTGATTTAGTCTTCATCTTTCAATTTAGCTGGTACGATTTTAGGGTCTGAAAGCTGGTAATCAATTACCTGTATAGTTTCTAGCGATCCCCAACCAAATTATTCCTTTATAATTTCTTTAGAATCTCTTTATAGAAAGATACATTGGCGCGAGTAAAAGCCACCTATTTCTTTAGGAGTATGATGAGCAACCATACTGATTTGCTATAAACCAGGTAGGGATCAAGCCAAACGTCAAATAGAAGGAAGTCATTAGACAACTGAATTCCACTATGGAATCCAGCTTGAAACTATCGGTTCAAGTGGCAAAAATCAACAAATAAGCTAATCAGTCAAGGAAACCCCCCCAAACCATATATACTTAATCATCTATCTAAGGGTAGAAATTGATAAGAGGTCTGCAGCAGAAAATGAATGTATGTGACTCCTGACTCCTGTCTCCTGACTCCTGTCTCCTGTCTCCTGTCTCCTGTCTCCTGACTCCTGTCTCCTGACTCCTGACTCCTGACTCCTGACTCCTGACTCCTGACTCCTGACTCCTGACTCCTGACTCCTGACTCCTGTTCAAAAATTTTCACATTTAAATTCTTTAGCAGTACAGAGGGCACAAACCCCCCAGCGTTGGAGTTCTCCCATTGGCGTGGGACACTGGCACTGGGGGCAAACAGGTAAGTGTTGCGTGAGCTTCTGGACTACCTTGGCCCAGTGATCAAAAGCCGCGTTAGGGTCTTTCAGTGCAGACCCCATACTCCCCGATGGTATAGACTCAGGCTCACCAACAAAGCTGGGATGCTGGTTTACTTGAGCATCCTGGGAGTTGTTGTGGCTAGCGTCGTTGGACCACTGCGCCGTAGAAAAGCGAATGTCTTCTAATGGACTAGGCAGGAGGGCGTTTAACTTCTTCAATATTCCATGTCGCTGGAAAGAAAGATTTTGTGCCCAGGAAGAACTAGATGTAGCTACCCACAGCACACCCCTGGATATGGAAACTGGGCGAGTATGTACCCGAACCGTTGCTCCCACAACCTGAGTCCAACAGGCGGAAAGATGTCGAAACTCTAGCACCCCCTGAAAAGCCGCGTGACTTTCCAGATCTATTAAGATATGATTGAGCGATTTGAATGACATCGTCAGTTACCAGGTATCGACTCTCACCAGATTGCCACCTATCTCATTAGATAGTAGCTAAACCGAAACTGTTGTTGATCGATCGCGATCGTTGCCTTTATGCACAAAATGTGCAATAAATTTAAAACAACCGCTACCAGCTCAATACCCGTCTAAAATCAGCAATTAAAAAACTGGTTAGGAACCCAGCCATGAGTCAAGCTCCCTCTGTTGTCTCACCAACTCAGTCCATCAACCCAACCTTACAAGCAGCTTTAAGCAGTCTTGACATCCAACTTGAGGAAGAATTAACCCGCTATCGGCGTCAAAGAGGAAAACGTCCGGTGATGTCCGCTATGGGGCATTCATCTGGTAAATCTATAGACTTGATTTCCCTAGAACCTACAGCATTTAGGAATCAGTCCCTCGGTGAGGGGTTAGCATCAGAAGCAACGTCAGCCCCGAATTCCGCTGATGGATATGTAGAAACGACGCCTGCTGCGCAAACAATACCAAATATTCAGCAGCCATCTTCATCGACTTACGCCTCTAGTACTGATTTCAGTACAGCCGAACCAGCACATCCAAGCCCCGAACATCCTGCTGATGGTAGGGAAACCTCAAGGATGGCATCTGTGGGAGGAAATTTAGTTTACCAAGGTGCTACCCCCGTGCCGCCAGAAGACTATCTAGAGTCTTCAGAACAACTGCTATGGAGTCTGGCTGACGAAGAAACTCAAATCCAGACAGAACGTCGCGTACCAGCCAAATGGTTGACTCCACTGGCAGCCGTGTCCATATTAATATTGCTGTTTTGCTGTGCCCTTTTGGGCTATTTAGTGGTGAAACAAACCAGCAATCTGGGTATGGGCAGTAAGCCCCGAACGTCCACTGTGGCTCCAAATAAACCACAGAAAGCACCAGCCACCGACTCAACAGTAACAGCATCGCCAATTGTTAACGGTCCGAATCTCGCTGCCGATGAATTTGTAGATTTGAATTTAAATACCCTTCCTGCTTTGAAAAAAAAATCCAGTGCTGTTGCGACTCGGTTACAGCCAGCCTCACCAACTGCGGTGGTAAATCCTGGAACTAGCACTGTTGTTAAGGGAAATCCTAAAGATTTAGCAGACGCTCTGTTACCACCTTCGGTACAGCCACCTCCAGATCTCCCACCCCTGGCAGGTCCTACGTCAATCAAACCAACTGCACCAACACCTTCTTCCCAGGTGCCAAAACCTACACCCAGCATTAAAAAGACACCAGCAACGTCTGTGAGTGCCACTAAAATGGGACCAAGCTCTACACGGCTGCGAAAGGATTACTATTACGTACTGACTAACTACGTCAGCCCAACCCATTTAGCACAGGTACGCAAAATTGCTCAAACTGCCTATATGATTAACTTCCCTGATGGCGAACGCATTCAAGTGGCAGCTTTCAATAAAGAGTATCAAGCTCTAACATTTGCTCAGGAACTTCAACAAAAAGGTATTTCTGCCTGGGTTTATCATCCATAAACTTTCGGGAGTAGCAGTTATGGGATTGATCGATCGCATATGGCGGGTAGTTCGTTCTAACATAAACAGTCTGATTAGTCAAGCAGAAGATCCAGAAAAAATCCTGGAGCAGACTGTGGAAAATATGCAGCAAAATGTGATTCAAATGCGACAGGCGGTGGCGTGTGCGATCGCCACCCAAAAACGCACGGATCGACAACACAGCCAAAATCAAACCACAGCCGATGAATGGTATCGTCGTGCCCAGTTAGCACTGCAAAAGGGGGACGACGATTTAGCGCGGCAAGCCCTAACCAAGCGCAAATCTTACCAGGAGACGGCACAGGCGCTGTTTCAACAAATTCAGCAGCAAAACGCCCTCGTCAGCAAGCTGAAGCAGGATATGGGGACACTGGAGAGAAAAATATTTGAGATGAGAACCAAAAAAGATATGTATATCGCCCGTGCCCGATCGGCTCAAGCTGCCGTGAGACTTAACGAAATGCTGGGCAATGTCAATAGTGACAGTTCCTTAAAAGCTTTCGAGAAGATGGAAGATAAAGTCCTGCAGTTGGAAGCTCAATCCGAAGCTCTCGCTTCCCTCAACAGCGACGATCTAGCAAAAAAATTTCTCTCGTTGGAAGATAACAATGAAATTGACGCAGAGTTAGGGGCCATGAAAGCGCAACTCCTGGCAGGGAACAATCCAGTACCCCCAGGATTGCGACTAGATTAAGTTTTTATAAGATAATATTAATCCCTACCGATCGGGGCTGTAAATTTCTAGAGCTTTGATTAGATAGGGAGATATCTCATGAAGGTAATATAGCTTGACAAATCTAAAAGAGCTAGCTACAATCGAGAGGTAGTGTTGATGCGTCACGTATGACCGATGAGTACATCACACCAAGGGCGGCAGGCTGTTTCAAAGGAGTTCATCTTTGACTCTAGCGACGATGGGATCGTGAAGGTATGCTCAAAACGTACCGAACACCAGGTGGTCACAGACGCTTCATTAAAACGGAAGTTGAAGGATTATCAGGACGGGTACGAGCAGTTAGAACTGTTTGTTATGCAAGGGTTAGTACCAGTTCCCAACGTGACTCACTTGAGAGACAATCTGAATATTGCTGCCAACAGTACCCAGAGGACAAAGTGTTTAGGGAAAACCCGACAAGAGGCGGTTTGTGAAGCAGAACAAGCGAGTAAGCAAGCTAAAAAAGCTTGGATGTCTAAACCTGTTGGGGAGCGTGGTTTATCCAAAATGAGGTTTCGTTCTTGTCGGGATAAATCACAAGTTATTCAGTTTAAGAATGATGCTTATAAAAATGGTACTTGGTTTCCTACAAAGGTGAAAGGCTTGTTGTATTGTACTGCGTGGGGTTATGAAGTCCCACAAAAATGTGAGTATGGTACAGAACTCGTCTATCAACGTGGACAATGGTTTGCTTGCTTCCCACAGTATAAATCAGTGATTGTGACTGGTTCAGATAAAGTGATTGCGTTTGATCCAGGGAATCGCTGTTTTCTTACTGGTTACGATGGCGAAAATATTTTGGAGATTGGCAAGGGAGATATTGGGCGTATTACTAGATTATGTCTGCACCTTGACAAATTAATTAGCCAAAAAGTTAAAGCCAAAGGTAAAGCCAACAAGAGACTGCGTTATAAGCTGCAACTAGCAATTCGTAGGCTGCGGTTTAAAATTAGTTGCTTGGTTGATGATTTACACAGAAAAACCACTAACTTAATTGTGAACACTTACAAACTTGTATTTCTTCCTACTTATGAAACATCACAGATGGTTCTTAAGGCAACCAGGAAGATTAATAAGAAATCAGTTCGCAATATGTTGAGTTGGGCTTTTGGACGCTTTGCAGAACATTTAGAACAGGCTGCCAAGCGTCAAGGAGTGTTAATCATCCGTATTAACGAGTCTTATACATCAAAAACCTGTCCCCATTGTGGAAAGATTCACCACAAGCTTGGGGGAAACAAGGTTTTTAAATGCCCATCATGTGGTTTTAATTATCCCCGTGATTGGGTAGGCGCTGTTAATAATCTATTAGCAGCTTTGCAGGCTATCGCCTTCAGCGTACAGGATAACCAAATTTCTATTGGTACTCCTGCCCCTGATGTTAGAGTTGCGCATCTTTCTTAGAGATGTGAGGCTTAAAGATAGCACTGGAATAAGAGCAGTTTAGACTGGCAATAATATTAGTATCATTTCGCGAACTCAATTAAACCCAGAAACCTACTACACTCGAAAAGGATAGACAACATCATGGGATTATTCGATCGGATTGGGCGAGTCGTTAGAGCCAACCTGAACGACATGGTTAGCAAGGCTGAAGATCCAGAAAAAATTCTGGAGCAGTCGATAATTGATATGCAAGAGGACCTGGTGCAGCTGCGTCAAGCCGTGGCACAAGCAATTGCTACCCAAAAACGCACTGAGCAACAGTACAACAAAACCCAAACAGATGCCAACGAGTGGCAGCGCAAAGCCCAGTTGGCTCTGTCAAAAGGTGATGAAAATTTGGCGCGGGAAGCGCTGCTACGCAAAAAGAATAACAGCGACACCGCCGCCACCCTCAAAACCCAGTTGGATCAGCAATACTCTCAAATAGACGGCCTGAAGCGTAACCTAATGGCCTTGGAAAGCAAGATTTCCGAAGCCAAGACTAAGAAGGATATGCTCAAGGCACGGGCTCAGGCAGCTAAGGCTAACGAGCAGTTGCAAAATACCATTGGCTCCATGAATACTGGCAGTGCAATGGCTGCCTTCGAGCGGATGGAAGAAAAAGTCTTGATGATGGAAGCCCGTTCTCAGTCAGCAGCCGAGCTCGCCGGGGCAGATTTGGAAAGCCAATTCGCTCAACTCGAAGCTGGCAGCGATGTTGATGATGAATTGGCGGCAATGAAAGCACAAATGCTATTAGGTAGTGGGGCACAGCCGACTCAAGCGCTACCGCCAGCGGCCCAAACATCCGGCTCTCAATCTCATCCAGTTATTAATGCGGAATTAGAAGAGTTGAAAAGGAAACTTAACCAGTAGCGCTATGGGGTTTTCTCGGAATCCCCATCCAAATCTATGATTTAGGTGGGGTTCTTCAAGCTAAAATACAGAAAAACAACTCTTGCCGCTGAAATATTCCAGTTGCAATTGCCGTAACTGGCATAGATAGTGGACAAGGCAGCTAAATTATTTTAATAGGGAGTAGCGTGACTAAGGTTATTTCCATTACTGATACCGACTTTGAAACCGAAGTTTTACAAGCCGGACACCCGGTATTGGTTTACTTTTGGGCTCCTTGGTGTGGTCCTTGCCGCCTGGTATCACCGTCAGTTGATTGGGCAGCGACAAATTATGGCGCAAGCCTCAAGGTAGTGAAGATGGAAGTCGATCCCAATCCCCAAACAGTCAAGCAGTACTGCGTGGAAGGTGTGCCAGCACTTAGGTTGATTAAAAATCGTGAAGTGATTGCATCTTTGGAAGGAGCAATCAGCAAACAGAAGTTAGCAACTATATTGGAAACCCATCTCACCCCTAGCACGTAAAAATGCAGTTTGCCAAGCGTTTACAACCCCTGCAAACTAATGTGTTTGCAGACATGGATCGGGCAAAAGCAAAAGCATCTGCCTTAGGACAGAAAATAATCGACCTGTCTCTAGGATCTTCGGACTTACCCGCGTCGGAGCATGTCATAGCCGCGATTCAAGAGTCTTTACAGGACACCAGCACTCACGGCTACTTGCTGTTTCACGGTACGCAAAACTTTCGTCAAGCCGCAGCCAGTTGGTATAAGTCAAAATACGGTATACCAGTCGATCCAGAAACAGAGGTACTTCCCCTGATTGGTTCCCAGGAAGGCACCGCCCACTTACCGTTGGCAGTGCTGAACCCTGGGGATTTTGCCCTGCTCCTTGATCCTGGTTATCCTTCCCATGCCGGAGGGGTTTACCTGGCTGGTGGACAAATCTACCCGATGCCAATCTTGGCAGAGAATGGGTTTTTACCAGTGCTTGAGGATGTGCCGACTTCAGTGCTAGCTCAAGCGCGAATGATGGTGTTGAGCTATCCCCACAACCCCACTACCGCTGTAGCTCCCATATCTTTCTTCCAGAAAGCCGTTACTTTTTGTCAGCAACATAATTTAGTGCTGGTTCACGATTTCCCTTATGCTGACTTGGTGTTTTTGGAAGACGAAGAAGCCCCCTCAATTCTGCAAGCTGACCCGGATAAAAGCGTCTCAATTGAGTTTTTTACCCTGTCCAAGTCTTACAATATGGGAGGCTTTCGCGTCGGCTATGCGATCGGAAATGCCGAGCTGATTCGCGCCTTGCGACAGGTGAAAAGCGCGATCGATTTCAACCAGTACCGAGGTATTTTAAACGGTGCGATCGCAGCCTTGCTCGGTTCTCAAAATCAAGTCAAAGCAACAGTAGAAACTTTCCGGAAACGAAGGGATGCCTTCATCAAAGCCTTAGACAAAATTGGCTGGCAAGTTCCCACACCAGCCGCCACTATGTACGTTTGGGCAAAGCTGCCCGATCATTGGATCAGCGATTCTGTGGGATTTTGTACTCAGTTAGTAGAAAAAACTGGCGTTGCAGTATCTCCAGGCGCTGGGTTTGGTAAATCTGGTGAAGGCTATGTCCGCTTTGCCCTAGTACACGAACCAGCGATTTTAGAAGCCGCAGTAGAGAGGATTTCCAGGGCAAACGCATCTTTTCTAGTGTAGGTTGACACCGAAAGTATCTAACATTCGCAGACACTAGCTGTCAGTTGAATTGGCTTGCTCATTGTAATTTTGCTTTACTGGTAGCGAAGATATTTGTGTACTTAGCCATTACTTTTTGTCAGCAACATAATTTAGTGCTGGTTCATGATTTTGTAGGTTGGGTTGAGGAACGAAACCCAACCATTTTGGTTTGAAAACCTTGGCAATAGTTGCTTTAATTTCAGCTATGCGCTGGTTTTGGTCGGGTTTATCGTTCATGGCGGGCGATTGCCTTTTAGATTATACTAATAATATAGTATCGAGTCGATGGATTCCCTAGGCATGAAGGTCAATGACAACCTCTGCTCATATCCTGCCCCTAGTTCAAGATCCGGAACGCTTAGAGTGCCGTCTCCAGGAAATACCACCTGAGCCGGGTGTTTATTTCATGCGCGATGCTAGCGATCGCATACTATATATTGGCAAATCCAAGAAACTGCGATCGCGCGTCCGCTCCTATTTCCGGGAAACCCAAAACCTCAGTCCCCGCATCGCCATGATGGTGCGACAGGTGACAGAGATTGAGTTTATCGTCACCGATACAGAAGCAGAAGCCCTAGCACTAGAAGCTAATCTTGTCAAGCAGCACCAACCTTACTTTAACGTCCTGCTCAAAGACGACAAAAAGTATCCCTACGTCCTGATTACTTGGTCAGAGCAGTATCCGCGCATCTTCATCACCCGCAATCGACGTCTGGCAAAAGAAAAAGACAAATACTACGGTCCCTATGTTGACGCCCGACTGTTGCGGGAAACGTTGCATCTAGTAAAAAGAATATTCCCCCTGCGGCAGCGCCCTCAACCACTATTCAAGGATCGCCCCTGCCTGAACTACGACCTAGGGCGCTGTCCGGGAGTCTGTCAAGAGCTAATTTTACCAGAGGATTACCGCAAGACGCTGCAAAAGGTAGCGATGGTGTTCCAAGGGCGCACAGGTGAACTGATAGATACTCTCACCTCACAGATGAAACAAGCTGCTGAGGCGATGAACTTTGAGCAGGCAGCGAAAATCCGAGATCAGATTTCAGGGCTGAAATCCCTGACAGCAGACCAAAAAGTATCTTTGCCTGATGATACCATTTCGCGAGATGCGATCGCTCTGGCATCTGACGACAAACACGCCTGCATTCAACTATTTCAAATTCGGGCTGGGCGACTGGTAGGGCGGCTAGGTTTTGTCGCAGAGTTACCCCCATCAACGGGGGGGAAAGAGGGGGAGTTGATGGGAGCAATTTTACAGCGAGCATTAGAGGAGCATTATCAAAACGCTGACTCTGTAGAAATACCATCCGAGGTTTTGGTGCAATATGAGTTGCCAGATGGGGAAATGTTGGCAGAGTTTTTAACTGAGCGCAAGCAGAGCAAAGTACGCATTATCACTCCCCTACGGCAAACCAAAGCCGAGCTGATTGAAATGGTAGAGCGCAATGCCGAGTATGAACTAGCGCGGATGCAAAAATTAGGCGATGCCAACGCCCAAGCGATGCAGGATTTAGCCAGCATTCTTGATTTGCCAGAATTGCCGCGACGAATTGAAGGCTACGACATCTCCCACATTCAGGGATCTAATGCGGTGGCTTCTCAAGTAGTATTTATAGACGGTTTACCAGCAAAGCAACACTATCGTCACTATAAGATTAAAAGTGAAGAGGTCCGATCTGGGCATTCAGATGATTTTGCCAGCCTTGCAGAAGTCATCCAGCGCCGCTTCCGCAAGTATGTAGAAACAGATGATTTTGCCAAAATCGAAAATCGATCTGATTGGCCAGATTTAGTGATGATTGACGGCGGTAAAGGGCAGTTGTCAGCAGTTGTCAGCGTCTTGCGAGAGATGAATTTACTGGAAGACTTGCGTGTGGTTAGTCTTGCCAAACAGCGAGAGGAGATATTTCTACCAGGTGAATCTCTACCATTACAGACTAATTCGGAGCAACCAGGGCTGCAGTTATTGCGACGACTGCGAGATGAGGCTCACCGCTTCGCCGTGACTTTTCACAGGCAGCAGCGGAGTGATAAACTAAAGCGATCGCGCTTAGATGACATTCCAGGATTGGGATTCCATCGGCAAAAACAACTGCTAGCACACTTTCACTCCCTCGACTACATCCGGGAAGCGACACCAGAACAACTGGCTAAAGTTCCAGGAATTGGTCCTCATTTAGCCCAGCAAATCTACGATTATTTTCATCCCACCTTAGAAACCTAATATGATTGTACTTCCAGGCTACCAGATTGTTGCTCAAATCTATGAAAGTAACCATTCCCTGGTTTATCGAAGTATCCGCATCAGGGATAGTCAACCAGTTATCCTGAAGGTACTCAAGGAAGATTATCCCACTCTGGAAGAGCTACGCAGATATAAGCAAGAATATGAAATTACCCGCTCTCTGAACCTGGAAGGGGTTATTAAAGCTTATGAGTTTTCGCGATATCGGAACACTGTAGTAATAGTTTTGGAGGATTTTGGCGGGTCATCATTAAAAATCTTAATGAATTCCATAAAGTTTACCCTGTCTGAATTTTTAAACATGGCTATCAAAATTGCTGAAGCCATCGACGCAGTTCACCAGCAAAATATTATTCACAAAGATATTAATCCAACTAATATTGTTTTAAATCCGGAAACCGAGCAACTCAAACTGATAGACTTGGGGATTGCCAGCGTGTTATCCCGGGAAAATCCTGCGATGGGCAATCCCAATGTATTAGAAGGAACATTAGCTTATTTATCTCCAGAGCAAACAGGTAGAATGAACCGAGGAATGGATTATCGCACAGACTTTTATTCCCTAGGAGCTACCTTTTATGAATTGCTGACTTACCAACTGCCTTTTCCTACTAATGATGCGATGGAGTTGGTGCATTGTCACATAGCGAAATATCCAGTGCCACCCCACGAACTCAAGCCAGAGATTCCTAAAGCTGTTTCAGAAGTGGTGATGAAGTTGTTAGCAAAAACAGCAGAAGAGAGATACCAAAGTGCTTGCGGAATCAAAGCAGATTTGCAGATATGTTTAACGCAACTCCAACAATTAGAAAAAATAGAAGATTTTCATCTGGGCAGTCAAGATATTTATGAAAAGTTTCAAATTCCCGAAAAACTGTATGGCAGAGAAGCAGAACTGAAAACTTTGTTAACATCATTTGAACGAGTATCTCAACCCCCTGAATCGGGAAAAAGTAGAGTAGAGCTGATGTTGATATCGGGTTATTCAGGTGTTGGTAAATCAGCGCTAGTGCAAGAAATGTATAAACCCATCACTCGGCAGCGTGGCTATTTTATTTCTGGAAAATTTGACCAATTTAAGCGGAACATTCCTTACTCGGCTATAGCGGCTGCCTTTCAATCATTGATCCGGCAAATATTCACCGAAAGTGAAGAGCAAATCAACATCTGGAAGAAAAAACTCTTAGAAGCTTTTGGTAGTGACGGGCAAATTATTATTGATGTGATTCCCGAAGTAGAACTAATTGTTGGCAAACAACCAACTGTCGCCGAATTGGGAGCAGAGCAGTCTAATCAGCGTTTTTATAGAGTTTTTCAAAACTTCATTCGGGTGTTTGGGCAGCTAGAGCATCCCTTAGTAATATTTTTAGATGATTTACAGTGGGTAGACGCTGCCACACTCAAACTCATAGAGTTGATGATGACGGAAGAAAAGATCGAATATTTATTCTTGATTCTGGCTTATAGAGATAATGAAGTCAACTCGGAGCATCCCTTGATGATGACGATAAACAAGCTTCGTCAGCAAGGAACTAGGATAAACCAGATTACCTTATCCCCCTTAAACCTGGAGAATGTGACTCACTTGATTGCTGATACTCTACATGCTGATAAGCACACAGTAAAGGCTTTGGCAGAGCTGGTGATAGGGAAAACTCAAGGTAATCCCTTCTTTGTAAATCAATTTTTAACTACTTTATACCAGGAAAATTTATTAAAGTTTCAAGGTTCGTCGGAAGTACAAGTGAGTGTCAAGTGGCAGTGGGATATCGCTGAGATTGAAGCAAAGGAGATTACTGATAATGTGGTAGAGTTAACGATCGGGAAATTGAAAAAACTACCAGAATCAGTGCAACAAGTTTTACGATTAGCGGCTTGTATTGGGAATAAGTTTGATTTAACTAATCTGGCGATGATTACTGAAACAACTCTGACTGGAACCTTTGAAGAACTGTTGCCAGCCATCCAGTCAAAACTGATTATCCCTACATCACAATTACAGCTTACCTCAAGAGAAATAATGAATTCTCAGCTGGTAATATTTGAGTATAAATTTTTACACGATCGCGTGCAACAAGCCGCCTATGCTCTAATTGATGAGGAAAATAAAAAAGCAGTTCATCTGAGGATTGGCAGGCGCATACTGGAAAGCACTCCTTTATCAGAACGGGAGGAGAAAATTTTCGATCTGGTTAATCATCTGAATGCGAGCGGAGATTTGATAAAATCAGAATCGGAAAAAATTGAGTTAGCATATTTGAATTTGATAGCTAGCAAAAAAGCTAAATCTGCTACCGCTTATTTGGCAGCCCTGCAATATGCGATCTCAGCTATGGAAAAATTAACGGAAGATATCTGGAGTAACCACTATGAATTGGCTTATGAACTATATAAAGAACGGGCAGAGGTTGAATATTTAAACGGTAATTTTGACAAGTCCGAACATTATGTTAACCAAATATTGGCTAAAGCACATTCGACATTAGAAAAAGCAAATATGTATAATACACTGATTGTGATGTACACGCTGGTTAGTAAATATACAAAAGCTATTGAATTTGGGATAAGGGGTTTGCAGTTATTAGGTATCGACTTAGATTTGACCGATATAAAGCCAGCGATAGAAAGCGAATTAGCTGAACTCCAAAACAGTTTAAGCGATCGAGATATTTTGTCATTAATGGATTTACCAGAAATAGATAATCCTGAAATAAATACGACTATAAATTTATTAGCTAATATAATTTCACCTACATTTTTTAATAACCCAGAGCTTTGGTCTTTAGTGACTATAAAAATTATAAAATTATTTCTAAAATATGGTAACTCTCCAGTATCATCATATTGCTATTCATCCTATGGCATTAACTTGGTGGTTGTTTTATCTGATTATAAATCTGGCTATGAGTTTGGCTGGTTGGGTGTCAAGCTTTCTGAGAAGTTTCCTAACCAGCCTGAAAGGGGTCAAAATTATATAACGATTGGTTCTGGCTTAAACCATTGGGTAAAACATCTCAAATGGCACGAAGATTTGTTAAATGAAGGGTATAAGATCTGTTTACAATCTGGAAACTTGTTATTTGCTTGCTATAATTTAATCCTGAAAACGATCAATTATTTTCACCAAGGCAAAAATTTAAAAACCTTGAATGATGAGTTGTTTATTTCTTTAAAAATAGCTAATAAATACCAATCTCAGTGGTCAATGGATACACTTTTAGGGATAAAAATAGCCCTAGACGATTTGCAAGATTTGACGTTAATTTCTGACAGCTTCGATCTGAAGAAAGATCGAGAACATATAACAAATTGTAATGAACATAAAAACTTTATGTCTTTAGGGGTATACTTTGTTTTAAAAATGCAAGTATTTTATTTATACGACAACTTTTCTAAAGCATTAGAATATTCTAATTTAGACAAAGAAATCCTCCATGCAATTGTAACTTTATTTACCGCAGCTGAATATAATTTTTATACTTCACTTACACTAATAGCCCTCTATGCATCAGCTTCAGACTTAGAAAAAGAACAATATTGGTCAAAGTTAGAAGCTAATCAAAATCAGATGAAAATTTGGGTAGATAATTGCCCAGAAAATTTTTTGCACAAATACCTCTTGGTAGAGGCAGAAATACATTTTATTTCTGGAAAATGGAAAGAAGCTATCGATTTGTACGACTCTGCCATTGAATCAGCTAGAGAAAATGACTTTATCCAAGATGTAGCTCTAGGCAACGAATTGGCAGCTAAGTTCTGGTTAAGTAAAGGCAAAGAAAAATTTGCCAAAATTTATCTAACTGAAGCTCGCTATTGCTACCAGCAATGGGGGGCTGTTCGTAAAGTGGAAGATTTGGAAAATAAATATCCACAGTTGCTTGCTAAAACTTTTACACCAACTAGCGTTAACTCCCTTGAAAGTTCTAACACAACTCAATCAGAAGCACTGGATTTAGCGACAGTAATGAAAGCTGCACAAACGATTTCTAGTGAAATCTTTTTAGATAAATTGCTAGTAAAATTAATGCGCTTAATGATAGAAAATGCGGGAGCGCAAATCGGCTTACTCATTCTGGTAAGAGATGGAAAACTACTGATTGAAGCTGAAGCTTCTGTTGATGCAATAGTAGTACAGCAATCGATTTCAGTTGAAGATTATCATAATTTACCAGTTACAGTAATTAATTATGTAGAAAGAACTCGCGAAGATGTGGTATTAAATAGTGCTGCCAGTCAAGGCTTATTTACTGAAGATTCCTATATAAGATTAAATAATGTCCAGTCTGTATTATGTAGCCCGATTCTTAATCAAGGTAAAATCATAGGGATTATTTACTTAGAAAATAATCTAACTGTTGGGGCTTTTTCTGCGGCTAGAATCAAAATTTTGAAACTTTTGTCTTCCCAAGCAGCTATTTCTTTAGAAAATGCTCTGCTTTATTCATCTTTAGAGAAAGAGGTAGCGCAGCGAACCCAAGACTTAAATGATAAAAATACGCGCCTTAATTTACTGAATG
>CASBRB010000268.1 GCA_949127975.1 Oscillatoriales cyanobacterium PMM_0019 | reverse complement strand
TGTTCCAGTTCACCACCTTAAGTAATCCGTCCGGCGGGTCGCCACGTCAATTTATTGCGTGGAGGAACGACGACACGTCTGAATTTATTCAGAGTCATGCTATAATGGATTTAAACAGGTCAAATGTAATGGCTCTTCCGTACTTGGTATGCTAATTTACCTGAAAACAAACTTCACGCGCCTTGTTATGTCAGGGTTTGACCAAATATTTCGCTAAATTTGTTCTATATCAGAATGCGATGCCTACGGCGGGCTACGCCTACGCACCGAAATCCCATACAGCTTGGTTGCAGACTTGTTAAACTGATAATTTAGCATACTAAGTACGCAAGACCCGCAAACTGATGGCGAAGAATGCTGAAGACCGCTATCAAAGTGCCTGCGGAATCAAGCACGACCTGGAAACTTGTTTCAAGTACGAACCTTGACACTGACCGATGATGTGGTATAATTTATGGCACTTCAATTACAAAAATTGCCAGAATCGACTCAAGAAGTGCAGATGGAAGAAATAGCTGAGATAGTGCTGCACAACGCCAGAACGCTGCTGGATAAGGTGAAAGTGTATGAAATCAAGCTTTCTGCTTCTACAGCCCAGGTGAAACCCAAACAAGCCGTTGAGATGGGATTAGAAGTTCTCAAGCTCTTAGAGATTGGCTTTCCCGAACAGCCAAGTTCGTCGGATATTCAGCAGGGACTCGAACAAACCGCGTCACTTTTTGCTGGGAAGAACATCGCAGACTTTATCAACTTGCCATGTCAGGGATGCAATAATCACAAGTACAATAAAACTGATGGTCGCGATTTAGTAAGCGGTGAGATAGCTAGGCTCTACCATCCACGCCAAGAACAATGGAATGAGCATTTTACATGGAATTATATCTAGAGGCAGTGCATAAGTCCTGATATATATTCTACCACCTATAATCATTCGACGGAGTATAGGTCTGTTGATTGAATTTAAATTGAGGATTGGATTCTGGACTCAAATTCACGATAAGCAGTCAATAGCATTATTCCTAAAAAATAATCCCACCAAGGCAATAACTCATGTTGACCTGATAACCATCCTTGAGAACATCTAGAAAGAGTGTCGTAATAACTTTGCTTTGTCTGTTCAACAATCTTCTCTAAACTGATGTACTGCCCAACTTCATATCCTGCCTTGTATAGGAGCAGCAGAGTTAGTAAACGTGATATTCGACCGTTACCATCTGCGAAGGGATGAATGCAAAGGAAATCAAGAATGTAGGTTGAAATCAATAACAATCGCTCAACTTCTCCAGAATCCCATGCCATATTAAACCCTCTATGCAACTCATCCATAGCTGTGGGCGTGCAATAAGCTGGCAGCGCTCGGAACTTTACAACTCTTGTGCCATCTGGAAGTGTGGCGATAATTTCGTTGTCAGTAGATTTCCACCGTCCGCCAAGATTAGCTTGGTATCGGTATAAATCTCTATGAAATTGCAGGACAACCCCTGAAGTGAATGGAATATTAGCATGATTCTCATGGATGGTTGCTAGCACGTCTCGATAGCCAGCTATTTCTCTCTCAGAGCGTGTGTCTGGCGTACTTTTTTCTTGAACTAACTCCAATACCCGCTCTGATGGTGCAGTAATCCCCTCAATGCGATTAGAGGATTCTGTACTTTGTACGATCGCCACCTGTTTCAAAGTTTCTAATCTTTGTGGAGCCTGTTGCTTGAACAAATCCTGTTTACCTTTGTACTCCGCAAGTACCATCATTATCTGTAAAAGCCCTTGAGGAATAATTTGAGCTGTGATTCGGTCTAGATTAAAATAATACATTTTCTACCAAACTAAGATAAACTAGCGAAAAAGAAGACTGGGCATATATAGGGGGCAACCACAGGGGGATTGCCCCTACGAACCGCTATATTTTAACGCGACGTTTGGCATGGCGATCGTAATCCTCAAAACGCCACTTAGCTATCGTTTTTCTGGAAAATGTTCTCGCCACAATTCCCTAGGATCGACAAAGAGCGCCTTTATCGAGTGCCACCGGGTTTATCGATCAGGACTTACGCACACTGGCATATATAGGGGCAACCACAGGGGGTTTGCCCCTACGAACCCGCTATATATAGAGGCAGTGCGTAAGTCCTGTTGATGTACTCAACACTCAACATCAACTTTTAGGATCGGCAGCAAGTACTGGCTTGCTGGTTAACAGTTCTACTGCTGCCTGGTATTGTAGATCTGATATCTTCCCATCTTTGTTGAATGTAAGTGGCTCTAAGGACACCACTTTATCTGGGGTGATACCTAGTTTATGGATATCTCGGTGGTTTGGTGTCTCGTATTTGGCGACAGTAACTGCTAACCCAGAACCATCGGGCAAGTCAAATAATGATTGAATTAAGCCTTTGCCAAAGGTTTTTTCACCCACCAGTTGTGCCCTACCATTGTCCTGTAAAGCACCAGCGAGAATTTCACTGGCACTGGCAGTGCCCTGGTTCACTAAAACCGCTAATGGAGCATCTGTCAAGGCTGAGCCAGTTGCATCAAAGTTGCCAATCACGCCTTGTCGGTTGACGGTGTAGACGATGGTGCCTTTATCTAAAAATAAGCGGGCAATTTCAATGCCTGCTTGCAACAAGCCTCCTGGATTATTCCGCAAGTCTAGAATGTAGGCTTGGGCTCCTTGTTGCTGAAGACGTTCTATTGCATGGGCTACCTCAGTCGTGGCGTTGGCACTAAACTGACTAAGGCGGATATAACCAATTGGCACCCCTTGTGGATCGGAACTAATTTTGGCGTACACTGGGTTTAGGGCAATGTGCGATCGCACTAATTTGATTTCTCTGGGGGTTTCTTCCTGTCGTTGAATCGTCAGGGTAACTTCTGTGCCCGCAGTGCCCCGCATCCGGGCTGCTGCTTCGTCTAGGGTGATTGTTTTAGTGGGGACGCCATTAATCATCACAATGCGATCGTGCGTTTGGATTCCGGCGGCGGCGGCTGGAGAATCGGCTAGTGGTGCCACTACTTCCAACTCTCTGGTTTCGCCATCCAGAGCAATCTGCAATCCCACGCCACTCAGTTCCCCAGAGGTAGTTACCTGTAAACTGCGGTACTGTTCGGGAGTCAAAAACCGTGTAAACGGATCGTCTAGCGTTGCCAGCATTTTCCCAATAGCTGCATACGCCTCCTCGCGATTTCCCGCCCCTGCTATAATAGCTTTCTCACGCACAGCCCACCAATTTTGATGGTTAAACGTCTTATCCACATAAGCAGAGTTGACAATTCGCCAAGCTTGTGCTATTAGGGTCTGCTCTTGTGTTAAAGCGATCGCCGTCGGTGTCCACCAGCTAAAGGTCAGTATAATTTGGAAAATCAATAACAACCCAATCCAGAAACTTCGCTTACGCATGACACGAAAACCTCTTTTCGAGCTATGTTACATTTTTTGTAGAGAGTATGTCGATTTCGTACTCATGAGTCAAAGGAATAGATATTTAGGAATTCTTGCTTCATGTTCACTAAACAAGTAACAGACTCGAAAGCATTCAACTGGTTTGAGGAACGCTTGGAAATTCAGGCGCTTGCTGAAGACGTCAGTAGCAAGTATGTACCTCCCCACGTTAATATTTTTTACTGTCTGGGTGGGATTACTCTGGTTTGCTTTTTGATCCAGTTTGCCACTGGATTTGCAATGACGTTTTACTACAAGCCGACAGTCGCCGAGGCTTTTACATCAGTACAGTACCTCATGACTCAAGTCAACTTCGGCTGGCTAATCCGCTCCGTCCACCGCTGGTCAGCCAGTATGATGGTGCTGATGATGATTTTGCATATTTTCCGGATCTACCTCACCGGTGGGTTCAAAAAGCCTCGCGAGCTGACTTGGGTAACTGGTGTGGTGCTGGCAGTGATTACGGTTTCTTTCGGCGTTACCGGCTATTCACTACCTTGGGATCAAGTTGGTTATTGGGCAGTAAAAATTGTCTCTGGTGTACCAGAAGCAATTCCCTTTGTCGGTACCTTGATTGTCGAAGCCATCCGTGGTGGTGCTAGTGTCGGGCAAGCTACCCTGACGCGGTATTACAGCCTGCACACCTTTGTTCTGCCGTGGCTGATCGCTGTGTTCATGTTACTACACTTTTTGATGATTCGCAAGCAGGGCATTTCTGGTCCGTTGTAGATTATCAAATTGCTGCTAGTACCTGCCAATCTGTTTGATGAAGGAGATAACACTAAAAAATGGCAACAGTTAAAAAGCCGGATCTCAGCGATCCAATATTACGGGCTAAACTCGCCAAAGGTATGGGACACAACTATTACGGTGAGCCCGCTTGGCCCAATGACCTGCTCTACATCTTCCCGGTGGTAATTGTCGGGACGATCGCCTGCTGTGTCGCTCTAGCTGTTCTAGATCCAGCTATGGTGGGCGAACCAGCCAACCCCTTTGCCACCCCCCTAGAAATCCTGCCAGAATGGTATTTATATCCGGTTTTCCAAATTCTGCGCACGGTTCCTAATAAACTGCTGGGGATTGCGGCGATGACCGCGATTCCTCTAGCACTAATGTTCGTTCCCTTTATTGAGAACGTCAACAAGTTCCAAAATCCGTTCCGCCGTCCGGTGGCAACAGCAGTTTTCTTATTTGGAACCCTGTTTACTATATGGCTGGGTATCGGTGCCACATTGCCGATCGACAAATCTCTCACCTTAGGTTTGTTCTAAAACTGCACCTAATTCGCTCCTATGACGCCTGTAAGTTTTTTGGCAGTGCTACTGTGCCGCCAAAAAACTTTATCAGGCGTCTAATTTTAGCAATAATAGCAATATATAGCCGAAATATGGTAAAAACAGCGCTAATTACAGGAATAACTGGTCAAGACGGCTACTACCTTAGCCAATTGCTGCTGGCACAGGGCTACCGGGTGATTGGATTGGTGCCACCCGATCGGCAAGCAAATGTGGCTAAACTAGGCTCATTGGCGGCTAAAATTCAGATCTGTGCTGTAGACTTAACGGATAGTACCGCACTATTGCAGGTGGTGGAAAAACTACAGCCCCAAGAAATATATAATCTGGCAGCACCTAGTTTTGTGCCTGATTCTTGGAACGACCCCCTGGGAACACTAGACTTGATCACAGGCACAGCAACACGACTATTAACGGCAGTGCGTCAGGTCGGTTTGGCAACGCGGTTTTATCAAGCAAGCAGTTCGGAAATGTTTGGGGATGTAGATCGATCGCCTCAAGATGAAGAAACGCCTTTTCGCCCGATGAATCCCTATGGGGCGGCAAAATTACACGCTCACTGGACGATGGTACATCAACGGCAGCGCTATGGTTTGTTTGCCTGTAGTGGCATATTATACAACCATGAGTCACCCCTACGCCCCCCTGCTTTTGTGACACGAAAGGTAACTTTGGCGGCGGCGTCGATAAAATTAGGGTTGAGGGACACCCTGGAAATGGGCAACCTAGATGCCAAACGGGACTGGGGGTATGCAGGCGATTATGTGGAAGTAATGTGGCAGATGTTGCAAGCAAAAGAACCGCAGGACTACGTGATTGGCACTGGACAACTGCACAGCGTAATGGATTTGGTGAAAATTGCTTTTGAGTGTATGGGGCTGGATTGGACTCGCTATGTAGTTGTCAATCCTAAGTTATTCCGACCAGATGAACATTTTCAACTGTTAGCGAATCCCACAAAAGCTAAATCTAACCTCGGCTGGGAACCTAAAGTTAGTTTTGAAGTTTTGATAGAAAAAATGGTATTGAAGGATTTAGAACGTTTAAAAACTGGATCGATCGCCCCAGCTATTAGTTAAAAATACAGCCTTTATCACTGACTCCTGACTCCTGACTCCTGTCTCCTGTTACTTGTTACTTGTGGTGGAGGCAGAGCCTCCACTACAGCGTTCCCAGGCTCCTGCCTGGGAACGAGAAAATGACTCCTGACTCCTGACTCCTGTTCATTCTTCAGACTTCTCCGATGTTTTAGGCGCTGGATTGAGTTTACCCTTGTCAAAGGGATTGTGAAAAAAGGAGCCAGTTTGGGGTGGCAGCGTCGGTTCGAGAAGAATTTCAGCAAGGGTTTTTATTACTCCTGTCAACGGAATTGCCAGAATTACTCCCAATAGTCCTCCCGCTTTGGCTCCTAGTAGTAACGACACAAAAATTACCACTGGGGATAAACCTGTGAGATTGCCCATCAGGCGAGGGGCTACTATATTATCTTTTATTTGTTGGAGGCCGATCGCCACCGCCAAAACTTTCAAAGCCAGCCACCAGTTAATAAAAGCCACCACAATCGTTACTGTAGTAATTCCTAAACTTGCCCCAACATAGGGAATAACTTCCATCGCTCCTATGAAAACGGCAAACAGCAGGAAAAAGGGAACTCCTAAAAAAAAGAAAGCTGGAGCCAAGGTAATTGTCATAAACAAACCCAAAAACAGTTGTCCAGAAACAAACCGTTGCAGATTTTTGGCTAGTGTTTCCGTCAAACTATATTGAATTTGAGGAGAAAAGATACTGGTTATACCCTGCCATAATCTTTCGCCATCCACGAGCATATAAAACGCCATTACCAGAATAAAAATTAAGTCAAAAAACCAATTAAATGTACCTAAAACTAATCCAAACCCTTTGCTAGTGAGCGTTTGGACAACTGTTTGCACTCGTGCCACCAAATCAGAAGTCAATAGCCGCACGTCAAAAGGCAAATTATGATTCATACTCCAGGTTTGGAATGCAGCCAGTTGCTCCTGGGCTGACTCCAGAACAGAAGGAAAATTAGCCACGAACTGTGCCGCCTGATTAAACACTGGTGGTACCAGAGTCAAACCAATCAGTACCACAGTAATTCCAGCTAACAAATAGACGAGAAGCGCTGCCACACTACGGGGTAAGAACGGTAGAAGAGCAGCAACGGCATAGTTGAGGAAAAAGGCAATGAGCGCCGCTGTCAGCAGAATGCTGATGGGTTCGCCCAGATAACTCAGGGCACTGAGCGTCAACCAGCCCGTAAGTAGAACTAACAGCCAGGTGAGTAGAAACTGCTGAAAAGGTGAAAAAATACGATTCATGGTCACAATCCCACCTAAAGTAGATCGGGAGCGCGGGAGCCATGCCTAAGAGGGAGAGGGTTTGTATATATTCCCTCTCCCTCTCCCTCTCCCCCTCCCTCTTGGGCTTCCTCAAGGATAAATCCTTTTTGGCGCTCAAGCTAAACTAGGATCGAAGTGTTCCAAGCGATCGCGCACCGAGGAGACAGTTGTGAACCAAAACAGCCCTAAAATTTTGCAGTTCAACCTTTCTGGCTTCCGCTCTTGGCTCACCATTCTGGCAGTTATTTGGTTGCTGGGGATGATTGGGCTAGGCTGGTTAGTGAAATCTTTTCTGCTTTTGGTCGCGTTCATCGTGATAGCTCCAGTAATAGCGTTACTGGGATTTCGCTGGTGGGTGAAACGCAACGTGGTTGAGGACAAGTGTCCAGTGTGTAGCTATGAGTTTAAAGGTTTCAACCGTACCCAGTTTAGCTGTCCCAATTGTGGAGAAAGCCTCAAGGCAGAAAACAGTCATTTTTGTCGCCTGACGCCCCCCGGCACAATTGACGTCCAAGCGGTGGAAGTTAAAGCCTCTGTGCTGGAGGATTAGTGTTTGGTTGGTTTTGGCGCTAGTCGGGTTTTTGTGTGATCGATAGGGTGTAAGAATGGTGACCACCAGCGCGATCGCCTATGTAAAGAAGGTAAGTTCCTTGTGGCCAATACCCAGGCGAGACAATATTGCCCCCAGAAAAGCTATCTGCCGAGACGCAGGTACGCTTTCCTTTCGGATCTTGGATTAAAAGGGTAGGCTGCCCACTGCTAGCCAGAGTGAAGCGCAAGTATTGAAAATCACTGCTCATTTTGAGCGCATAGTTCGGTGTCGCAGCAATATTGCCGCAGTCTGGGGTAGACTTATCTCCACCAGAGGTACCGTTGAGAACCATCGGATCTGGCTGGAAACGGGGCGTCAGTTCTATATTGGAACCGTGAGCCGCACCAGTGCCGCCCAACATAAGAGCTAAAACTGTGGGAATAACCATCCAATGCTGATGTATCTTCATATTATTATCGCCTTGTCCGTTTTATGAGACGCTGAATATAAAATTTCTAGATTTAGAGACGCTTAGGGATAGTAGATGTTCCTACCGTGGCTGTAACCTATACTCGCAGTATCCTGATGGCAGTATCATCTTTAGGCGTTGGTTCCTCATCTGGTTTATCCTATGGCTAGCCCAAGAATCAAAAAAAGTTCAAATCACTCCAATAAGTTATTGCCAGGACAAATTCAACGGCTGCCACTGGTTACCCGGCGTTGTGCCGCCTGGGTGGTGGAAATTTCACTGATTGCTGCCAGTGCCCTAGTTCCCTATAGTATTGGTCTGTACGTAAACGATCGCTCAGCAGCAACGGTTCCCCTCAACCCAGTAGTGGCAACCACCACCGAAGCTCTAGCCAAAGCCTTAGCACTTCCTTGGCGACACCTAAGTCAGCGAAAAGTTGCTCCGATAACAAATTTGTTATGGTGCGGAGCTATTATAGCGCCATTGGTGGTGGCAGGCTGGCAAATGTATAAACTTGCAAAAACTGGACAAACCCCTTCCAAGGGTTGGTTTGGCGTTCAGGTAGTGAAAGCCTCCGGGGCACCTCCAGGTTGGGGACGTATCTTGATTCGCTCAGGAGTCGGATTGTTGGGCTTGCCAGTAGGCGTAGCCTACCTAATCTGGCGCGTTACAGGTGCGTTTCCAGATTTAGGGATATTAACCGGATTAGTTGGGTTGATGTTGCTGGGGGAAAGTGCTACTTTGTGGTTGACTGGCGATAGACGTACACTGCACGATCGATTAGCCGGAACCCGTGCGATCGATACCTTTACCAATACAATACCATATCAAGGCATAAGTTTAAAACCTCTGTGGGAGGATGAACCAGTGACGTTGGAGGTAACTAGCACTTGGAGCCAATCCGATGAGACAGGAGAAACTATCCAGTGTAACGAACAGGTAACTACAATTGTCCTCACCCCAAAACGCCGTTGGCCTCAGTGGCGTCTGTGGGATTGGATGCGCCAACGCCCTGGAATGACTTTGTTAATTGTAGCTCTAGCTGGGATG